>DASZYL010000100.1:0-37937 GCA_035545385.1 Sphingomicrobium sp. | reverse complement strand
TTATCTCAGGTCTATTGCCGATCGCTGGTCGGGACGGGACGTGCAAGGAGCGGGTTGAACCAAGCTGGCCCCGAAGGGGTTGTTCACATTAGCCTCGGATGTCGTGAGGAGGGGGCGTAATTGTCGCTAATTGGCTGGTTTTGGGTGTCGGCGTCGGCCGCTTCGATCGGGTCATCGGCATCGCCGATCGTGTCTCAGCCGATCGAGCTTGCCCAGGTCTCTGCGCCGCTCGCTGGAGCCGCCCAGTCCTCTTCCTACAGCTGGGAAACCTACAAGGTCCGCCTTGCCGCGCTCGCGCGGCTTGAGGGTGTCCGGGAATCGACCATCCAGGCCAATGTGCCCGGGCTCGACATGAATAGCCGCGTCATCCAGCTCGAACGCACCGAGCCGGTCGCGCATTCCTCGAACGGAGTTGTCGGTGCGCTTGCTCCTTACCTCAGGAGCCACGTCACAAGGTCGCTGATATCGAGGGGACAGGCGAACTATTCCGAACATTATTCAGGGCTCCGCCGCCTCGAAGCGCGCTACGGGGTCGATCCCGCAGTGCTGATGGCGATCTGGGGACTGGAAACGAGCTACGGCACCGTGACGGGCAGCACCGACCTTCTCGGGGCGCTCGCGAGCCTTGGCTATTACGGCCGCCGCCGCGCCATGTTCGAGAGCGAGTTCGTTTCCGCACTGAAGCTGATCGACATGGGCGTGCCGCGCTACCGCCTCAAGGGAAGCTGGGCGGGAGCGACCGGCTATCCGCAGTTCATGCCGTCGGTCGCGCTACGTCTTCGAGCGGACGGCGACGGCGATGGCTATGCCGACATCTGGTCGAACGAGCTCGATGGACTCGCCTCGATCGCCACTTACCTGCGAGATGCCGGCTGGAAGCCCAATATTCCCTGGGGGATTGCTGTTCGAACTCCCTCGAATCTCAACCGGAGCGCGATCGTCTCGAGGATCACTGCGCCTCGCTGCCCGCAGGTCTACAGGCGGTTGAGTCGCTGGCTCAGCATGCGCGAGTGGCGAGCGCTCGGAGTGACCCCGCTCGGAAGATCGCTGGCCGACAATGAGATGGCGACGCTGATCGAGCCGGACGGGCCAAACGCCACCGCTTATCTCATGACCACCAACTACCGCGCGATCCTCGATTACAATTGTTCGAATTTCTACGCGATTTCGGTCGGAGTTCTGGCGAACGCGATTGCCCGGCGATAGACTGGCGCTCCCGCCAGCCTGAATCAGGGGTCCCAAGAATTTCGATGTCGCGCACCATCCTCCTCACCACCGCCGCCTCCATCCTTTTCGCGAGCTCAGCTCCGGCCGCAGCGCCGCAGTTCGATACGCCTGCGAAGGTTGCCTATCTTTACGACGTCAATTCGGGGGCGGTGCTCTACGAGAAGAACGCCGACATGCACATGCCGCCCGCGTCGATGGCGAAGATGATGACCACCGAGGTCGCCTTCGAACTGATCGACGCCGGCCAGCTGTCGCTCAACAAGATGTGCACCGTCCGGCCCGAGACCTGGGAAAAATGGCATGGCCCGAAAGCGGGCTCGACCATGTTCCTCTCCGCAGGCGAGCAGGTCAGCGTCGAGAATCTCCTGAAAGGCATCGTCACTCTTTCGGGCAACGACGCTTCGGTCGTTCTCGCGGAATGTATCTCGGGGACCGAGCAGGCCTTCACCGACCAGATGAATGCGCTCGGCAAGCGGATCGGTCTCACCGACAGCCATTTCGGGACCGCCAACGGCTGGCCGGACAATGGCGTCACCTATGTCAGCGCCCGCGACCTTGCGAGATTGGCGAAATGGGAGATCGAGCGCCACTACAAGCTCTACAAGCAATTCTATTCGCTACCGAGCTTCACCTGGGGCAAGACGCTTGGAAGCGGCCAGGACATCACCCAGGCCAACCGCAACCCGATCCTCGGCCACGTGGCCGGGGCTGACGGCCTCAAGACCGGACATACCGACGAGGCGGGCTACGGCTTTACGGGGTCGGCGGAGCAGAACGGGCGCCGGCTCATCGAAGTGCTCGCCGGGATGGATAGCTGGAACCAGCGCGTCAAGGAGTCGACGCGGCTCATCGAATGGGGTTTCAACGCCTGGTCGGACAAGCCGCTGTTCAAGGCCGGGGCAAAGGTCGGATCGGCGCAGGTCCAGATGGGAAGTTCAAGCGAGGTGCAGCTCGTTGCGCCACGCGACCTTGCAGTTACCGTCCCCGCCGGTCTCGCAGCGGGCCCGACCCACATGAAGATCCGCTACCAGGGCCCGCTGACTGCGCCCATCGCCAAGGGCCAGGAGGTCGCCGAGCTGGTGATCACGACTGGCGACACCCCGCCGCAGGTCGTCCCGCTCGTCGCGGGTGAAGATGTTGGCCGCGCAGGCTTCTTCGGGCGCATCTGGCTCGGCTTCAAGCAGCTCGTCGGATTGGCGTGACGGCGCGGGGACGCTTCATCACGCTCGAAGGCGGGGAAGGGGCCGGAAAGTCCACCCAGGTCCAGGCGCTCGCCGAAGAGCTTCGAAGCCGAGGGATCGACGTCCTCGTCACCCGCGAGCCCGGGGGAAGCGAGGGAGCCGAGAAGATCCGCGAGCTGTTGCTGGCGGGAAGCGACGAACGCTGGGGCGCTCGCGCCGAAGCCCTGCTCTTTGCTGCGGCGCGGGCCGACCACGTCGAAAAGACGATCATTCCGGCCCTGGAAGCCGGCCGCTGGGTCTTGAGCGACCGGTTCGTCGACAGCTCGCTCGCCTACCAGGGAGGAGCGGGCGGGCTGGGAATCGAGGCCGTGCGCCAAATCAACGCATTTGGAATCGGGGATTGCTTCCCCGACCGAACGCTCATTCTCGCGTTGGCCGAGGGCGGTGCACGCGCCCGCGCCCGCGACAATGAGGAGAGCGACCGGATTGGCGGGCGGCCCGAGGGCTACCACCAGAAGGTCGATCTTGCGTTCCGACTGATCGCCGCGGAGGAGCCCGGGAGGGCGCGCATCGTCGATGCGTCCGGTCCGCCAGAAGAGGTGACCCGGCGGCTCTTCGACGCCATCAAGGACTATCTTGGATGATTGTCGGCCAGGACAAGGCGATCGATGCCTTTGCTTCGGCCTGGGCCGGGCGCAAGCTTCATCACGCCTGGCTCCTCGCGGGCCCGAGAGGCGTCGGAAAGTCAACCTTCGCGAACGAGGCCGCACGCCGGGTCCTTGCCGACGCCGCTGGCCCCCCGGTTCAATTGCCAGGCCTCCAGACGCCGGACGATCATCCCATCGTGAAGCTGGTTGAAGCCGGAAGCCATCCCGACATGCGATGGCTGGAGCGCCTTCCCAAGGAGAAAGGCGAAGGCCTCGCCCGCGATATCACCATCAAGCAGATCCGCGAGCTCGGCGAATTCATGGGAATGACCGCCGCCTTGTCGCCGTGGCGCGTCGCGGTCATCGACAGCATGGACGAACTCAACAAGGAGGCGTCGAACGCGCTCCTCAAGATGCTCGAGGAGCCGCCGCCGAACACGCTCTTCTTTCTCGTCAGCCATGCGCCGGGACGGCTCTTGCCGACCATTCGTTCACGGTGTAGACTGCTTCATTTTCAAACACTTGCAGATGACGTCATGACGTCAATCCTTGAAACCCGGGCTCCTGACCTCAGCGAGGGAGAGCGCAAGAGGATCGTCGCCATGTCCTTCGGCTCGGCAGGACGCGCGCTCGCTTTTGCTGAGCTTGGGCTCGCCAAGCTCGAGGAGGCCGCGCTCGCGATCCTGCGACAGGGAGATCCCACCAACGCGCGAAGGGCGGAGCTTGCGAACGAACTCGGCAAGAAAGCCTCGGCTGAACGCTACGCCGCATTTCTCGAGCTTGCTCCCTCGCTGATCGCGCGCGAGGCGAGGGGGCTCCGGGGACCTGCGCTCGAGCGGGCGCTTGATGCCTATGCGAGGACGAGGGAACTCGCGGCCGTTGCGCCGCGAGTGTCGCTCGATCCCGCAGCGACCATATTCCAGATCGCCGGGTTGCTCGCCGACGTACCGCAAGGGGCTTCCTTGAAGCGCTAGGCGAGCGCCGCTAGGTGCGGGCCTCACATGTCCGAGCCTTTCTACATCACGACCGCGATCAGCTATCCCAACGGTCCGCCACATATCGGCCACGCCTATGAGGCGATCGCGGCCGACACGATCGCACGCTTTCAGCGGGCCCAGGGCCGCGACGTGCGGTTCCAGACGGGAACCGACGAGCACGGGCTCAAAATGGCCCAGGGCGCCCGCAGCAAGGGCATCGAGCCACGTGCTTTTGCGAATGAAATGTCGCCTCTTTTCCAAGAGATGTGCGATAGGCTTAATGTCTCGTACGACCGCTTTATCCGGACCTCCGAGCCGGACCATTATCGCGCTAGCCAGGCGATCTGGAGGGCGATGGAGGAGAGGGGGGACCTTTATCTCGACCGATATGAGGGTTGGTACTCGGTAAGGGACGAAGCCTATTACGAAGAAGAAGAGCTGGGCCTTGCCGGGGACGGGTCGAAGCTCTCGCCTCACGGAACGCCGGTCGAATGGACGGTCGAGGAGAGCTGGTTCTTCCGGCTTTCGAAATATCAGCAGCCGCTACTCGATCTCTATTCGTCGAACCCCGGCTTCATAAGGCCCGAGAGCCGAAGGAACGAGGTGGTGCGCTTCGTCGAAGGCGGGCTCAAGGATCTCAGCATCTCGCGGACGAGCTTCGACTGGGGGGTTCCGGTGCCCGGAAGCGATGGCCACGTCATGTACGTCTGGCTCGATGCGCTCACCAATTACATCACCGGCCTTGGATATCCCGACGATACCGAGCTTTGGCGCCGCTACTGGCCCGCCGATCTCCATCTCATCGGAAAGGATGTCGTTCGTTTCCACGCCGTCTACTGGCCGGCTTTCCTGATGTCGGCCGGGATCGCTCTCCCAAGGCAGGTCTATGGGCACGGCTTCGTTCTCAGCCGGGGCGGCGAGAAGATGTCGAAGAGCGTCGGCAACGTCGTTGACCCGATCGCCCTTGCCGAGCGCTTCGGCGTCGATGCGCTCCGCTATTTCCTGCTGAGGGAAGTGACCTTCGGTCAGGACGGAAGCTATAGCGCCGAGGCGATCGTCAACCGGGCCAACGCCGAGCTTGCGAACAGCTTCGGAAATCTTGCGCAGCGAGTCCTGACGCAGATCGTTCGCAACTGCGAGGGCCGCCTCCCCGAGATCCGGGGTCATAACGAGGCCGACAATGCGCTCTTCGACAGCGTCTGCGGTGCAGTGAGCGGCCCGATCAGGGCGGCTTACGACGACCTTGCGCTCAACAGGGCATGCGAAGCCTGGATCCAGGCGGTCTTTGCCTGCAACGCCTATATCGACGAGCAGGCGCCATGGGTCCTGAGGAAAACCGACCCCGAGCGGATGCAGACGGTCCTTGCGACACTCTACATCTCGATTGCCGTCCTTGCAGTCGCAATCCGCCCGGTCATTCCGGGAAGCGCGGACCGGCTACTCGATCACATGGGCGTCAATCCTGAGCTCCGGACGTTCGATGCCATCCTCGGTCACTGGTACTCGCCGCTTGCCGAGAGCGGGTTCCGGCTTGAACCGCCAACCCCGCTGTTCCCGAGGCTGGAGCTTCCCGAGGACGAGGAGGCAGCCGCGTGAAGCTCATCGACAGCCATTGCCACCTCAATTACGAAGGCCTCGTAGAACGACAGGCCGAAGTTCTTGAAAATGCTCGAGAACGCGGCGTCGCCGGGTTCCTCAACATTTCCACTCGGCAGCGCGAGTGGAACGACATCATTGCCGTTGCCGAGCGCGAGAATGACGTCTGGGCAAGCGTTGGCGTGCACCCCCACGAGGCCGATGCGCACCCGGACCTCGGCGCCGGGGCCCTGGTCGAGGCCGCGGACCACCCGCGAGTGATCGCGATCGGGGAGTGCGGGCTCGATTATTATTACGACAAGTCAGACCGAAACGCGCAGCGCGAGCGCTTCCAGGCTCATATCGAGGCCGCGCGCGAGACCGGGCTTCCGCTCGTCATTCACACGCGCGAGGCTGAGTCCGATACCGCCGAGATCCTGACCGAAGCAGTGAGGGAGGGGGGCGTAACCGGGGTGCTTCATTGCTTCACGGGTTCCCCCGAGCTTGCCCGCAAGGGGCTGGACCTTGGATTTTACGTTTCGCTCTCGGGAATCGTGACGTTCAAGAACGCCGCCGACCTGCAGTCGACCGCGAAATGGCTCCCCGCCGACCAGATGCTCGTCGAGACCGATTCTCCATTCCTTGCCCCGGTCCCGCACCGGGGACAGAAATGCGAACCGGCCTTCGTCGCCGACACCGCGAATTTCGTCGCCGAGCTGAGGGGGGAGAATGTCGAAGAACTCGCCGAGAAAACGACGGCGAACTTCTTCAGACTGTTCAAGAAAGCGGCGTGAAGGTCCGGATCCTGGGATGCGGAACGTCGACCGGCGTTCCGAAGATCGGAAACGACTGGGGAGTGTGCGATCCCGATGAGCCCAGGAACTATCGGCTGAGGACTTCCATTCTCGTCGAAAGCGATGGCGAGCAGCTGCTGGTCGACTGCGGACCCGACCTTCGCCAGCAATTGCTCGCAGCCGGGGTGAGCCGGCTCGAGGGCCTGATCGTCACTCACGCCCACGGCGATCATTGTCACGGGATCGATGAGCTAAGGCCTGTTGCGCAGGCCATTGGCGGTCCGGTGCCGCTCCACGCCCGCAGGAGCGTTCTTCAGGAGCTCGAGGGGCGGTTCGGCTACGCCTTCCAGCAATCCGAATTCTACCGGCCGATCGTCGAAGCACGCGAACTTGGCGACGATCTTCGCTTGGGCAGGGCTCGGATCCGCTTTGTCGACCAGCCGCATGGAGCGGCGACCTCGCTCGGGCTGCGTTTCGACGAGGATGGCTGGGCGATTGGATATGCGATCGATTTCAACCACCTCACCATGGAAATGGCCGACCTTTATCAGGGGCTCGACGTGTGGATCGCGGATTGCCTCACGCGCCGCCCGCATCCCACTCACGCCCATCTCGACGCCGTGCTTGGCTGGGCGAGGGAATTGGCAGTCGGCCAATTGTACCTCGTTCACATGGGTAACGGCCTGGATTATCGTTCGCTCATTGCCGAGCTGCCCGACTGGGCTGCGCCGGCCTATGACGGGCTCGAGATCGCGAAATGATGACCAACGACCTGATGCTTGGCGGGGTCTACATCCTGATGGCGATCATGCTCGTCTTGGGCTCGCTGATGGCGCGGCGCGAGCCGATCGCAAAGCTCGTCACGATGGCGATGGCGTGGATCGTCATATTCGCGGCAGGCTTTGTCCTTTTCACGTTCAGGGACGATTTCGGCTACCTCGCTCAGCGCCTCAAGGCCGAAGCCATCGGAACTCCGGTGAGCAAGGATTCAGAGACAAGGATCCCGATGGCGATCGACGGCCATTTCTGGGTGAACGCGAAGCTCAACGGCCGCGACGTCAAATTCCTGGTCGACAGCGGCGCAACGATGACGACGATCGATCGTGACACTGCAAGAGCGACAGGGGTCGAGGTTTCTCCGAGGCGCGACGAGTTCGTTCGCACGGGCAACGGCATCATTCGCGTTTCGAGCGGCCGCGCGGAAGAGCTGAGCGTCGGCGAGATCGTTCGCCACGACGTCGGGCTCCAGGTCGCCGAGAACGACGACCTCAACGTCCTTGGAATGAATTATCTCTCGACTCTCAAGCGCTGGGGAGTCGAGGGGCGATGGCTGATCCTTGTCTCCTGATCTATGGCATACTTTACATAATGCATATTATCATACTTACAGATTACAGGCGTAAAGGGGCCCCTCGTGCCGCTTGAACGCCTTCGAAAGATCATGCGCAGGCTTCGCGATCCGAAGACCGGATGCGAATGGGATACGGTCCAGACCTTCGAGACGATCGCCCCTTATACGATCGAGGAAGCCTATGAGGTCGCCGACGCGATCGCTCGCAACGACATGGACTCGCTTGCCGACGAGCTCGGCGATCTCCAGCTCCAGGTCGTCTTCCATGCGCAAATGGCCGAGGAATCCGGCCATTTCACGCTCGAGGACGTAATCGAGCGGATCTGCGACAAGATGGAACGCAGACACCCGCATATTTTCGGCGATGCCGAGCATGGCGGCCACCACCTGTGGGAAAAGATCAAGGCCGAGGAACGCGCGGCCAACCCCGACAGGAGCGCGCTTGCCGGGGTCGCGCTTGCCCTTCCGGCGCTTGAGCGCGCTGCAAAGCTGCAACGTCGAGCGGCCCGTGTCGGCTTCGACTGGCCCGACAAGGACGGGCCAAGGGCAAAGATCGACGAGGAACTTGCCGAGCTCGACGCCGAAAGCGACCATCATCGAATGCTCGAAGAGCTCGGCGATCTCCTCTTTGCCGTCGTCAACCTCGCACGCCATCTCAACATCGAGCCGGAAGCTGCCCTACGCGAAGCCAACTCGAAATTTGAGCAGCGCTTTCGCGCAATCGAGAAAACGCCGGGATTCGAAGAGCTCAGCCTCGACGAGAAGGAAGAGCTCTGGACCGCCGCCAAAAAGGCTCAGGCAACCTCCATCGCCTGAAACCGAGCCCAATTGTCGGGCGAAAGGCGAACCGAGAGCCTGACCTCGTCATGATCGAGCGCCTGCTCCAGGACTTCGCCGCGGGCATGTAGCCAGGCGATCTTGTCGCCGGCGCTCGCCGGAAGCCGGATCTGGTGCACCTGTTCGCCGCTCCTCAGGCGTTCCGCCATGCGCTCCCGAAGGGTCTCCAGCCCCTCGCCGGTCACCGCGGAAATCGGAACGACGTCCTCGCGCCGCTTCGCTTCCTCGACCAGCCGGCTGCGCTCCTCGGCCGAAAGAAGGTCGACCTTGTTCCACGCTTCAATCCGGGGAGGCGCCCCCTCTTCCGCGAGGCCAAGGGAGGCAAGCACGTCCTCGACGTCCTCGCGCTGGGCCTCGCGGTCGGGGTGCGCCATGTTGCGCACGTGAACGAGGAGGTCGGCCGAGGCCACCTCCTCGAGCGTCGCCCGAAAGGCCGCGATCAGCTCGGTCGGGAGGTCGGAGACGAACCCGACCGTGTCGGAGAGGATGACCTTGTCGAATCCGGGGAGCCTGATGTCGCGCATCGTGGGGTCGAGGGTCGCGAACAGGAGGTTCTCCGCGAACACAGTCTCGCCGGTCAGCCGGTTGAAAAGCGTGGATTTTCCAGCGTTCGTATAGCCAACGAGAGCAATCACCGGCCATGGCGCTCGCTGCCTCCTGTCGCGATGAAGGCTGCGGGTTCGCTTCACCTGGTCGAGCTCTTTGCGGATCTTCGCCATCCGTTCGCGGATGAGCCGCCGGTCGGCCTCGATCTGGGTTTCGCCAGGGCCGCCAAGGAACCCGAAGCCGCCCCGCTGCCGCTCGAGGTGGGTCCAGCTCCTCACGAGCCGCCCGGCCTGGTAGTCGAGATGCGCAAGCTCGACCTGGAGCCGGCCCTCCGCGGTCGCGGCGCGCTCGCCGAAGATCTCGAGGATGAGGCCGGTACGATCGATGACCTTGGTGCCGGTCTCCTCTTCGAGGTTCTTCTGCTGGATCGGAGTGAGCGGGGAATCGACGATGAGGAGCCCGGCGCCCTGCTCTTTCGCGAGCGCCGCGATCTCTTCGACCTGGCCCTTCCCGATGAGAGTCGCGGGCCGGATCGTCCGCACTCGAAGCGCCCGAGCCGCGATGACGTCGATCCCGATGGCTGCCGCGAGCCCCTCGGCCTCCTCGACCCGGGCGTCGGCCGAGCGCCTCGAACCCTCGCGCGGAAGTTCGGGGACAGCGATGATCGCCCGCTCTCCGCGAGCGACCTCGATCGCTCCATTGCCGTCGAAATTGTTCAGGACCCCTTCTCCTCACCAAGCTGTTCCCCGCCAAGATCGAGCGGGTGCGCCGGCTGAAGCGTCGAGATCGCGTGCTTGTAGACCAGCTGAACCTGGCCGCCACGTTCAAGCACGAGGCTGAACTGGTCAAAGCCGGTGACCGAGCCCTGGAGCATCACTCCATTGACGAGGAACAGGGTCATTCGCTCGCTGTCGCGTGATGCAGCGGCAAGGAAGACGTCCTGGAGCTGCCCCTTCCCGGCTTCCGTGGTCGCGACGAAGTCCGGCGGAGGCTCTGCCGGCATGACGGTCGAGATCGCGTGCTTGTAGACGAGCTGGGAGGACCCCTCCCGGCGCAGCAGGAGCGAGAAAGCGTCGAACCAGGTGATGACTCCCTGGAGCTTCACGCCCTTCACCAGGAAGATCGTCACGGGAAGCTTGGAGCGACGGACGCTGTTCAGGAAATGATCCTGCAGGCTCAGCGATTTGGGCGCCATGACCGCTCCTACTCCTCGTCCTCCCTCTTATCGCCGATCCCCAGGGCCTTGAGTTTCCGGTGCAAGGCAGAACGTTCCATTCCGATGAACGAGGCTGTGCGCGAGATGTTGCCGGAAAACCGTCGGATCTGGATCTTCAGATACTCGCGTTCGAAGGATTCGCGGGCCTCGCGCAAGGGACTGCCCATGATCGCCATCGCGGTCGCCGCTCCTCCCATGACATTGTGACTGTCGAGGATCTCGGGCGGAAGAAGATCGACCTCGATGCACGAGACCCGATCGCCGGGGGCAAGGATCAGGGTGCGCTCGATGATATTGCGAAGCTGGCGGACGTTCCCGGGCCAGTCATGCGCCTGGAGCGCCGCCATCGCTTCTTCCGAAATGCGCGGCGGCTGCATCCGGCGTTCGGCCGCATAGCGCGCGAGGAAATGGCTGACGAGCTCGGGAATGTCCTCGCGTCGCTCGCGAAGCGGCGGGAGCTTCACCGGCACGACGTTCAATCGATAGAAGAGGTCCTCGCGAAACCGCCCGGCGGCAATCTCCTCCTGGAGGTTGCGCGAGGTCGCGGAAAGCACCCGAACGTCGACCCGGACGGGTCGCTGCCCGCCGACTCGATGGTAGCTCTGGTCGGTCAGCACCCGAAGGATCTTGGCCTGCGTCGTCGCCGGCATGTCGGCGATCTCGTCGAGGAACAGGGTCCCGCCATGGGCATGTTCGAGCAATCCCGGGCGCATCGTCCCGTCGGCCTCGCTTCCGAACAGTTCCTCCTCGACCCGTTCGGGGCTCATCATTGCCGCTGAAAGGACGATGAAGGGCGCTTTTGCCCTCGGACTCCACTGGTGGATCATCCGGGCGGCGATTTCCTTGCCCACTCCCGGAGGCCCGGAAATGAGGACCCGGCTCCCCGTCGGGGCGACGCGCTTCAGGGTCGCCCGAACGGTGTTGATCGCGACCGAGCTTCCGTGGAGCTGGTCCTCGTCCCCGGCCTTGCGCCGGAGCGCCTCATTCTCCCGGCGAAGCCGCTCCGTATCGGTCGCCCGATCGACGAGATAGATCAATCGCTCGGCCTCGAACGGCTTCTCGATGAAGTCGATCGCCCCTTCCCTCACCGCGGCGACCGCGGTGTCGAGATTGCCGTGGCCCGAGATCATCAGCACGGGAATCGTCGAATCGCGCTTCTTGATCTCCTGGAGAAGCTGCAGGCCGTCGAGCCTCGATCCCTGGAGCCAGACGTCGAGGAGGACCATCGAGGGGCGCCTCTCCTCGACCGCATCGAGGGTCGAATCGCTGTCGGCAGCGGTTCTTACCGCATAGCCTTCGTCCTCGAGCACGCCGCTGACGAGCTCGCGGATATCGGCTTCATCGTCCACGACGAGCACTTCAAGCGCCATCAGGCATCCTCACCCTCTTCATTGTCCTCCTGGTCGGCCTCGCCCGGCTGATCGCTCGCAAGAGCGGCAAGCTTGGCCGTATCGAACGAGATCCGGACGTGGGTCCCCCCGCCCTGCCGGTCGAGGAAAGCGATCTCGCCCATATGTTCCTCGACGATCTTCTTGACGATCGCGAGCCCGAGGCCGGTCCCTCGAACGCGTGTCGTCATATAGGGCTCGGTCAGCCTCTCACGGTCCTCGGGAAGCCCGATCCCGGTGTCGAAGACGTCGATCACGAGGAGATTGCCCTCGTCGTGGAGCTTCAGCTCGACGCGGTCTCCGGCAAGGCTATGTTCGCCTCTATTTCTCCTGCTTTCAATCGCTTCCACGCCGTTCTTGACGACATTGGTCAACGCCTGGGCGAGCTGTCGACGGTCGCAGACCATCTGGAAATCGCCGGTCGGGGGCTCGAGCGTGAAGCTGATCGCGGGGTGGGCGACCTCGTGAAGGAACAGCGCCTGGCGGGCGATCTCGTGGACATTCTCCTGGCGGAAGACGGGCTTTGGCATCCGCGCGAAGTTCGAGAATTCATCGACCATCCGGCGAAGGTCGCCGACCTGGCGGACGATCGTTCCGGTCAGTCGCTCGAATGTGTCCTTGTCGGACGTGACCTCCTCTCCGAAGCGGCGCTGGAGCCGTTCGGCGGCAAGCTGGATAGGAGTGAGCGGGTTCTTGATCTCATGTGCGATCCGGCGCGCAATGTCCGACCATGCGGCGCGGCGCTGGTCGGTCAGCTGGTCGGTGATGTCGTCGAAGGTCAAGACCGAGCCGTCCTGGTAGCGGACCCGCTTCACCGCAAGCGTCCGTTGGGCGCCCTCGGCGGCAATCAGCACATTGGCTTCCGATTGCTGGCCCCGCATGAACTCCTCGAGTTCCGGCGACACGGACGCCAGGGCCTTGCCCTCGATCGGCTCTCCCTTCTCGAGCAGCGTTTCCGCGGAGCGATTGAGCAGAAGGATGTTGTGCTGGACATCGACCGCGACGACCCCCGCGGTGACGCTCGACAGCACGGCTTCGATGAACGCTCGGCGGGTCTCCAGCTGTGTATTGGCGGTGCGCAGTTCGGTCGTTTGTTCGTCGAGGCGCTCCGTCATTCGGTTAAAGGCCGTGGCGAGGGTCTGCACCTCGTCCTCGGTATTCGTAACGGGAACGCGAGCCGAGAAATCGCCGGTCTCGATCCGCCCGGCAGCGTCGACCAGCTCTCCAACGGGCCTCACGAGCCGGTCGGCGAGCTTCAGCGCTGTCACAATCGAGAGTCCAACGATGATCAATGCGCCAAGCAGCAGAGCGGCATTGAAGCGAAGCTGGTTCACGCGCGACCGCTTGAGAAGAGACTGGTAATCGCGAAGGACATTGCTCGCGCGCTGAACCTGGTCACGAAGCTGTGGGTCGAAGACTCGCGCTTCATAGAGATAGGTGTTCGGAGCGACATTGAGCTTCGTAACCGCACCGATCCTGTCGGCCGAACTGATCGACACGACCGGTCGCCGCTCAAGCTCTTTCAGCGCTGCCGGCGGAATGTCCTTGTCGAGCGGACGATCATAAGGATCGACGAGGGCGAGGGTTCGGATCTGCTTGTCGGGCCCGTATGTAAAAAGGATCGCCTCCGAGAGGCCGCGATTGAGGACCTGCTTCACTCCGAACGCCTCGGCGAACCTCGGATCGTCGATCGTGGTGATCTTGAGATAGTCGGAGAGGTCACCGCTCGCAGCCACGGTCTCGTTGATGACTCGGTCGACCTCGCGCTGATAACTTGCGCGTGCCACTTCGACGGTATTCTCGAGCATGTTGCGGGCGCGGTTGGAGAACCAGAATTCCAGGCCGCTCTGGAAGAGTACCGAGGCGAAGATCGCGACGAGGACCGTCGGAACGGCCGCGATCGCGGTGAAAAGCGCGACCAGGCGCACATGCAGCCGACCGCTCCCAAGGCCCCCCTCCTCCGCGCGCCTGACGGCGACCTTGCGCGCATAAAGCGCCATGAGGGCAATCGCCGGCAGGAGGATCGCAATCAGCAGCACCGCGATGAGCGGCGGCGACAGCAAGGTTCCCGGTTGCGCGGCGCGGCTCAACAGCCAGCCGCTCAACCCGAGCATTGAGACGAGCAGGAGCGCAGCGAGGACCATGACGCGGTCGTAGAACCGGCCGCTCGCCCGCTCTCGCTGGAGCCAGCTCTGCTGCTTGAGTGTCATGGGCGATTCGGCCGTGCGCGCGTCCATTCCCGCCGGCCCTAGCATGGCCGTTGCAGAATCAACACACTTCTCTGGAGAGCTTTTCGCTCAGGCCGCCGAGCGCGCAAGCCACGGCGAATAGAATTCCTGCAACATCTGAATGACAACAGCAGGATCGTCCTCGGAGTTGACGCGATTCCTCAGCTCGGCCGATCCTGGAAGCCCTTTCGTGTACCAGCCGAAATGCTTTCGAGCGAGGTTCACTCCAGTGTGCGTGCCATAAAGGACGAGCATCTCCTCATATTGCTGGAGCATGGTCGCGAGCTGCTCGTCGAGGCTCGGATCGGGGCGATGCCCGCCATGAAGGTCGGTCATGACCTGCGAGACGAACCACGGGCGCCCGTAGGCGCCGCGGCCGATCATCACTCCGTCTGCGCCCGACTGCCTCAGTGCTTCGCGCGCGTCCCCGATCGAGTTGATATCGCCGTTGACGATGACCGGGATCGAGACCTCGTCCTTCACCTTCCTGACAAACGCCCAGTCGGCCTCGCCCTTGTAGAGCTGGCACCGCGTTCGCCCGTGGATGGTGATCATCTGGATGCCGAGATCCTCCGCGATTCGCGCGAGCTCGGGAGCGTTGAGACTGTTGTGATCCCAGCCCATGCGGGTCTTCAGCGTAACCGGCACCTTCACGGCCTTCACCGTCGCTTCGATGATCGCTGCAGCGGTCGCAAGGTCCCTCATGAGGGCTGATCCGGCCCAGCCGTTGACTACCTTCTTCACCGGGCAGCCCATGTTGATGTCGATGATCGCCGCGCCACGCTGCTCGTTGAGCTTAGCGGCCTCGGCCATGACTTTGGGCTCGCAGCCCGCAAGCTGCATCGACACCGGCTCTTCGAGCGGATCCCAGAGACTCTTCTGAAGCGACTGGCGGGTTTCGCGAACCATCGCCTCGCTTGCGATCATCTCGCTCACCGTGAGGCCTGCTCCAAAGCGCTTGACGGCTCGGCGGAACGGGAGGTCCGTGACAGCCGTCATCGGCGCCAGGATGACTGGCGATGCGACCTCGACAGGGCCGATCTTGATGGGCTTCAGAAGGCTCATGGGAAGCCGTCAGATAGGGGAAGAGCCCTTGGCGGACAAGGCAACGAGCCGTAGAGGGCCCCGCCAATGACCACGACCGCCCTCATTGTCGCCGCCGGGAAAGGCGAACGCGCGGGCGGCGTCGTTCCCAAGCAATTTCGCCTCCTTGGAGGAAAGCCGGTCCTGCGCTGGGCCGTGGAGTCGCTGATCGGCCACCCGGCGATCCAGTCCACCCGCGTCGTGATCGGCAAGGGACAGGAGGACGAAGCCAAGGCGGCCCTCGAAGGGCTCGATGTCGGCGAGTTGATCGAGGGCGGCGCCGAGCGCTCGGATTCGGTCCAGGCCGGGCTTGCGGTCCTCGAGGCGGATGCAGCCCTGATCCACGACGCCGCCCGTCCCTTTTGTCCTGGGGCGGTCGTCGACCGGCTCCTTGCCAGCCTCGAATTCTTCGCCGGGGCCGCGCCCGTGCTCCCCGTCGGCGACACCCTCGCCCGAATCAACGGCGCTATTGGCGAGCCCGTGGACCGCAATGGCCTCGTCCGGGTGCAGACACCGCAGGCCTTTCGCCTCGCGGCTCTGCGCTCGGCCTACGAGGCCTGGAGAGGCCCCTCGCCCACAGACGAGACCAGTGTCCTTCGTTCGGCCGGATTGAAGGTTGCAGCCGTCGAAGGCGATCCAGCGCTCGAGAAACTCACCCTTCCGGCCGATTTCGAGCGGGCTCGGCAATGGCTCGCGGGGGCCTTGAGGCACCGCACCGGAATGGGCTTCGACGTCCACGCCTTTTCCGGTGAGGGACCGATCATGCTCGGCGGGATCGAGGTCCCCCACAGCCGCGGCCTTGCCGGACACAGCGACGCCGACGTTCTCCTCCATGCAATCACCGATGCCCTCCTCGGTGCTGCGGGACTAGGGGATATTGGTGAGCATTTCCCGCCGTCCGATGCGCGCTGGAAGGATGCCGAATCCGCCCTGTTCCTCGGCCACGCGGTCGAGCTTCTTCGATCCCGCGGAGCGATCATCGATCATGTGGATTGTACGATTATCGCCGAGGCACCCAAGGTCGGCCCCCACCGCGCGGCGATGCGCGCCAGGATTGCCAAAATCATGGGGGTCGGGATCGACCAGTTGAGCATCAAGGCGACGACGACCGAAGGGCTCGGCTTTACCGGGCGGAGCGAAGGCATAGCCGCGCAGGCGATTGCCAGCATTCGAATGGGATTTTGAAGTGAGTGAATATTTGCTTCCGGACGTGCTCGTCGAGAAGGCGCGCGAAGTTGTCGATGCCAACCGCAAGGCGGGGCGTCGAGTTGCGATCGCCGAAAGTTGCACCGGAGGCCTCGTCAGCGCTGCCCTCACCGAGATCCCCGGATCTTCGGACGTATTTGAAGCAGGCTATGTAACCTATTCCAATGCAGCGAAAATCAGCGAACTCAAGGTCTCCGAAGAAGTCGTCGACACGTTCGGTGCAGTGAGTGTCGCGACCGCCTGGGCAATGGCCCGCGGAGCGCTTGCAGCTTCCGAAGCCGACGTCGCGGTCGCAATTACCGGGATTGCGGGCCCTGGAGGAGGAACCCCCTCCAAGCCCGTCGGAACCGTGGTCTTCGCGCGGGCCGAGCGCGACGCCGACCCGGCAAAGATCGTCGCCGACCAGAAATTCTTCGATGAGAAGACCCGTTCGGGAGTTCGCCTTCAGGCGGCGCTTTGCGCGCTCGAGTTGCTCATGCCGTAGAGCGCTGCGGCGCGCTGCTCGAAGGCGTTGGTCATTCGCCTCAGCGCCCGGTCGAACATCGCTCCTGCGAGGGTTTCGAACAATCGCGACTTGAAGGCGAAATCGACCGAAAAGGAGAGCTCGGTGCCGCCATCGGGCGCGCGCTCGAACTTCCACTCGTTGTGGAGATATTTGAGCGGTCCATCGACGTAATCGACGCAGATCCGCCCGGGTCGCTCCTTGACGACCCGGCTCGTGAACCGCTCCTTGAAAGCGTTGAAGCCGACGACGAGGTCGGCGACCGTTTCCTCTTCGCTCGACGAGCGAACCCTCACCGCAACGACCCAGGGCAGGAATTCATCGTAGCGAGCGACGTCCGCCACGAGGTCGAACAATTGCTCCGGCGTATAAGGGAGGTGCTTGGTCTCGCTATGGCGCGGCATCAGCCGTTCGAACGCTCCAGCTGAGCCACTCGGGCCGCCTGCATCTTCTTGAAATCGTCGCCTGCATGGTAGCTGGATCGGGTGAGCGGCGAGGCTGCGACGAGAAGAAAGCCCTTCGCGCGGGCGATCGCGGCATAGGCGTCAAACGCCTTGGGAGTGACGAATTCCTCGACCTTCGCATGGCGCGGCGTCGGCTGGAGATACTGGCCCATCGTCAGGAAATCGACGCCCGCCGAGCGCATGTCGTCCATCACCTGGTGAACCTCGAGCCGCTCTTCGCCCAGTCCGACCATGACGCCCGACTTGGTGAAGATGTGCGGAGCCTTGCGCTTGACGCTCTCGAGCAGCCTCAGCGAGGCATAATATCGAGCGCCCGGACGGATCGTCGGATAGAGCCTCGGGACCGTCTCGAGGTTGTGATTGTAGACGTCGGGTCCGGCTTCGACGATGGCATCGACAGCGGCCTCGCTCTTGTTTCGAAAATCGGGCGTCAGGATCTCGATCGTCGTCCCGGGAGTATTTCGGCGAAGCGCCTCGATCACCTTGACGAACTGCGCTGCGCCGCCGTCCGGAAGATCGTCGCGGTCGACCGAGGTGACGACGATATGCTCAAGGCCGAGCTCTGCGGCAGCGGTCGCGACATGCTCGGGCTCGAGCGGGTCGACCGCGCGCGGCATCCCGGTCTTGACGTTGCAGAAGGCGCAGGCCCTCGTGCAGGTGTCGCCGAGGATCATCACGGTCGCGTGCTTCTTGGTCCAGCACTCGCCGATATTCGGGCATGCCGCTTCCTCGCAGACCGTTGCAAGATTGAGCTCGCGCATCAGCCGACGCGTCTGGTGATAGCCTTCGCTGACGGGAGCCTTGACCCGGATCCAGTCGGGCTTGCGCTGCTTTTCAGGAATTGCGGCGGGAGCATTCATGCCCGCGCAGATAGCGATTGGCAGCAGTGCTTGCCACCCCTCCCCTATTCTCGCTAGCGGCGGGCGATGCCCTACATCCAGCAGCTGATCGAAGGATATCATCGCTTCCGCGAGAAGAGCTGGGAGCGCGAACGTGAGCGCTGGGCCGAGCTCGCCGAAGGCCAGAGCCCGAAGGTGATGATCCTCGCCTGCGCAGACAGCCGAAGCGATCCCGCCGAGATTTTCGACGCGCGCCCCGGGGAAATGTTCGTCGCACGCAACATCGCCGCGCTTGCCCCCCCTTACGAGACCAGCCCCGGCTTCCACGGCGTCTCGGCGGCGCTCGAATTTGCAGTGACCCAGCTCGAAGTCGGCGAGATCCTCGTCATGGGCCATGGAATGTGCGGCGGCTGTGCAGCCGCGCTTACCGGGAGGTTCGACGACGTCCCTCCTGGCGAGGGCCATTTCATCGGGGACTGGGTGGGAATGCTCTCGAAGACCCGGGACGAGGTGCGCGCCCGGCATGGCGAGCTCGACGCCCGGGCATTCCTCGAAATGGAGCATGAGGCGGTGAAGGTGAGCCTCGCGAACCTGCGCACCTTCCCGTGGATCGCGAAGCGCGAAAAAAATGGGCGCCTGAAGCTTCATGGCGCCCATTTCTCGATCGCCGAAGGGCGACTTTATGTGCTCGACGAAGCGGAAGGAACCTTCCTACCCGTCTGAACTTACGTTTCTAACACCTTACGTTTCTGTTGTAATGCGCCTGACCATATTGGTCGACGTAATAGCAATAGCCGCGGGTGTCGCGATAATATTGGCGGCCGCCGACGACGGCTCCGATCACACCGCCGGCCACTGCTCCAACGGCAGCTCCCGCACCCGTGCCGATGCCCGGAAGGACTGAGCCGGCAAGAGCGCCGGCGCCGGCGCCGAGCGCTGCGCCCGTCGCGGCGCTTGCAACCGTATGATCATATTGCGGCGTTGTCGCGCAGCCGCCGAGCGTGAGACTGCTCACGGCTGCGGCAGAAATTAACAGGCTTTTCATCAGCTCTTCCTCCAAAACTGGCCTTCCCCCGTGCGCCCTTCAGTGCGCCAGTGGCAGTTTCGTTCCAGAAACGGTCCGCGAGACGTGGCGAAAACGGAATGAGCCGAGATAAAGCGACGGGACGAAAGCCAGGCTCCCGTCCCGTCGAAGAGGTCATTTGAAGGTAAGGCTACGCGCTAGCAGCGGATGTCGTAGCTGTAGTGCGGCTGACCATATTGGTCGACGTAGTAGCAATAGCCGCGGGTGTCCCTGTAATATTGGCGGCCATTGACGGTCGCACCAAGGACGCCGCCGAGGATCGCGCCGGCGACGGCGCCGGTGCCAGGCTTGATGCCCGGCAGAACCGCGCCGGCAATCGCGCCGGTCGCTGCACCAATGGCGGCTCCGCCAACGACGTTGCCTGCCTGCGAGTTGCCGTTCCCGTAATAGCCGTTCCCGTAATAGCCGTTCCCGTAATAGCCATTGGGATAATAGCCATTGTTGTAACCATAAGGTCCGTAGCCGTAGCCGTATGGCTCGGTGGCGCAGCCTGCCACCGACAAACCAGCGGCGGCAAGAGCGGCAGCAAGAGCAAATTTCCTCATCTGTCTCGTTCCCTTCTCCAACACGCCCCACCGTATGCGTGCATTAGCGGTTTGGGCGACGTTTCGTTCCAGCATCGAGCATGTACCGTTGATGTACCGAAACGGTCGTCACGCCAACCGGTGTTCATTCCGCGCCGCCGCGTTAGAGAGAATGGAAAAAGGACTCGGTAAATGCGTGATCGCCTGCCCGAACAGGAAGCCAATATCGCCCTCTTGATCGACGCGGACAACGCAAGTCCCGAGCATCTCGACGAAGTGCTGCTGGTCCTTGGCGAGCTTGGCACGATCAACATAAGGCGAGCCTATGGCAACTGGGCCAAGGCGAGCCTCAAGGGATGGGGCCAGCTGACGGGGCTCCACTCGATCATCCCGATGCAGCAGTTCGATGTCGTCAAGGGCAAGAGCGCGACCGACATGCGGATGACGATCGACGCCATGGACCTTCTCTACCGAGGCAGTGTCGACGGATTCGGGATCATGTCGTCCGACAGCGACTTCCTCCCGCTTGCACAGCGAATCCGCGAGGACGGATTGCCGGTCTACGGCTTCGGGACCGCGAAGACCCCGCTCTCCTTCCAGCAGGCCTGCACGCGCTTTTTCGACGTCGGCGCCCTGGCGCTCGAGGACGAGGAGCTCGAGCAGCCGACCGCCGGGGTGGGGCAGCGACCGGTCGATCCCGAGCTGCTCCAGGTCCTCGGCTCGGCCTACAAGGCCTCGAAGCGAGACGAGGAGGGCTACACTCCCCTCTCCGAGCTCGGGCAGCGCGCGAAAGCTGTCTCGAGCTTCGCGGCGAGGAACTACGGCTTCACCCGGCTTTCCGACCTCATCAAGGCCGTTCCAAATTTCGAGGTGAAAACCGGAGATGATGGACGCCTGCTGGTGAAGCGCCTGCGCTGAGCGACTCGGCCTGTGGATCGAACATCCACAGAAATTTGAATCGGGAGGCGATTCGGGCGCTGTCGCCGGCCAGGCACTCCCGGCTAGTCTCCATTCATTCGAGATCCGGTGAGCGGGCCGGTTCTGCCCTCCCATAGCCAGGCTGAGCGGTGGTTATGCAGGACGTCGACAATTTCTGGGCGCATCGGCGCTACCCGCCAGCAGCTGGCGAAGGGTCTCTCGATGAGCAGGTCGAGAACCTCGTCGAACAGGGGGAACGATGCCGTCGGCTTGCCCGCTCGACCTATAACAGGGAAGTCTCGAAGATCCTCGAGGACATGGCCGAAAATTACGAGAGCTGCGCAAGGGCGCTCGTGAAGCGCTCGAGCTAGCGCCTGGCCTTTGACCGCGGGCTGGGCGAAGCGACCGCTTCCTGCCGGCGCGCCGCGATCACCATCCCCGCTTCTTCGAACCCGCTGATGATGTCGCGGGTCATCTGGTCCTTGATGGTTCGAATCCCGTGATCCGGGCCAAGGAATCGAACGGTAAGTTCGAGCCAGTCCTCGGTGATGCGCCAGAAGACCCTCGGCTCGATCTCTCCCGCTTCGATCCCGAATCGGTCCTCGAGCCGCTTCACCTCGCGTCTGCCGAGCCGCTCGGCCGTCCTGGCGTGATTTCTCGCGGCATCGAGGATGACCCGCTCGGCCTTCGCGAAATCCTGGTTGAAATGCACGGGGATGGTCATTTCGTCCCAGATGTAGGCGAATTCGTGAGTGTAATTGTAAACGGGCTCGTCGAAGACCTTGTCGTTGGTGACGGTCACGATCCGGCCCGTGAACTGGCGGCTGTGGACCCACGAGCTCTTGTCCGTCTCCTCGCGAGGCGACTGGCCCATCTCCATGATCCTCGTCTGCATGAAGGTCAGGCCGATGACGTCACCCCTGACGCCGCCCATGAGAATCCGATCGCCGACGTTGAAGGTCTTGCCTCGAAGGATCACGAAATAGCCTGCAACCGCGGTGATCACCCGCTGCAATGCGAAGGCGATGCCGGCGCCGATCAGCCCCAGGGCGCCGGCGAGTCGCGCCGGGCTGTCGAACCAGATCGACATGACTCCGAGGACGAGGACGAAAGCGACGACGAGGCTGACGCCCTGCTTCGCCCAGAACTGGAAACGCGTCCCGGACCGGCTTCCGATGAAGAGCTTGAGGACCTGGCGGAGTCCCCAGGCGATCGCCCAGGCGACGGCAATGAACCCCAGGGTCAAAAGGAGCTTGTGAAGGTTGTGCGGAGTGGCCCCGATAAGGGTGATTCCAAAGACCCTAACCGCATCGGGTGAAGCGGCGACAGGGCCTGCGGCCTGGTGCACGACGCCGAGAGGGCCGATGGGTCCTTCGATCATGGTCATTCCAACAGGGGCCCAAGGAATATGGTTCCGGCGGCCGAGGGGCGAGGAACAGGCTGTGCCCTCCCCCGTTCCATCAGGACCAAGGAGAGTGAACCATGGAAAATCGCCGTACCGAGATCGCACGCGACACCGATGACAGCGACATCATCGACGATATCGAGCGGGCCCCGGCCCAGGGCGGGAGTTCGGGCGGCAATCTCCAGGAGGACATCGCGACGAGGGCCGAACTCGAGCGCGTGCGCGATCCCGAAGCTCATGAAGGCCCCGACAAGCAACTCAAGATTGATCACCAGCAGGAAACGTCGACCAACCACCCGGCGGACAAGACGCCTTAGAATGAGGCTCGCTTCAGCGCTTCAGCTCAAAGAAGCTCGAGTTCGACCGTCACCTCGTCGCCAGCCGTGATCCCGGTCCTGCGGCAGACGTCGATCTTCACCGGAAGGAAATAACCGCCGCTGCTCTTCGACGGGAAGACGGAGGTGTTCCAGGTGACGTCATCGATCGTCGCCTCGACCTTCACCGATCCGAATCCTCGTCGAACCATCAGGGAATGCGCCCGGATCTCATCCGAGAGCTCCCGCGGCACGCTCATGAAATGGGAGCTTCCGTCCGCTCCCGTCCAGATCTTGAGTGGCCCGGTCAGTCTGATCATGTCTCTTGAAAGCCAAGGACGAGGCCCGCAGCTTTTGGTACCCGGGCCTCGGCGTCAAGCCTTAGGTACTTGCGCCTAACGCGTGAGCTTTCGGTAGCTCGTGCGATGGGGACGCGTCGCCTCTTCCCCGAGGCGTCGGACCTTGTCCTCTTCGTAGGACTGGAAATTGCCTTCGAACCAGACGACCTGGCTGTCGCCCTCGAACGCGAGGATGTGGGTCGCGAGGCGGTCCAGGAAGAAGCGGTCGTGGCTGATCACGACAGCGCAGCCGGCGAAATTCTCGATCGCTTCCTCGAGCGCCCCCAGGGTCTCGACATCGAGGTCGTTGGTCGGCTCGTCGAGGAGCAGGACGTTGCCGCCACGCTTCAGCATCTTGGCGATGTTGACCCGGTTGCGCTCGCCGCCCGAGAGCTTCCCGACATTCTTCTGCTGGTCCTGGCCCTTGAAGTTGAAGGCGCCGACATAGGCCCTTGTCGACTGGTCGTGGCCATTGACCTTCATATAGTCGAGGCCATCGGAGATCTCTTCCCAGACGTTCTTCGAATCATCGAGGTGGTCACGGCTCTGGTCGACATAGCCAAGGTGGACGGTCGGACCGATGTCGATCTCGCCCGAATCCGCCTTTTCCTGACCGGTGATGATCTTGAACAGCGTCGACTTGCCGGCGCCGTTGGGTCCGATCACTCCGACAATTCCGCCAGGGGGAAGAGTGAAGCTCAGGTTCTCGAAAAGCAGCTTGTCGCCATAGGCCTTGCTGAGCCCCCTCGCCTCGATCACCTTCCCGCCGAGGCGCTCGGGCACCTGGATGAGGATTTCCGCCTTGCCGGGAACATGCTTTTCCTGTGCCGCGACGAGCTGGTCGAACTTGGCGATACGAGCCTTCGACTTCGCCTGGCGCCCCTTTGGACCCTGCCGGATCCACTCGAGCTCGTCCCTGATCGCCTTCTGACGGCCCGATTCCTCGCGCTCCTCCTGCTCGAGCCGCTTCGCCTTCTTCTCGAGATAGGTCGAGTAATTGCCCTCGTAGGGGAAGTACTTGCCGCGATCGAGCTCGAGGATCCAGCTCACCACATTGTCGAGGAAGTAGCGGTCGTGGGTGATCATCAGGACCGCGCCCGGATATTCCTTCAGGTGATTTTCGAGCCACTGGACGCTCTCGGCGTCGAGATGGTTGGTCGGTTCGTCGAGAAGAAGGATCGAAGGTTTCTGGATGAGGAGGCGGGTGAGAGCGATCCGGCGCTTTTCGCCGCCCGACAGATTCTCGACCGGCCAGTCGGATGGCGGACAGCGGAGCGCCTCCATCGCGACCTCGAGCTGGTTGTCGAGCGTCCAGCCATCGACCGCGTCGATCTTCGCCTGGAGCTCGCCCATTTCCTCCATCAGCGCATCGAAATCCGTGTCGTCCCTGGGATCGCCCATCTCGGCCGAGATCGCGTTGAAGCGATCGACCATGTCGGCGACATCGCGAGCACCGTCCTTGACGTTTTCGAGGACGTTCTTCTTGGGGTCGAGCTGAGGCTCCTGCGGAAGATAGCCGACAGTGATGTTTTCACCGGGCCAGGCTTCGCCCTGATAGTCCTTGTCGAGCCCGGCCATGATTTTCATGAGGGTCGACTTGCCGGCGCCGTTCGGACCCACGATCCCGATCTTTGCGCCGTGGTAGAATTGCAGGTTGATGTGATTGAGCACCGGCTTCTGGGCGCCGGGGAAGGACTTGGTCATGTCCTTCATAACAAAAGCATATTGGGCGGCCATGGGGTCGCAGATATCCTTCAGGCGAGTTTTGGAAGAGCTGGCGGCCAGTTAGGGGACCGCGCGCGATTTTTCTAGTCGCGACCGACCATCGCCTCGGCATTGGCGAACCGGTAGTCGCGATATTTCTCCCTCAGATCCTTCTTGGAGAGCTTCCCGGTGGCCGTGTGCGGCAGTTCGTCCACGAACTCGATCGCATCGGGAAGCCACCATCTGGCGACCTCGCCCGAGAGGAATTCCCGGATCTCGGATTCGCAGACCCGGCTCGAGTCGTCGCGGACAACGAGAAGAAGCGGCCGTTCGTCCCACTTGGGATGAGGGATGCCGATGGCGGCGGCTTCGAGGACTCCAGGGCAGCCGACCGCCGCATTCTCGAGTTCGATCGAGCTGATCCACTCCCCGCCCGACTTGATCACGTCCTTGGCCCGGTCGGTGAGGCGCAGCGTATTGTCGGGGTGAATGACGGCGATGTCGCCGGTGTCGAACCAGTTCTCGGCATCGACGCAATCCTCGTCCTTCTTGAAATAGCGTTTGACGACGGAGGCCCCCCGGGTCTGGAGATGTCCCGAGCTCGCCCCGTCCCTTGGAAGGACGTTGCCCATGTCGTCGACGACCCGAAGCTCGACACCGAACATCGATCGGCCCGGTCGCGACTGATAGTCGACCTGCTCTTCCTCGCTCATCGAATCCCAGCTGGCGGGCGGTGCGCCGACCGTTCCGATCGGCGACATCTCGGTCATCCCCCAGAGATGGCGGACCCTTATTCCCCGCTTGCGCAGCCAGCGGATCGTCGCCGGCGGGGCGGAGGATCCCCCGACGATGATCGTGTGAAGCTTGCCGAGCGAAGCTCCACTGTCCTCGACATGGTCGATCATGTTCAGCCAGACGGTGGGAACACCCGCCGAATGGGTCACCCCTTCCTCGTTGAAGAGAGCGCAGATCCGTTCAGGCTTGTTGTCGCCGCAGACCACCAGCTTGAGACCGGTGATCGCCGCGGCATAGGGAAGGCACCAGCTATTGGCGTGGAACATCGGCACGACCGGAAGCAGGACCGAGCAGGCCGAGAGGTCGAAGACGTCGGGAACGATGATCGACATCGCATGAAGCACCGTCGAGCGATGTTCGTAGAGGACGCCCTTGGGATTGCCCGTCGTCCCGCTGGTGTAACACAGGCCGCAGGGCTCGCGCTCGTCGCCTTCGTACCAATCATAATCGCCGTCCTCGGCCGCGATCCAGGAATCGAACTCCTCGTCGAACCGGAGCCAGTTGGCGACTGACGTCACCTGGGGCTTGAGCCGGTCGACGAGAGGCTGGAACGCGGCGTCGTAGAGGACGACCCGGTCCTCGGCATGGCCGATGATGTACGCCAGCTGGTCGTCGAACAATCGGGGATTGAGCGTATGAAGAACCCCGCCCATCCCGACCACTCCGAACCAGGCGGCAAGATGGCGGTCGTGGTTCATGGCAAGGGTCGCGACGCGGTGTCCCGGGCGGACCCCGAGGCGCAGGAGCGCCTCGGCCATCCGGCGAGCGGTCCCCCCGAGCCCTGTCCAGTTGGTCCTGATTGTCGTTCCGTCCGGCCGTGCGGCGACGATCTCGCGATCGCCGTGCTCGCGCTCGGCATGGTCCATCAGCCGCATGATTCGAAGCGGCCAGTCCTGCATTGCGCCGAGTGACATCGAGCGCCTCCCCCGAAGAGGCGCGCATCATGACTCAAAAATGCGACGCCGGAAACGTCAGAACGGCAGTTTGAACCCGGGCGGAAGCGGAAGCGTACCCTGCATCTTCTGCATTTCCTCGGCCGCCGCCGAATCCGCCTTGTTCCTTGCATCGTTCATCGCCGCCGCGATGAGGTCCTCGACCATCATCTTCTCGCTCGGCGCGAGCAGCGTCTCGTCGATGTCCACTCCAAGGATCCGTCCCTTGGCGGTCGCTCTTATCTTCACCATGCCGCCGCCAGCGGCGCCCTCGACCTCGATCTTGTCGAGATTGTCCTGGGCCTTCTGGAGCTCGGCCTGGGCATTCTGGGCCATCTTCATGATTTCGTCGAAGTCGGGCATTTCGGGCATGTCAGCTGCCTCTCATTGTATAGGATTCGAGTTCGGCGTCCGGGAACGCGTCCATTACCGCTCGGACATTCGGATCGGCGAGCACATCGGAGCGAACGCGCTCCTCGGCCATTTTCTCCTGATCGAGCAGCGACGGCTCTCCCGTTTCATCGGAAAGGCTGACCTGCCAGGTCGTTCCGGTGGCGGATTTCAGGGCAAGGGCAAGGTCGCGCGGCCAGTCCCCGCCGAGCGGCCTTGAGGGTTTGAGCACCAGCTCCGGCGGGGCATAGCGAACGAGGCCGACCTGGTCGTGGAGCTGGACCGCGAGCTGGTGCCTTCCGGATTGCTCGAGGCGAGCGATCAATCCCGGGAAATCGGCGGGGAGCTCGGCGCTTGTCCTGTTGCCCTTGGCTGAAGGCGCCGCCGCCGGGCCTGCGACGGCACCCTCCCCGCTGAGCTTCTGGAGAAGCGCCGCGGGATCGGGAAGGTCGGCGGCATGGATGAGCCGGAGCAGCGCCATTTCCGCAGCCTCGCGCGGATCGGGAGCTTCATCGACGTCCTTCAGGCCCTTGAGGAGCATCTGCCAGAGGCGGTGGATCGTCCCCCAGCCGAGAGCGCTGGCCATCGCCTCGGAGCTCTCGCGCTCCTCCGCGGACTGGAGGGCTCCGACGCTGGCTCCGGCCTTGGCGCGCGTCGCGGAATGCAGCGCCTCCATCAGTCCTCTCAAGAGCTGCGCCGGATCGATCCCGAGGTCATGGGCTTCGTCGAGAGCGGCAAGCGCGGCCGACGCATCGCCCGAGAGGACGAGCTCGAGCAATCGGCGGATCCGCCCGCGGTCGGCAAGCCCCAGCATGTCGCGGACCTGGCCGGCGGTGACGGTCCCCGCTCCATGGGCAATCGCCTGGTCGAGGATCGAAAGTCCATCGCGGGCCGAGCCCTCGGCTGCGCTCGCGATCATTCCGAGAGCCTCGGGCTCGACCTCGACGCCTTCCGCCTTCGAGACTTCGGCGAAATGAGCCGCGAGCTTCTCGGCTGGAATGCGCCTCAGGTCGAAACGCTGGCAGCGCGACAGGACAGTCACTGGGACCTTTTCGACCTCGGTGGTCGCGAAAAGGAATTTCACATGCTCTGGAGGCTCCTCAAGAGTCTTCAGCAACGCATTGAAAGCGTTCTTTGAAAGCATGTGAACTTCGTCGATGATGTAGATCTTGTAGCGCGCGCTTACCGAGGCGTAGCGGACCGCGTCGACGATCTCCCTTATGTCGTCGACGCCCGTGTGCGAGGCGGCGTCCATCTCGATCACGTCGATATGACGACCTTCGGCGATCGATCGGCAGGGTTCGCACATGTTGCACGGAGTGATCGTCGGACCGCCGTTCCCGTCCGGACCGATGCAATTGAGGGCCTTGGCGATCAGCCGGGCGGTCGAGGTCTTTCCAACCCCTCGAACCCCCGTGAGAAGGAAGGCGTGGGCAATTCGGCCGCGCTCAATGGCATTGGCGAGAGTCTTCACCATCGCGTCCTGGCCAATCAGCTCGGCAAAGGTCTGCGGACGATATTTGCGCGCCAGCACCCGGTAGGCGCTGGTTGCTCCCGTCATCGGGACTTCAGGCAAGTCGAGGCCCAGGCCGGGCGATTCGGCGTCTTCCATCAACAGTGATTTAGGGTGTGGCGCCGGTGATGGCGAGCGGTGGAAGCCGACGACCCGGCACGTAATCGTTGTGGCTGCTTCCTTCCGGACCTGACCAGGTTGGCGACAGCGCCGTCCGCCGACTTCCGCGCGGCCATATGGTGGAAGCCCTCGATCCGCGCAAGTTCATGTTCGTTTGAGCCTCTTCTTCATTGGCGGTTCACGCGGGCGCGACAACGTCGGCTAAATCACGCTAAGGGCTTTTTTCCGGCAATGCCTTTCCCGTTTCTCGTCCTCGCCCTCCTTGCCCCCGTCCCGGACTCGGCACCGATCAATGTCACCGGGCACGCCTGGGCGCCCTTCATCAGCCCGATGGGCGAGCCTTTCCGGGCCCGAAGCGCAAGCGACGATACGCTCGCCAACTGGTTCTACCAGGCTGACCGCAACCGTGACGGAGTCCTCACTCCCGACGAAATGCAGGCGGACGCCGACCGCTTCTTTGCGACCCTCGACACCAATGGCGATGGGCAGATCGATCCCGAGGAGCTCGCCCATTATGAATATGAGCTCGCCCCCGAGGTCCAGGTCATGTCAAAGGTCCGGCGCGTTCCAGGCCAGCCACCCCCCAAGGTTTCCCAGGATAAGCCAGACGATCGCTCGAAAGAGCGGCGGCGCGAACGCGGCTACGAGGAGCTTGCAAGCCTTGGGATCGGCGGCGCTCTCCAGGGCGCCGCGCGCTACCAGCTCCTCAACATTCCAGAACCCGTTGCGGCTGCGGACACCGACTTTAACCGGGCGATCACGAAAGAGGAATTTCGATCAGCTGCAGTCTACCGCTTCCAGCTCCTCGACAGCGCCCGGCAGGGAAGGCTCACTCTTGCCCAGCTCGAGGCGATCCCGCACGCCCCGAGCACGGATCGCAAACGCAGGAAACTGAAGACCGACGCTCCCGATGCCCGGCTCGGCAATCCACTGCCCCATCCCTAGCCTTCGCGTCGCGAGCACGTCCCAAAGCCTGCTTCATCGTTCGCGCTGAGAGCTGATTCGGCGGCGATTCGATCGAGATCCGTCGAAGGACCGGGCCGACGGAATGTTTTCCTGGCTTTGGCGGCTTTGATAATTCGCAAAATAAGGCCGGCGCTGGCGGTCTAACTCCCGAAAAGTTCGCATCATGCGGGCGACCGGAGTGCCGGGGAAGTGATTGCGCTCCCCGTGCTCTTCAGAAACATGGGAGATGAACATGAAACTTCGTTATCTGATGGCGGCGTCCGCCATTGCAGCCTGTGTTGGCCTCGCCTCGCCGGCGATGGCCGATACGACCAACACGGGCACGAGCGGCAACGTGAAGGGCGGCTCGACCTCCGCTTCGCAAAGCGGCACCGCAGCGTCCGGCGGCTCGACTGCGGCTTCGCAGGGCGGCACGGTCGACCAGAACAAGGATAACGGCAACAATCGCGATAACGTCGACGTCGCGGTGACCACCGGGGACAACAACCTCGACGGCTTCCAGGCCAATGGCAACAACCGCGGCAACAGCGACAGCAGCGGTTCCGACAACAATAGCTTCGGCAACAATGCCGTCGTTGCCGATCAGTCGCTGAGCGGCGTCGTTGTTGGTCACGACCAGAAGGACCTCGTCGACGACGTCGACGGTTACGAAAGCGGCGACAACAACATCCAGGGCAATTCGTTCGCCGCTTATGCCGGCATCCTGAACCAGGCGTGGAATACCGGCATTGCCGCGAACACGCAGGCCGGGACGAACATCGCGGCCTCGGCCCAGGTCAATTTCTCGACCGACCAGGCGAACGGCTCGGGCACCAACTCCAACAATTGAGTTCCGCTCCAGCCATGATCCTAGCCGGGCCGCTGCGGCGGTCCGGCACCTTTCGGGGAAGGACCGGGACATGATCAAGATGATTTGGATGACGACTGCCGTGGGCGCGGTCCTTGCAGCTGCCACGCCGGCGAAGGCCGAAGAGGCGGCGAGGAACGCGCCGTCAACCATCGCTCCTTCGAGCAGCGAGGGTTCGAGCAGGGACACCGACGCTTCCACTCTGTCGAACGCAGATCTCGACCAGCTTCGTGGTGGCGAATCCGTCGTCGTCACCAACCAGACGCTCACCGCGATGACGAGCGGAAACGTGATCAACGGGAATTACTCCGCCGGCGACGTCTCGCTTTCCGACAACGCCTTTTCCAACTTCAACGGGCTCGGGAACGTGCTGATCAACACCGGAGCGCAGGTGAGCCTGCAGACCGGGATGAACGTCACGATCAACGTCAGCAATTGAAGATGGGCCTTCGAACGCGTCTCACCGGTTCACGGGCGATGACCCTGGGCGCGGCGCTCGCCGCGGGGCTTACGCTGCCCGCACAACCCTCAGCCGCCCAGGTTCTGCTGCACGACGGAGGAGCGAATTACACGGTCAAGGTGATGAGTTGGTGGGAAATTCCGTACCGGAGCGTCATCCGCCAGCAATATGACTTCAGCTGCGGCTCAGCTGCCGTCGCGACCTTGCTGACCTACAGCTACGGGCGCCCGACGCCCGAGCACACGACATTCTCGGCGATGTGGAAGAACGGCGACCAGAAGGCGATCCGAAAGCTCGGCTTCTCGATGCTCGACATGAAGAACTATCTTCGAACCATCGGATTGCATGCCGAAGGCTATCGTCTCGGAGCCAAGGATCTCGTCAAGCTCGAGCGGCCCGCCATCGTTCTTCTCAACCTTCACGGTTTCAAGCACTTCGTGGTCGTGAAGGGGATCCGGAACTCTCGAGTCCTCGTCGGCGATTCGATGCTCGGCCTCACCGACTATTCGCTCGCCGATTTCCTCAAGGTCTGGAACGGCATTGCGTTGATGATCGTGCCCGAGGGACAAGCGCCGTCGTTCAACCTTGCAAGCGACTGGGGTCCCTGGTCGAAGGCTCCGCTCGAAGACGCTGCGCTTCACCTGCGGGCGCCCGATTTCGGAAGCGCCATCCAGCAGAGTTACCAGATTACCGACCGGATCGTCCTCGATCTTCCGGTGGGGACCATTGGAGCGTCGCAATGAAGTGGCCGTTCGCTGGCGCGCTGCTGATTGTGGCCTCCCTCGCCTTCGCTCCGGCGATCGCGAACGCAGCGCCCGTCCCCGCTTCTGGCCCATCGGCCGGTCCCGGCCCTGTCGTCCAAGCACCCCTTGTCGTTTCGGACGAGGAGCTTTCCCGCAACCGGGGCGGGTTCAACTGGGAGGGCGTCGAGATCAGCCTCGGCGCTGAAATGCGCACCTTCATCGACGGCGCGCTTGTCCTTCAGACGAACATCAGCTGGACGTCTACCGGTGCAACCACGACCAGGTTTGTCTCGGGAGCTCTCACCCCCGCTGACGCCGCACAGCTCCAGGCCGGAATTCTGAGCGGCGGGGGCATCGCGATGCGCGTCGGCGACCAGTCGGTGTTTCTCGCCAATGCTGGGCAAACCGCCTTGATCCAGGGCCCTGAGGGCGCGATCCAGAACATCCTCGTCAACCGCGCGAATAACGTCAGCATCCGCCAGGAAGTCGACGCGACGCTCGATCTCAGGAACTTCGGCCCCTTCCAGCAGCAGACCATGCTGAACCGGCTGGGGGATTCGCTGGGCTCAGCAATGAATGCGGCGACCTTCGGCGCGCTTGACCACTGAGCCCTCGCTTGGAGATCATTTCATCAGGATGATGGGGAGGCGCAGGATGACCGAAAGGTCCGGCGCGTCCTTTGTCACTCCGAAATCGAAGCCGAGGTTGACGCTCTGCTTCTCGGTGAAGCGATAGGACATGCCGAACTGCAGCTGCGCGGCCTGGAGACGCGCGGAGTGCTGGATGGTGTCGCCGATCTCGCTCTCGGTCGGAGCGATGAAGGTGTCGCTAAAGCCCATCGAATAGGAAAAGCGGGGATTTAGCGCGAAGCCGAACCCGATGTTCGCTCCGATCGCGCCGCCCGGCTTCACGCGCCCGACGGGCGTGTCGCCGATCATCCGGTCGATTTTCCGCGCGAACTGGTGGAAATAGGAAAGCCCGCCGTAAAGAACGATCGGGTCCGAGGGCAGCAGGAAGTTGAACCCTGGTTCCACCCCCCAGAAACCGGATCCCGTCGCCAGCCCCTTTGCGACCCCGAATTGGTCATATGGCACCTCGAACGGGCCCCGGCCCGTGCGACTTTTGACTCGCAGGCTAGCAATCCAGATCGGCTTCAGCGGTCGCGCGGGATTGAGCTCGTATCGGATGGTCGCCTCGGCATCGCCGAGGCCATGGTCGATCAGGTGGACACCCCTCACGATCTGCTGGTCGCGCTGCTCGAGAACGGAGATGTTGTCGTTGCGATAGAGGTAGGGAAGCCGTGCATCGAGCTCGAACCGGCTGGTAACGCCGTAGCGCAGCGAGGGAGTGGTAATGATCGCGTCCCGGTCGGCGTCCGAGGCCTCGATCAGTCCGAGCTGGATTCCCGGAACCAGTTCGATCCCGCGAAATACGAGCCGGTTCGACGAGCCGTGATCATATTCATAATCGGCCTCGAAAACGAGCATCTTGGCAGGCGTGAGAACGCCCTGCTCGCGCGGGATTGCCCGGACCGCGGCTTCTTCTTCGTTACTGGGTTCGGCTGGCGCTTCGCCGACCGGTTCACCCGGCGCCGGCGCTGACGCCTCGCTCGGGCTCAAATTGTCCGCGAGCATTCCAGCCCCCCGAGAATTCGCGAGGGCAAGGTTCATCTTCAGCGCATCGATCTCTTTCTGCTGAGCGGCGATCTGTATCGCCTGCCGATCGATGAGGGCGCGCTGCGAATCCAGTTCGTGATCCAGACGGTCGAGCTGCGCCTGAAGCCTTGCGCTTTCGGTTTCGGCAGCAGTCGCGGCAGTCGATGGCGCCGCCGGGACCAAAGCGAGGAGAGCTGCTGCGGGAAGCGCAATCGCGAGGCAGGGCGATCTTTCCCTCTTTGCGCAAATTCGAGCCGGCGCGCTCAATTTCATCGCTTCAGGCCCATTCTCTGAAGGAGTCTAGCGATGAGATCGGCCCCTCTTCCCCGGCATCGCCGGCGAGAATTCGCAACCGTTCGAAGTCGAGAATTCTAACGTTCTGGGGCCCATCGAGCGCGATCAGGCGGTCCCTCGCAAATTCCGAGATCGTTCGACTGACCGTGTGGAGCGTCAGATTGAGATAATCCGCGATGTCTCCCCGGGTCATCGGAATCTGCAATCCCGACCTCGCGCCGGAGCGATCCGCGATGGCGATCAGGAAAGCCGCGACCCGGTTTGCCGCGGTGCGGTGGCCGAACAGGAAGATCCGTTCCCGAGCGCTTTCGAGCGCCCGCTCCAGGATGTTTCCGTCCGCGCCGTCCCTTTCGAGTTGTTCGGGAGAGCCCGCCGGGAACCTCCGCAGGACCACCCCTGTAACCGCCTCGGCCGCTTCGCGGTGGTTCCCTCGATCGACTCCGAAGACGTCGCCCGGATAGAAGAAGCCCGTAAGCTGCCGGTGTCCGTCGCCCATGAAGCGGCACGTTCGAACCGTCCCGGAAACGACCTCGTACCAGTATCTCGCTTCGACGCCCTGATGATAGATGACGATGCCCTTAGCGACGCTCATGAGCTGGCCGAGCCGCCGCTCGCCCCCTTCGTGATCATTCGAGAAGATCGTGATCAAAGTCCCACCAAGTCGCAAAGAGCGAGCCAGGGGAAACTGGGCTCACGCGGCCCGAGTCGTCTATTGGGAGGAACACGCACGGTAATTCCGCCCCATCGAATTACCCCCGTAGAATCAACATGCTAACCGGCCAGGACGAAGCCGAACCGTACCTGAGCTAGTAAATCCTGTTAACTTTAGGTATACTATCTAAAGATGAGCCCGACCCGTGTTTTGCTGGGTCGCAGGGCGCGTAAGCAGGGGCACAAGATGGCATGGAGTGAAGTTGAAAGTCGCCCGGAGCTAACCCATCGCGAGCAACAGGTACTCGAACTGGTCGCAAGCGGATGGTCGGCGAAACAGATCGCAAGCCAGATCGGGATCGCACCAAGGACCGTCGAAGGGCATATTGAAACCGTCCGGCTCAAGATGCGTGCAAGAAACAAGACCCACCTCGTTGCCCAGGCCGTCCAGGCGGGGATCCTGAAGCTGCGGGAGTCAGCCTAACCTATCCGTCGCCCAGAGCTTTGGCTCGAGCTCCATCGGCTGCCGCTGCAGCGTTCGCCCACGAGAGGTGAAGGTGAACACAAGTTCATCTTCTCCGAGTGGTGATTTTCACCAGCCGTTCACCCATTGGGGAAGACGCAACGCGGCGTCTTTTTCCGAAAGGCTGGCCATGGGGGTTCCTCTTCTCGTCATCGCAGCCGCCGCTGCAGCACAATCGCCGCTTCCCCCGCCCGCCGACCTCGGGCCTGGCCGCCCCTTCATGAGCCCGATGGGCGAGCCGGTCTTCGGCAGGACCCCGAACGAAGAGGGGCTGACGGCATGGTTCGCGAGGGCGGACAGCAATCATGACGGCGTGCTCACTCTCGATGAAATGACCGTGGACGCCGAGCGCTTCTTCAAGATGCTCGATCACGATCATGATGGCGAGATCGATCCCGACGAGATCAGCTATTACGAGGAAGTGATTGCTCCCGAGGTACACGGCCGGGCGATCGCTGCCGCTTCGGCAACGACCGCTGCCGGGTCTCGGGAGGGGGCTCGATCCCAACGCCGTCTCGGCGGCTTCACCGGTTTCGGAGGCCGGGACGACGAGGCAGGCGCAGGCCGGTACGGATTGCTGCAGATCCCCGAGCCCGTGTCTTCGGCGGATTCCGACTTCAACCGGGGAGTCTCTGAACAGGAATTCAAGTCGGCCGCGATCAAGCGGTTCCAGCTCCTCGACGCCGACCGAACGGGGCGACTGACCCTCCCCGAGCTCGAAAGCATTCACCGTGCGGCAGTCTCGGCGGCCAACCAGCCGAGGAAGGACCGGCAGTCCGACAGTGAAGGCCAGCTCGATCCCAACGCGGATACAGGAGGCGATCCGCCAATGTGAGCGTTCGGGGATCCTTCAAACGGAAAACGACCTCCCCTCGATCACCTCCCCATCCAGTTTCTCGCGCCTGGAGGAATTCGCACCGTCAGGCTCGCCATCTCCTCGGTGAGGATGATCTGGCACGCGAGCCGCGAAGTGCGGGTCGCGTGCGCCGCAAGATCGAGGAGATCCTCTTCCTCCTCGCTCGCGCTCGGCAACGTCTCGAAATCGTCGGGTTCCACGATGACGTGACAGGTCGAACAGGCCATCACGCCTTCGCAGGCGCCCTCGAGCGGCTCCCGAAGCGCCCATGCGACATCGAGCAAGCGCTGACCGGGCTTGGCTTCCACTTCCTTGTCGAGGGTTCCGTCAGCCTTCAAAAAACGCACGAGGGTCACGCGTCGAGCTTCTCCTGTGCCTTGGCGTGAGCCGAAATGCGATGACAGGCGTCGATCAATTCCTTCTGCGTCGTGTAGCGCCCAAATCCGAGGCGCAGCGACGAGCGCGACTGTCGGTAATCGAGGCCGAGCGCCCTTAGCACGTGGCTCGGGCGTCCCGAACCGCTGGCGCAGGCCGAGCCGAGCGAGAAGGCGATATCCCTAAGATCGGCAATGAGCCGAGCTCCATCAACGCCTTCGCGGCGGATGTTGAGATTGCCATGATAGCGGTGGGTGGTGCTTCCGTTGATCGTCCAGCCAGGGCCAAGAGCATGAAGCGCTGCATTCCAAAGCTTCTGGACATGGTCGTAGTCGCGGGTCTGCCGTTCGTCGGCTAGCCTCGCCGCGGCTCCGAACCCGACGCAGAGCGCCGGGGACAAGGTCCCCGAGCGAAGACCCCGCTCCTGCCCGCCACCGTGGATCAGCGTCGAAGGCTCCCTGCCCTTGCGCATCCACAGCCCGCCAATGCCCTTGGGGCCGTAGATCTTGTGCGCAGAAACCGCGACGAGATCCGGACCCTTGCAGATCTCGACCTTGCCGAACGCCTGGACGGCATCGCAAAGCATGAGCGCCCCAGCCTCGTGAGCCATGGAAGAAATCTCCGAGATGGGCTGGGTGACCCCGATCTCGTTGTTCACCTGCATGACTGCAACGAGGAGGACCCGCTCGTCGAGCTCTCGAGCGAGCAGTTCGAGATCGAGCCTTCCATCGGGCTCGACCGGGAGGATCGTGAGGTCCCAACCTTTCGCCGCGAGCCACTCGCAGGTGTCGAGGACTGCGGCATGCTCGGTGGCGACCGTAATGATCCGGTTGCGCCCTGACTTCTCTTCCTCGGCCTTCTCCGCCGTCCCCTTGAGCGCCCAATTGATCGCTTCGGTGGCACTGCTCGTAAAGGCGAGGCCGCCTCCTTTGAGGCCGATTGCCTCTTCGATGCGCTTTCGGGCAACTTCGACGGCTGCCGCGGCTTCGCTTCCCCAGCGTGACGCTGAATGGGGATTTGCGAACCGTTCCTCGATCCACGGCAGCATCGCCTTCGCGACTTCCGGGGCGACAGGTGTCGTCGCCTGGTAATCGAGATAGATCATGCCGCGGCCTTTGCACGGCTGGAGATCTTGCGCCACTCCGCGAGGAAGCGGGCGATGTCGGCCTTCGAGGTGTCGGGGCCGAAGCTTACTCGAATGGCGCTCGAAGCAATATCCCTTGGGACATGCATCGCAAGAAGCACCCGGCTCTCCTTCATGCTTCCGGACGAGCAGGCGCTCCCCGCCGAGACGGAAATGCCGGCAAGGTCGAACTGGACCAGCTGGCTCGCGCTTGCCACTCCCGGCATCGCATAGGCGCCGATGGTGGCGATCCTTGGAGCATCGGCTGCGATCACCGAGCCACCCGAGGCGATGATCTCTTCCTCCAGCTCGCTGCGGAGGTTCGCGAGGCGCGGCATCTCGCGCAAAAAGGCCCTGCTTTCGAGCGCGGCCGCCATCCCGGCGATCCCCGGGAGGTTCTCCGTCCCGCGGCGATAGCCCCGCTCCTGTCCGCCGCTCGCCTCGAGCAAGGCAAGGTCCCTCACGAGAAGCGCGCCCGATCCCGGGGAGCCGCCGAACTTCTGGCTCGTGATTGCGATGAAGTCGGCATCGGGAAGATCGATCTTTCCGGCCCCTTGCGCACAGTCGCAAAGCAGCAGCGAGCCCTTCGAACGAACAATCCTTTGAATATCCTCGATCGGCTGGATGACACCGGTTTCGTTGTTGACGAGCTGAACCGCGACCAGCGCAGGTTCCCCCTCGAGGCTTGCTTCGAGAGCCGCAAGATCGACAAGGCCTCGATTGTCGACGGAAACGACCTCGGCGGCGCTTCCCATTGCGGCAATCACCGCTTCATGTTCGGTAGGCCCCCTGATCCGGCGCTTCGGCTTTGCACGCGTGGAGGCGATCGCTATCGCCTCGGTCGCGCCCGAGGTCAGGATGACGTCATGACGCCAGCCCAGTTGCCGCGCGATCGTCGCTCGAGCTTCTTCCAGTGCCGAGCGAGCGCTTCGGCCGTCCGCGTGAGGCGAACTGGGGTTCCCGGGATGTTCGAGCGTTCGAGCAATGGCTTCGCGGGCCTCCGGGAGGGCCGGAGTGATTGCTGCATGATCGAGGTAGAGGCGGTCGGAAATACTCAAAACCGCTGGATTCCTGCCGATTGCCAGTTGAAGCGCCGTCCCTATATAGGACGCGACGCCGCCGCGCACCCGCGTCGAGCGGCCTTTCTGTTTAGGTGAGCGCCCACATTCGATGCCCGAAGTCATTTTCCCAGGCCCTGAGGGTCGCCTTGAAGGCCGGTTCCATCCCGGTACCCGCCCGCGTGCCCCTGTCGCGCTGATCCTCCATTCGCACCCGCAGGCCGGCGGGACGATGAACAACAAGATCGTCCAGCTGCTTTACCAGACCTTCGTCAAGCGCGGCTTTGC
>DASZYL010000099.1:0-3076 GCA_035545385.1 Sphingomicrobium sp. | reverse complement strand
ATACGCCCGGTTATCCGACGACCGGACCGATCGCCTTCCTCTTCACCCCTCTTGCGGCGCCCATGCGCAAGTCTCCCCGATTTTTTGCGCTCGCCAAGCACTATGGATTGATGGATTTCTGGAGAAAAACCGGACGGTGGCCGGACTTTTGCCAAGGAGCGCGAATGGCTGAGTGCAAGAAACTTGCAGCGCAGGATTGGATACCAGGATCGGTCCGCGCCAGCCAGGTGGGATTGACGACCGCCAACCCCTGATTTTGCTATCTCTTCAGTTGCTTAGAAGAGGTTGGTGGAGCCGAGGGGGATCGAACCCCTGACCTTCGCAATGCCATTGCGACGCTCTCCCAGCTGAGCTACGGCCCCGTCCGTCACGCGCCCTTAAGCGATGTTTGCTCTCGTGCAAATGGAAAATCGCGGCTCGCTGATCAACTCGGCACCCGTAACGAAAATCCCTTGCCTGCTGGCCCGTGGCGCTACAGACCAGCCGCCTTTGGGGGAGATGCGCCATGCGGCTGGCATTCATAATTCCTGCGCTCATGCTGGCTGGCACAGCTCCGGCGGCCGCCAGTCCGCCGGTCCAAATCCCGGTGCAGCTCGCGGTGCCGTCCAAGGCGCCGATGTCGGGAAGGCTCATCGTCTTTGCCGAACCGGCCAAGCCCGGGGACAAGCTTCCGGACGAGGTCGATGCAAATCCCTTCGCCGCGACCCCCACGGCAGTCGCCGCGCGCGATATAGCCGGGCTCCTTGAAGGCATGATTGCGACCGTGGACGGCGAGGCGGATTCGGTACCAAGCGCCTGGTCGAAGCTCCCGCCGGGCCATTATCACCTCCAGGCCGTCTTGGACGTCAACAACAACTATAATTATGGCGGCCGCGATTCCGGTGACGTGCTTTCGGACGTTGTCGAGGTCACCCTGCCAGGGCCCGTCCCTCCGCTTCAGCTTTCGAAAGTGGTGCCGGCCACTGATCCTTTTGCCGCGCATAGCGAGCAGGCGAAGTCGCTCGTCCCCTACCTCGCGAAGGTCGTGCCGGTGGACTTTGTCAGCCCAAAGCTCAGCGCCTTCTGGGGCCGGCCGATCCACATGCAAGGCTCGATCGCTCTCCCGCCGGACTATTCCGCGGACAGCCCGAGGACATGGCCGACCGTCTTCCAGACTCATGGATTTGGCGGCAGCGCCAACTCGGCGCGGTGGACTGCCGCTTCAAGGGCCAAGCTGATGGCCGAAGGCGCGATTCCCGGGATGATCTGGGTAGCCCTCGACGAAAGCTCCCCGACGGGTACCCACGAGTTCGCGGACTCGGTCAACAACGGCCCCTGGGGCGAGGCTCTGACGAGCGAGCTCATCCCCTGGCTCGAGCAACATTATCGCATGGATGCCCGGCCGTCCGGACGCTTCCTGACGGGGCATTCGTCGGGCGGCTGGGCAACGCTCTGGCTTCAGACCCGCTATCCCACGATCTTCGGGGGCACCTGGTCGACCTCGCCCGATCCAAGCGACTTCCATGATTTCACCGGCGCCGATCTCTATCGGCCCAATGCCAACGTCTACTTCGATGAAAGCGGCAAACCGATCCCGCTTGTGCGGATGAACGGCAAGGACGTCGCGAATTTCGAGGATTTTGCGAAACTTGAGGCGGTGCTCGGCCCCGTCGGAGGCCAGATGGCCTCGTTCGACTGGGTCTTCTCGCCCAAGGGACCCGACGGCCGGCCGATGCAGATGTTCGATCGCCGAACCGGCGCCGTCGACCCCAGGGTCGCGGCTTACTGGCGCGACCATTATGACATCGCCTATCGCCTCGAGCAGAACTGGCCGGCGCTCAAGAACGACCTCGACGGCAAGATTCACGTCATCATCGGGACGGCCGACACCTTCCACCTCGACGGCTCGGCCCGCCGGCTCCAGGCCGTGCTGCAGCGCCTCGGCGCAAAAACCGATGTCCGCTTCCTTCCCGGGAAGACGCACATGGATCTTTACGAGGCGAACGGAGATCCCGACGCGCTCACGAAGGAAATTGCCAAGGAGATGTACGCCGTTGCGCGGCCCTCTTCAGACGGCCGCTGAGACGGTTTAGCCCTCGTCGTCCTCGCCGCCGGTCTCGACCCCAAGGTCGTCATCACCGGTTTCGAGATCGACTTCCTCGTCCGCGCTGACCTCCTCGTCCTCGTCGATCGCGAGATCGTCGGCGGCGAGATCGTCATCGGCCTTCTCGGGCTCCTTGGCAACCGGAGCCGCCTCGAACGCAAGCGGCTGTTTCGACTTCAGCACCGGCTCGGGGATCCACTCGGTCCCGCAGTTGATGCAATGGACAGGATCCTCGTTGCCAAGGTCGTAGAATCGGGTCGAGCACTTGGGGCAAGTGCGCTTGGTGCCCCATTCGGGCTTCACCATGTGGGTCTCAACTCCAGTAGAATTTCGTTTCTGACCGGCTCGGCCAGGCGTTCGGCGGCGCGCCTTGCCATAGGGATATGCCCCTGTCAAAGCACCGCGCGTGAGCGTCGAACAGGGACCGATCTGGTGCGCAGGCCGAAGTGGCGCAAGGGCCCTCGATCGCCGTGCCTTTCTCGCGAACATCGGCGTCGTAACCGCTGCATCGGCCTTCGGGCCGCTCTGGGCTCGAGCGCCCAAGGGCTATCCGCCGCCCGATCGGGAGCTGATGGCGCCAGTGCCGGGGGGGCGCGTCTACGTAAGGGTCAACGGGCGGCTCGATGGACAAAGGCCGCCCCTCGTCGCGATCCATGGCGGGCCTGGGGGAAACCATGCTCCCTTCCTCGACCTCCTTCCGCTTTCCGACGAGCGGGCGATCATCCTCTACGACCAACTCGACAGCGGCCTCTCGGAACGTCCTGGCAAGCCTTCGAACTGGACCGTCGAGCGCTTCACGGATGAAGTCGACGCCGTCCGCAGGGCGGTCGGCGTCTCTCGCTGGCACGTCCTGGGGGCAAGCTGGGGCGGAACGATCGCGCTCGAATACGGAGCGCGGCGGCCTCCCGAGCTCCAAGGTCTCATCCTCGCGAGCCCGCTCGTCTCGACGAGGAGCTGGATCGCGGACGCAAACGCGCTCCGCTCCCAGCTTCC
>DASZYL010000098.1:0-10628 GCA_035545385.1 Sphingomicrobium sp. | reverse complement strand
TGGGCGTAGATGAGCGGGAGGATACCGTTCTGGTTGAGCTTTCGAAGCTCGTCCCCGCGAAGGTTCCGGAGCTTCTCCTCGTCGACCATCCTAAAGCCCCGGTAGACGAACGGCTGCTGGAAGCCCTCAGGCTGGATCGCGACCTCGCCGTCCATGAGGAGGTCGGCCTTCGTGAGCTCCTCCATGAAGGCGGCAGTGCGCTGGCCCGCGGCCTCGAACTGCTCGCAGAACTGGAGGATGGCCTTGGTCGCTTCGCTCGGCTGCTCGCCCTCGAACAGCGGCTGGCCCTCGTCGAACTCGCCGACTGCGTTCGCGGTGGGGTCGAAGCAGAGAGAAAGCTCGTCGCTGTCGGGCCTCAGGCGGGCAAGGAGGAAAGGATAGCGCCGGACATAGGCCGGGACGTAATTGTTCGGCTCGAGCGGCCGCCCGTCAGCGTCCATGAAGACGTTGACGCCCTCGTTGAGGCCGAAGAGCGCGATCGGGATCGGGCTCTCGCCGACCGAAAAGACGATTGGGTAGTGGCGCTGGACCAGCGTGAACTCGTCGACGGTGACCGGGATCGCGTGCGCTCTCGCAACCTGCGGCATGCGCAGGATGGTGCGAACCTTCATGTTGCCGTGCTGCGTCGCGTTGAGCGGCTCGACGGCATTGTAGAACAACGGCAAACTCTGGTTCGGGGCGACGGTCGCCATCGAAGATCTTCTCCTGGAGCCCGGACTAACAGCGGCACATGGGCCAGCCCGCCGGCTGAAAATTGTGGTGGCGGCTCTATTGGCCTTGGTGCGGTTAGGCAAGTCGCGACCGTTGGTGGGCCAAAGACCTTCACCCAGTTCATTGAACATTAAACGGGTCGCTGCGAAGCGACTCATGATGGCGGCGGGCTGCAGATGATCCCGGGGACGATATTGAGCTTCGTGCCCCTCCTCATGGGGCTATTCGCCGCCCAGCCGGGGATCGTCGGGCAATCGGTGACGAAGCTCGTGGTGCAGGACGAAGTGATCCTGAGGGTCCCTCTCCAGCCGCGCCAGTTCGGGGTCCAGATCGAGTGGGAAGAGCATAATGGCCCGAAGTGCATTCCGGCCGCGGCGATCCGCCGAGCGTTCCTCTCGGGCGACCAGCAGGTCGACATCATCCTCGTCAACCGCGCGCGAGTCCGGGCCAAGCTCGACGAGGATTGTCCGGCGCTCGATTTTTACGGGCGATTCTACCTCCAGCCGCAGGACGATCGGATCTGCGTCCATCGCGACGCCATCCACTCGCGCATGGGCGGGAGCTGCATGATCGAGAAATTCAGGAGGCTGGTTCCAAAGATTCGCCAATAGTTGGAAGGCCCTTGGCTTTTCGCTCTCCAGCACCCACATTTCTTGACAAGTTCAAAGGCTTCGCACAGGCGATTTGACGCCGTCTCGTGACGCTGCGGGCCAATCCTTTATCCGGAAGAATCAATGTCTTTTGCCGATCTCGGCCTTTCTGACGAATTGCTCCGCGTGGTTGCGGACAGTGGCTATGGCGAGCCAACGCCGATCCAGAGCGCGACGATCCCGTCGGTGCTGATGGGGCGCGACCTCGTCGGGATCGCCCAGACCGGGACCGGAAAGACCGCAAGCTTCGTCCTCCCGATGATCGACATCCTCCACCACGGACGAAGCCGCGCCCGGATGCCAAGATCGCTCATCCTCGAGCCGACGCGCGAGCTCGCGATGCAGGTCGCCGAGAATTTCGAAAAGTACGGGAAATACCACCCGCTCTCGATGGCGCTCCTCATCGGCGGGGTCCAGATGGGGGACCAGATCGCGGCGCTCGAGAAGGGCGTCGACGTCCTCATCGCGACTCCGGGACGGCTGCTCGACCTCTTCGGTCGCGGGAAGATCCTCCTGACCGGCTGCGAGCTCCTCGTCATCGACGAGGCCGATCGAATGCTCGACATGGGCTTCATTCCCGACATCGAGGAAATCTGCGCCAAGCTTCCCAAGAGCCGCCAGACCCTTCTCTTCTCCGCGACGATGCCGCCGCCCATCGAGAAGCTCGCGGCGAAATTCCTGAATGAACCGAGGAGGGTCGAGGTCGCGCGCCCTGCGACCGCCAACATCAACATCGAACAGCGCCTGGTCGAGGTCTCCGCCGACAAGAAGAAGGACGCGCTGAAAGACCTCCTGAAGAAGGACGAGGTCAAGAACGCGATCGTCTTTTGCAACCGCAAGTCGACGGTTCGCGAACTGGCCTCGAGCCTCAAGCGCGCGCGCCTTGCCGTCGGCCAGATCCATGGCGACATGGACCAGAGCGAGCGCATCGCCGAGTTCGATCGCTTCAAGAACGACGAGATCAACATCCTCGTCGCCTCCGATGTCGCTGCCCGCGGCCTCGACGTGAAGGGCGTCAGCCACGTGTTCAACTTCGACGTGCCCTGGCAGCCCGACGATTATGTCCACCGCATCGGCCGAACCGGCCGGGCGGGCGCCAAGGGGATTGCGATCACGCTTGCAACCAAGGCCGATTCCGAGCTCGTCGAGCGGATCGAGAAGCTGACCGGACAGAAGATTTCCAGAACCGGAGCACCCGCCAAGACTTTGAGGGAAGACAAGGCTCCGAGGGAAGACAGGGCTCCGAGGGAACAGAAGGCTCCGAGGGAAGAGAAGCCCGAGCCGAGGCGCTCCCCGCCGAAACAGGAACAGCCTTCTCGCCAGCGCACTCCCGTCGTTGAAGATATTTCCACGGACTGGAACGGCCCGCTTCCGAGCTTCCTGTCGGTCAGCGCGGGCTAGTCACAGCACTGACACTGGAAAGCGGCCTTCACCTTTCCTAGCTGGCCTTCGGGCTGCGCAAGCGAAGGAAATGTGAATGACCGAATATGTGCCTCCGAAAGTGTGGAAATGGGAACAGCCGAGCGGCGGGCAGTTCGCGAACATCAATCGCCCGATCGCAGGGCCGACGCACGAGAAGGAGCTCCCGGTCGGAAAGCACCCCTTCCAGCTCTATTCGCTTGCTACCCCCAACGGGCAGAAGGTCTCGATCATGTTCGAGGAACTGCTCGCAAAGGGACACAAGGACGCCGAATATGACGCCTGGCCGATACGGATCGGCGAGGGCGAGCAGTTCGCCAGTGGCTTTGTCGACATCAATCCCAATTCGAAGATCCCCGCCCTCCTCGACCTGAGCGGCCCGGAACCGGTCCGGGTCTTCGAATCGGGTGCAATTCTCCTCCATCTCGCCGAGAAGTTCGGCGAGTTCCTTCCTTCATCGGGCCCGGAGCGCGCCGAAACGCTCTCGTGGCTCTTCTGGCAGATGGGCTCGGCGCCCTTCCTTGGCGGGGGCTTTGGCCACTTCTTCGCCTACGCGCCGGAGAAGTTCGAATATGCGATCAACCGCTATGCAATGGAGGCGAAGCGCCAGTTCGACGTTCTGAACCGCCGCCTCGCCGAAAGCGAATATATCGCCGGGCCCAATTATTCGATCGCGGACATCGCGATCTGGCCCTGGTACGGCGGAGTCGCCCTTGGTCGAAGCTACGAGGATGCGAACGTCTTCCTCGCGACCCACGAATATCAGCACCTGATGCGCTGGGCGAAGGCGATCGACGAACGGCCGGCGGTGAAGCGCGGCAGGATCGTCAACAAGATGACGGGCGATCCTTCCGAGCAGCTCCACGAGCGGCACGACGCGAGCGACTTTGACCTTAGAACCGAGGACAAGGTCCAGCTGACGCCCGAGGAGGAAGATGTCGCCGCGGTCAGGGACGACGCGATCTAGGCGCTCTTTAAGCGATCAGCGCTGCACCGCCACCGACTGGCTCTTCAGCACCGAGGGATTTACCGCGAGACTGTAAAGATATTCGCGGCGCTTCTCGGAGCCGAATTTCAGCCTGGTGAGCCTGCGGCGCTGATCGTCCGTCAGGCGGAATTTCGAATAGCCGCGCTCGATCAGGCATCGATCGACCACCGACTGGAGAATTCCCTTCACCTCGCGAAACTGTTTTTCGGGCCGGGCCTGATCGACGATCCGCTGGTTCTCGTTCGCGAACTGGATCGCCTGGTCCATGGGGTCGGTTCCGCTGACGCCATTGGCCGAGAGGTTCTCGAGCCGGCGCGATGCCCGGACCAGGGTCTTCGCCGCATCGCTGTCGGCGACGTCGGTGGTGTAGCCCTTGGTGCCGCAATCGATCGAATCCTGTCGATACTGGCCAAAGGTCACGCCGACCTTGCCCCAGCTTTCGCTCGGCGCCGGAGCCGGGGCCGCTGGAGCCGAGACGAAAATGAGAGCGATCGCGAAAAGATGACGCATGACAATCGTCTCCTCTCCCACCTTGGAGCGGCAATATCACCAAGGCGCCCTCGGTTGAAAATCGGGGTCATCCCCTGCTTCGATATTGCTCCAGGAACCCTGACGCGAAGTCGGCGAGCCGCTGCCTCGAGATCGCGTCGCGAAGCGAGTTCATCAACCGCTCGTAGAACCAGAGATTATGCTGGGTCATCAGCATCGCTCCGAGGATCTCGCCGGACTTCACGAGATGGTGGACATAGGCGCGCTCGAAGCCGGTGCAGGCCGGGCACGGGCAGCCGGGCTCGATGGGGTCGCTGTCCTCGGCGAAGCGGGCGTTGCGCATGTTGAGGGGGCCAAGAGCCGTGAATGCCTGCCCGGTTCGTCCCGAGCGGGTCGGAAGAACGCAATCGAACATGTCGATCCCCCGAACCACGGCCTCGACGATATCGTCGGGTTTTCCGACACCCATCAAGTAGCGGGGCTTTTCCCTGGGCAGCATGTCGACGGCAAAGTCGAGGCAGCCGAGCATCGCCTCCTGCCCTTCTCCGACCGCGAGGCCGCCGACCGCATATCCATCGAAGCCCATCTCGATCAAAGCCTCGGAAGATTGGCGCCGAAGCGCCTCGTCGAGCGCCCCCTGCTGGATCGCGAAGATCGCCGATCGAGCTGAATGGCCGCCGCCCCGGCTGAACTCGTCGAGTGAGCGCCTTGCCCAGCGGATCGAGCGCTCCATCGCCTCGCGCTGCGCCTTTGGAGGCGACGTTGTCGGGACGAGCTGGTCGAACTGCATGATGATGTCGCTGTCGAGGAGCCGCTGGACCTCGATCGACCGCTCGGGGCTCAGCATGTGGCGTGAGCCATCGAGATGGCTCGCGAAGGAAACCCCCTCCTCGGTGACCCTGGTGAGCTCGCTAAGGCTCATCACCTGGTAGCCGCCACTGTCGGTGAGGATCGGCCGCTCCCAGCCCATGAACCTGTGAAGTCCGCCGAGCCTCGCGATGCGTTCAGCGCCAGGGCGAAGCATCAGGTGATAGGTATTGCCAAGGATGATGTCGGCGCCGCTCGCAAGGACCTCCTCCGGCCGCAGCGCTTTCACCGTTGCGGCGGTCCCCACCGGCATGAAGGCGGGCGTCCGGATCTCGCCGCGCTGCATCGCGATGACGCCCCTTCGGGCAGCGCCGTCGGAGCTTAGGATCGAGAATGAAAAGCGGGTCATTTCAGTGAGGCGCTTAGCGCCTCGTGCGCCCGGGGCAACTCGATGAGGGGTGGCCAAGCATGGCGCGCATGTTAGGGCCGATGGCAATGATCGCTATCGAAGACCTCGACCGGTTCCTGTTCATCGTCGGTGCGCCGCGCTGCGGAACCACGACGATGGCGCGATGGCTCCAGTTCCATCCGCAGGTGCTGTTCCCGTTCGTCAAAGAGCCGCACTTCTTCTGGCAATATGATTTGAGGGGCCTCTCCCACGAGGACCTTCGGCGGCGCATCGAACATGACTTTCTCGATCATTTCTTCGCCGAGCCCGACGGCGAGCAATCGGTCGGAGCCGATTGCTCGGTCTCCTACCTTTACGCGCCCGAGCAGCTCGAGCCCGTCCTCAAGCTCTGGCCCAACTCACGGTTCGTCGTCGGAGTTCGTGATCCGCTGAGCCTCCTTCCCTCGCTCCACAAGCGCCTCATCTTCACCGGCGATGAAAATATCCGCCGCTTCGAGGACGCCTGGGCGGCGATCCCCGACCGGGCCGCCGGGCGGAGGATCCCGTGGAGCACGATCGATCCCCGCTGGCTGCGCTACGACGAGGGCGCGCGCTTTGGCACCTATGTCGAGCGGTTGTTCGAGACCGTGGGAAAGGAGCGCTGCCTCGTCATGGTGTTCGACGACCTCGTCGCCGATCCGCAGGGCCAGCACCGCAGGCTCCTCGAGTTCGCGGGCCTGCGCCAGGTTCCCCCGCCAGAGTTCAGGCCGGAGCGGGGAGGAAAGGACGTGAGGTTCATCTTCCTGCAGCAGTTCCTGAAGCGGCCGCCAAGGATCCTCCTCCCCTATCTCGCGAGCCTGAGGCACCAGGGCCGGTTCGACAAGAAGGTCGGGAAAAAAGCCGGCAAGACCGCTCCGGGAAGCGGTTCCAAGTCATTGCGCAAGCGCCTCATCCGCTGGAACCGGCTTCCCGACGAGAAGAGGCCGGTCTCGATTGCCGTCCAGCGCGAGATCCGCGACCGGTTCAAGGAAGAGGTCGAGAAGCTCGAGAGCCTCATCGACCGCGATCTTGGCCACTGGCTTCAGCCCCATCGCTAGGGCGAGGGCAGGAGCAGGCTCGCATCGCCATAGGAATAGAAGCGGTAGCCGCTTGCGATCGCATGGGCATAGGCCGCCTTCATGACGTCGAGCCCCATCAATGCGCTCACCAGCATGAAAAGCGTCGAGCGCGGAAGATGGAAGTTGGTGACGAGCCCGTCGACCACCCTGAATTGGTAGCCAGGAGTGATGAAGATCGCGGTGTCGCCCTCGAAGGGGCGAATGACACCCTCGTTGGACGCGGCGCTTTCAAGCAGGCGCAGGCTCGTCGTTCCGACCGAGATCAGCCGCCCGCCGGACCTTCGGACCGAGTTCAGCCGCTCGGCGGTCGCCTCGTCGATCCGGCCCCACTCGGCATGCATCTTGTGCTCCTCGATGCGCTCGCTCTTCACCGGGAGGAAGGTCCCCGCGCCGACATGGAGGGTCAGGGTCTCGCGGCCGATCCCCCTTGAATCGAGGGCCTCAAGCAATCCTGGAGTGAAGTGCAAGGCGGCGGTCGGAGCGGCAACGGCTCCTTCCTCGCGCGCGAACATCGTCTGGTAGTCCTCGCGGTCCCTGTCGTCGATCTCGCGGCGGGACGCGATATAGGGAGGAAGGGGCATCCGCCCGGCCTTCTCGAGGAGGAGCTCGACGGGCTCCTCGCCATGGAAATGGAGGAGCGCCGAACCGTCGTCGGACTTCTCGACGACCGAGGCATGAACCCCTTGTCCGAAGTCGATCGAGTCCCCGGTCCGGGCCCTCTTCGCATTCTTGAGGAAGGCCTGCCATTCGCGCGGCCCCTCGCGCTTGTGAAGGGTCGCCCCGATGCTTGCATCGCCGCGCCTTCCCTCGAGCTGGGCGGGGATCACCTTCGTATCGTTGAAGACGAGGACATCGCCTCGCCGAAGGAGCGAGGGAAGCTCGGTGACCTGGTGATCCGAGATATTTTGCCCCTCGACCTTCAAGAGCCTCGCCGAATCGCGCGGGCGCGCGGGCCTCAGCGCAATCCGCTCGGCGGGTAGGTCGAAATCGAAGTCGGAGACGCGCACGAGGCGGCGCTTAGCCGCCGAGATAGGCCTTCACAATTTTCGTTGGGTTGGCGGGCGGCTCGCCGGGCTCGATCCGGTCGACCACGTCCATTCCGGACACGACCCTTCCGATGACGGTATAATTGCCATCGAGGCTCGAATTGGGAACGAACATGATGAAGAACTGGCTGTTGGCGGTGTCCGGGTTGTCGGTCCGTGCAGCGCCGACGGTGCCGCGAAGGAAGGGAACCGACGTGAACTCGGCCTTGAGATCGGGAAGCGGCGAGCCGCCTTCGCCGGTGCCCGTGGGATCGCCGCCCTGGGCCATGAAGCCCGGGACCACCCGGTGGAAGGTGAGGCCGTTGTAGAAACCCTGCCGAACCAGCGTCTGGATGCGCTCGATATGGTGCGGCGCAAGGTCCGGCCGAAGCACGATCTCGACCGATCCCCCGTTCGAAAGATCGAGGAAGAGATGGTTCGAAGGATTGGCCATGACCTCGGCAGGGGGAGCGATGCTCGGCGCGGGCGGGGCAACAGGCGCCGGTGCGGCGGCGATCAACGATGCAGCGAACGGCAGCGCAAACAGGATCCTAAAGGTCATTTCCCTCCCCGAGACTTGCCCCGGCGCGCTGCGCCGGACGGCCTTAGCTTATCGTGAACCGCCGTTGAGGTGCTGGCGCACATCCTCGGCGACACTTGGCGTTACGAACTTGTCGATCGAGCCCCCGTAGCGCGCGATCTCCTTGACGAGCTTGGATGCGATCGGCTGAAGCGAGACATCGGCCATCAGGAAGACGGTCTCGATATCGTCATTGAGCTGCTGGTTCATCCCCGCCATCTGGAACTCATATTCGAAATCGGCGACCGCCCTTAAGCCCCTGAGGATCGCGGTCGCGCCCTGCTTCTCGGCAAATTCCATGAGGAGCGAGTTGAACTCGACGACCTCGATATTGCCCGGAATGCCCTTCACTTCGCGCCGGACCATGGCGAGGCGCTCTTCGACCGTGAACATCGGCTCCTTCGAGGGGTTGGTCGTCACTCCGATGACGAGCTTGTCGACGAGGTGGGCGCCGCGCCGGATGATATCGAGATGGCCAAGGGTGATGGGATCGAAGGTCCCGGGATAGACCGCCACTTTCATCAGTGATCTCTCTCTATCGCAAAGCGGGCGATGGCCCTTAGAAGGTCGGCCTCGCGGCCGTGGTTGGCGAGATGCTCGATCGCCTGGTTGACGAGGAACCCCGCCTGCTGGCGGGCCCGCTCCTCTCCCAGGAGCGAGACGAAGGTCGCCTTGCCGGCATGCGCGTCGCGACCGGTCGGCTTTCCGGCCGCCATTTCATCGCCGCTGTGATCGATGAGATCATCGGCGATCTGGAACGCGAGGCCGATATTGCGGGCATAGCCCCTGTAGGGGGTGCGCGCGTCCGAGGGCATCTTGTTCATGATGCAGGCCGCTTCGACGGCATATTCGATCATCGCCCCGGTCTTCAGCTGCTGGAGCCTCGTGATCGAGTTGAGGTCGAGCTCCTGCCCCTCGGCGGCAAGGTCCATCATCTGTCCGCCGGCCATTCCATTGGGCCCGGCGGCGCGGCCGAGCTCCAGGACGAGGTCGGAGCGCACCCAGGGATCCTCGTGGGTCGCCGGGTGAGCGAGGATTTCGAAGGCGAGCGCGTGAAGGCTGTCGCCGGCAAGGACCGCCGCGGCCTCGCCGAACGCCTTGTGGACGGTCGGCTTTCCGCGCCTCAGCTCGGCATCGTCCATGCACGGCAGATCATCGTGGATCAGCGAATAGACGTGGATCGCCTCGATCGCGCAGCCGACCCTCAGCGCGCGTTCGCGATCGATCGCAAAAAGCCTCGAGGCGGCAATGGTGAGGAGAGGCCGAAGGCGCTTCCCGCCACCGATCGCCGCGTGGCGCATCGCTTCATAGAATGGCTCGCGCGAATCCCCGGTCGGGCCCAGCAACTTTTCGAAGAAGCGGTCCACATCGGCCGAGACGGCGTTCGCCTCGGCCTTGAGCTCGTGCGCGAGCCGGTCGATGGTCTCAAGCGGCATCGAAGGGCTTGAGCCCCGCGGGCTTGCCGTCGGCGCCGAAGGCGATCTGCTCGATCCGCGCCTGCGCGTCCTTGAGGCGAGCTTCGCAATGCCGGCGCAGCCGGTCGCCTTCCTGGTAGAGCTCGATCGACTGGTCGAGCGGCGCCTCGCCTTTCTCGAGCGTTCGAACGATCTCCTCGAGTCGCCGAAGAGCGTCCTCGAAGCTCAGCTGTTCGACGCTGCTTGTCTCGCCAGCTTCCATGTCTAGGTTTTGGGCTTCGCCAGAGCTCAAATCAAGCGAACGGCTATTCGCTCGGGCGGTTGGTGAACGGGTCACGGATCCCCGGCACGACCTCGTCCCGAAGCGCCTCCTCGCCGGCATCGGCAAGCGCGGCCTCGGCTTCGCGCGCATGGGCCTCGCGCTCGTTGCGAAGCTGCTCGATCAGGGCCTCTCGGTCGCTGTCGAGACGGGTATCGGCGGGCGCGGTGATCCCGGCGGCCTTGGCGGCCTTGGCGACCGAAGCATCGAGCTCGCGCTGGGTGGTGAGCCCCAGCGTCACCGGGTCCTTGGGAGTGATATTCGCCATGTTCCAGTGGGTGCGGTCGCGAATTGCAGCGATCGTCGTTCGGGTGGTGCCGATGAGCTTGCTGATCTGGCCGTCGCTGACTTCGGGGTGATTCTTGATGATCCAGGCGATTCCATCGGGCTTGTCCTGGCGCTTGGAGACCGGAGTGTAGCGCGGTCCCTTGGTTCGCCGGACGGCTTCGGGAGCCTTGTGCATCTGGAGCGAATATTCGGGATCCTTCTGTCCCTTTTCGATCTCCTCGTGGGTGAGCTCGCCCGCTCGGATCGGATCGCGGCCGGTGAGCTTGGTCGCGGCGGTATCGTCGGCGATTGCCTGGACCTCAAGGATATGGAGGCCGCAGAACTCGGCAATCTGCTCGAAAGTGAGCGACGTATTGTCGACCAGCCAGGCGGCGGTCGCATGGGGCATCAGGGGCTGGGCCACTGGAATTCTCCCGAAATCCTCGAACGTT
>DASZYL010000097.1:0-4244 GCA_035545385.1 Sphingomicrobium sp. | reverse complement strand
TTCCATGAGGTCCCCGTCCCCGGCGATGACGAAGGTCCGGTGATCGACGAGATCATCGCCGTAGATGGCGTTGAGGTGTCGCTCGGCGATCGCCATTCCGACCGACATCGCGAAACCCTGGCCGAGCGGCCCGGTCGTCACCTCGATTCCGGGAAGCTCGAAATTCTCAGGGTGGCCCGCGGTTGGCGAACCGAGCTGCCGGAATTTCCTGATGTCGTCGAGCGTCGGCCGCTCGTAGCCCGTCAGGTAGAGCAGCGCGTAGATCAGCATCGAGCCGTGGCCGGCGCTCAGGATGAAACGGTCGCGATCGGGCCAATTGGGGTCGGCGGCGTCGAACTTCAGATGACGGGTGAAAAGCGCCGTCGCCGCATCGGCCATTCCCATCGGCATTCCGGGATGTCCCGAGTTCGCGGCTTCGACCGCGTCCATTGCAAGAGCGCGAATGGCATTTGCGAGGCGGCGGTCGGTCGGCTGCATCGGGGCTCCGGCAATGAGGTTCGGCTTGCTCGTGACTTCGAGCGATGGCGCGGCCCCTTTGTCCGGTGAGCCGTGCCGCGTCAACGCTTGCCCGGAATCACTAACTTGCGTAGCGGGAAATCCATGGACGACGGCGGCCTTAACGCAGCACTGGATCGGGCGGAGCAGGCGATCGAGCGAATCCAGCGCGCCCTCGGCGCACGCCGCCCAGCAAGCGGGCGCGATGACGAGCTTCGCGCCAAGGTCCGTGAAGTCGTCGAAGAACTCGACGAACTCATTCGACAGGCAGCCGCTTAAATGGCCGCGCTCATCGATCTCAGCATCGCCGGCCGGACGTACCAGGTGGCCTGCCGCGAAGGCGAAGAAGAAAATCTGCGGGCCGCGGCTCGACTCGTCGATGGAAAGAGCCGTGAAGCGCTTGCCGGGCTCGGCACGCTGTCGGAGGCGCGCCAGTTCCTGTTCGCCTCGCTCCTTCTTGCCGACCAGCTCATCGACAAGAGCCCGGAAGTCGCTGCGGCCGCGGTCCCCGCGGCTCCGGATCCGGAACTTGTCGGGCGCGCCGAAGCGCTCGCGAACCGGCTCGAAATGCTCGCTGCCGAGCTTGAGAATGAGGCGGCACATCCTTAAATCCGATTCCGACGGGCACTACCCGGTGCGCGCCTTCGGAAAATCCCTGAGGCGATAGAACATCCTCGGGAGCTGTCCCTGCCCTGGTCACGGTGGTCACACCGGGGTCAGGAGCAAACGGCGCCCACCTGACGTTTTGGCGTCAGAGGATTTTAGGGCAAACGGCCATGGTGGTCCCGTCACCCCCTTTCGAACCTTCGAAGCCGCGGCCTGAAATGGAGCCGCTGTCGAAGGAATCGCTTCGCCGTGCCGCGCTCGACGCGCGCAAGGCGTTCGTGCTTACTCTGAGCGACGCAGATCGAGCGCGGCTCGAGCAGAAGCTCGCCCAGCACCTCACCTCGTTGTTCGCGGGAGTCTCGGTCGTCGGCGGCTATCATCCCCTGGGATCGGAAATCAGCCCGCTCCTGGCGATGGAAGAGGCGCGCGCAGTCGGAGCGATCGTCGCCTTCCCCTGTTTCACCAACCCCGCAAAACCGTTCCGCTTCATTGCCGGCGATCCGCTCGAGCCTGGCCCGTTCGGACTGATGCAGCCGGCAAAGCGGCATCCGGTGGTCGAACCCGACCTTGTCCTGGTGCCCCTCGTTGCGACCGACGGCTCGGGAACTCGCCTCGGTCGCGGCAAGGGTCATTATGACCGCGCCCTCGTTCGCCTGAAGAAGAGCGGCGCCCGGCTGATCGGGGTCGGATGGGCAATGCAGCGTCTCACCGAGACGATCCCCGCCGATGAATGGGACGTGCCGCTTCATGGCTACGCCTCGCCCGATGGCCTCGAATTATTCAGTCGGCCCTGACCCCTCGTCAGCGCGTGTAGGGCACGAAGTCGCCGAGTCGGCAGGATGGGCCCGGGATCCTCGTGTAGCGGTCGAACGAGCGGATGATGTCGCCCCGGCAATAATAAGAACCAATGGGTTCGCTCACGAGGACGTCGTTCCTGCTGAAGCCGCAGTCCGGGCCGAGGCTGCTCGCCCAGATCGTTTTTCCGCTCCCGTAGAGGAGCGTATGGCGATCATTGTCCGACACGTGAAGTGACTGGGTTGCCTCGATGAGCACGCAGCGCTGTGCGGCCCCCGGGGAGCGTCCCGCAAGCTCACGGGGCTGCTGCGGGACTTCGGTCGGCTCGGGGATCGCGCACCCCGCGAGCAGGATCATGCCAAGGGCATTGAGGAAGCGCATGCTGAGGGTGCCCTTACCCCATAATCGGGGCCATGGTCACCCGGAGACAATGACCGTCGCCGCCCGGGGCTGATCGAGGATCGTCCTGGTGAAAGGATGCACCCCGTGCACCCTCACCAGGATCGAGCTCCACCACGGGCTGTAGCTTCCCTCGCGCGCTCCAAAATGCAGCGCGACGCCGTCCGGCCTCATCGTGCATGTGATCTCCTGGCGCAGGCTTGCGCCTTTCATTCTCACTCCATCGTCGAGATAGATCTCGCCGCGGCAATCGTCGCCGGGATAGACGTCGAGCTGAAGCGGTCCCTTCGGAACCTCGGCGGTGCTCTGGACGAGCGGCTGCTTGGGAATGATCGCGCCTGGCCGGACGAAGACGGGCAGCCGCTCGAGCTTCGGGGTCTCGCTCACCTTCTCCTTGTCCACCATCGCTCCCGTCCAATAGTCATACCACCCCTTGGCTGGCAGGCAGATATCGTAGGATCGCGGCTGCTCGGGATGCGGCGATGCCGCGACCAGCAGGTCCTCGCCGAGGGTGAAGGCCATCGACTGGTCGCAGGGCGCTTTTTGCATCGCCGGATAATCGTAGAAGGTCGGCCGCATCACCGGATCACCCGTCCTCGAGCTCTCCTCGGCGACAGCGTAGAGGTAGGGCAACAACCGGTATCGCTCTTCGATGAAGCGGCGCCGGATCGCGAGCTGCTGGGGCCCGTCGACCCACGGCTCGGCACGCGGCGCGTCGTTCGCGGCATGAGCCCGAAACACCGGCGTGAACGCCCCGATCTCGAACCAGCGCGTCGCAAGCTCGGGACTGGCGCCGCCGATGAAACCTGGAATGTCGGCTCCCGACCAGCTGAAGCCCGACAGGCCGAGGCTCAGCATCTGCTGGACCGCGAGCTTCAAATGATCCCAGGTCGAACTGTTGTCCCCGGTCCAGGTCACCGCATAATTCTGGCCGCCCGCATAGGTCGCCCTCGTCATGACGAACGGGCGCAGGCCGGGTCTAAGGGCGAGTACTCCGTCATGCGTCGCCCGGCTGTTCTCCATTCCATAGACATTGTGGATCTCGGAATGGCTCGCGTTGCGCGGCGCAAAATCGTCGCTTTCAATGCGGTGCACGGTGCCAAGAGGCATGGTCTTGGTGGGCGTGTCGAAGATCGCGGGTTCGTTCATGTCGTTCCAGAAACCGGCGATCCCATCTGCGACCAGCTCCTTGTAGAGTGATCCCCACCAGGAACGTGTCGAGGCCCGGGTGAAATCGGGAAAGACCGATGGGCCCGGCCAGACCGGGGCGACGTAGAGGCTCCCATCGGGATTGCGCAGGAAATGGCCGCCTGCAGCGCCGCTGTCGTAGGGCGCATAACCCTGGTTTGGAGCGTAGGCGATGTGGAGGTCGGTGATCGCGACCAGCTTGAAACCCTTCGCCCCGACATCGCTCGCCAGTTTCTTGAGGTCAGGATAGGTCTTGCGGTCGGTCGTGAACGGCCGATGCCGGTCCTGGAAGTCGATATCGAGCCAGATCACGTCCGCCGGGATGCGATCCTTGCGCAGCCTCGAGGCGATCGTCCGGACCTCCTCGGCGCTCATGTAGCTGTATCGCGATTGCTGGAAGCCGAGCGACCAGAGCGGTGGGAGCGGCGCCTTCCCCGTGAGGTCGGTGTAGCCGCGAACGACGTCGCGAACGCCCGGACCGGTCACGATATAATAGTCGATCGGGCCGCCTACCGAACCGATCTCGATCCTTGCGGCATTGCGGTGGCCGAAGTCGAACCAGCTGCGCCAGCTATTGTCTAGGAAGAGCCCGTAGGCGCCGCCATCCGCGCCGGTGGCGATATAGAAGGGAATCGACTTGTAGATGGGGTCCGTGTCGCGCTGGAACCCCCAGGCGTCGGTGTTCCAGTCGACGAAGCTCTCGCCGCGGCGGTCGAAATTGCCGGTCTTGTCGCCGAGGCCGTAGATCCGCTCGCCGGTCC
>DASZYL010000096.1:0-9238 GCA_035545385.1 Sphingomicrobium sp. | reverse complement strand
CCGCTGCCTATCGCTACACCGAGGCGCGGCTGACGGCGGTCGCGATGCAGCTCATGGCCGGCCTCGACGAAGGCACGGTCGACTTTCGTCCGACCTATAATGGCGAGGAAGAGGAGCCGGAGGTCTTCCCCGGCCTGTTCCCCAACCTTCTCGCCAACGGTGCAAGCGGCATTGCCGTTGGAATGGCGACCTCCATTCCTCCTCACAATGTCGGCGAACTGATCGACGCCGCGATCCACCTCATCGACAATCCCAAGGCCGAGCCCCGGGCCCTCATGGACTTCGTGGCAGGGCCCGATTTCCCGACGGGAGGCGTATTGGTCGATGGCCGCGAGAGCATCGCCCAGGCCTATGAGACCGGCCGCGGATCCTTCAGGGTCCGGGCACGGGTCGAGGTCGAGCGCGAGAAGGGCGGTGGCTGGCACCTCCTCGTCACCGAGATTCCCTATGGCGTTCCCAAGGCCAAGCTGATCGAGCAGGTCGCCCAGCTCATTGCCGACAAGAAATTGCCGATCCTTGCAGACGTGAAGGACGAGAGCGACGAGCAGGTCCGCCTCATCCTCGAGCCCCGCGCACGCACCGTCGACGCGGACCTCCTGCTCGAGAGCCTCTATCGACTGACCGATCTCGAGATCCGCTTCCCGCTCAATCTCAACGTCCTCGACGCGAGCCGAACTCCGGGAGTCATGAGCCTCAAGGAAGCGCTCGCCGCCTGGCTCGCCTTCCAGTTCGAGGTGATGGTCCGGCGAAGCCAGGTCCGGATCGGCAAGATCGACGACCGTCTGGAACTGCTCGACGGCTTTCTCATCGCCTTCCTCAATCTCGACCGGGTGATCGAGATCATCCGAACCGAGGACGAGCCCAAGCCGGTCATGATGGCGGAGTTCTCGCTTTCCGACCGGCAGGCCGAGGCGATCCTCAACATGCGCCTGAGATCCCTGCGCAAGCTCGAGGAGATGGAGATCGCCAAGGAGCGGGAATCCCTCGCCAAGGAGCGCGACGAGCTCGAGAAGCTGATCGAAAGCCCCGCTCGCCAGCGGACCCGCCTCAAGCGCGATCTCAATGCGCTCCGCGACAGGTTCGGCGACGATCGGCGAACCCGGATCGAGGAGGCTGGGGCGACGCGCGAGATCGACTGGTCGGCAATGATCGAGAAGGAGCCGATCACCGTCATCCTGTCCCAGCGGGGCTGGATCCGAGCAATGAAGGGACATCTCGCGCTCGACCAGGTCGCGGACCTGAAATGGCGCGAAGGCGATGGGCCGTTCATCCACTTCCATGCGCAGACAACCGATCGCCTGGCGCTGTTTGCCTCCAATGGGCGGGTCTATACCCTTGCCGGCGACAAGCTCCCGAGTGCGCGCGGGTTTGGCGAGCCCGTCCGCCTGTTCATCGACCTCGAGGCCGAGGTCGAAATCGTTCAGCTCCTCGTCGTGCGCCCGGAGATGAAGCTGCTCCTCGCATCGTCCGATGGCAGGGGCTTCGTCACGAGTGGCGATGCGACGCTGGCCGAGACGCGCAAGGGCAAGCAGATCGTGAACCTCAGGTCCGGGGCGTCGGTCGCTGTGGTCCGGCCGATCCCGGAAGGTTCGGATGCGATTGCGGTGGTTGGGGAGAACCGCAAGATGGTCGTCTTCCCCTTGAGCGAGCTTCCGGAGCTTGCCCGAGGGCAGGGCGTGATGCTCCAGCGTTATCGCGACGGCGGCCTCAGCGACGCGATCGCCTTTCGCCTCGAGGAAGGCCTCAGCTGGATGCTTGGCGGCGAGAGCGGCCGGACCCGGACCGAGACGGACCTTTCGCCGTGGAGAGCCGCGAGGGGCGCGGCGGGGCGGATGCCCCCGATCGGGTTCCCGCGCAGTAACCGTTTCGATTAGGGGTGATGATAAGAAGGCGCCGCCCGATCAGGCGCAGAAGTTCAAGGACGCGGCCCGCGAACACAAAGCCGATGAAGATGAGGCCCGTTGGGAGGAACGCCTCCGGAAGCTGGCGAAGCAGAGGCCTAAGGCCGATCCGGAGCCCTAGAAAACAAATTGCCCGGGGCGCATGCAAGCAGAGGCGCTACCCGGGTCTACGCTGTGCCATATAGAGTTTGACGGGTTACCAGTCAAAGAATGCGCCGTTCGATTACCCATCACTCATTCGAGCCTTTTCTGGGCCGCGCTTCGAGCCATACCTCCTATCGTGCGGAGGCAATCAGGTCGAGGCGCTGGAACTTTATGAACGAAACGCGAAAGTGTCTGCGGCGCTGTGTCAGCCAATGCAAACCCTTGAGATCGCGCTTCGCAACCGATTCCACGATCACCTATCCCACGCATACGGAGAGTGGTGGTTTGATCGGGGCGATGTGATCTGGGAGCTGTTCCAGCGCCAGCGCATTGGCGAAGCGCATATCAACCTTGTTCGCGACAAGAAGGAAATCACGCCTGGTCGCATCGTGGCGGGACTGATGTTCGGGTTCTGGACCGGCTGTTTAACGGCACCTTACGATGACGGGCTCTGGCGCAGGGGCGGACTCGGCAGGGCTTTCATGTCCGGTGGCGAGAAGCCGAAGCGCAGCACTGTCAACTACATGCTAAATCCTATCCGGAAGATCAGGAACCGCGTCGCACATCATGAACCGGTGCTCTATTTCGACCTTCCGAAGCACCATGCGAATATCGTCACCCTAACGGACTGGCTCAGCCCTTCCACGGCAGCGTGGGCCGCGCAGCATTCGACTTTCGATGCGGTCTATGACGAGGAAAGGGCGAGGAAGCTGCTGCCGCCAAAACTACGCTAGCGTGTTTGCAAGCGGTACAATCGCCAAAAGATACTCCGAATTAACCCCTCTGTCGCATAGAAGCCGAATGCCGGCTGCAGCGACCCGGCCGATGCCTGCCGCAAGGCACCGTCGGACGGACAATCTGGGCGTCAAACCGCATCTTGCTGCTGCGGACGATACCGGCTTGCTCGATGCCCTTCCGATCGCTGCGGCCGTCATCGAGCGCAAGAAGAACGGCGCATTCAACGTTGCTGCCCACAATAGCCGCTTCCTCGGCCTCGTCGAACGATCGAACTGCACGGCGCTGGACTGGAATCATGCCCAGTGCCTCAAGAGCGGTCCGATCGCCGACCTTCTCCATGGCTTCTTCTCAGGGAAGGATGCCCTGGGCGAGCTCGACTTCACCGAGGGCGACGGCGTCTCCGCGCAATTCTATCGAATCAAGCTTGCCCCATTGCCCAAGAGGAACGGGTCGGATGCGCGCTGCCTCCTCAGCGTCGTCGACCGCACCGTCGAGCTCCAGGCCGAGCGAACGCTTCGTGCCGAGATGCTCCGCGACAGCCTTACAGGCCTTCCGAACCGGCTAGCATTCAGCGAAGCCATCGAGACCGCCGGCGAAAAGGTCGCCCGCGACCTCGAGCATGCCGTGCTCGTCGTCGACATGCTGCGCTTCAGCAGGATCAATGAATCGATGGGCAGCCTCGCGGGCGACGAGCTCCTGATCACCTTCGCCCGCCGGCTGATCCTCGCGCTTCGCGCAGGGGACGTGCTCGCCCGGACCGGCGGAAACGAATTTGGAGTCCTCGTCTCGTTGCGGCGAGGAGTCGAGGACGCGCTCAAGGCCGCCGAACGGATCCAGGACGTGATGACCGCCCCGTTCAAGCTCTCCGAGCTCGAAATAAGGGTGGAATGCGCGATCGGAGTCGCGCTCATGCATGCCGGGCAGGAACCCGAAGAGCTGTTCCGCAACGCCCAGTTCGCGGTGAAGCAGGCCAAGATCGCGGGGCGGCCCCAGGTCTACGAGCCCAAGCAGGCAACCGAGGCGAGGCGCAGGTTCTCGATCGAGACCGAGCTTCGGCGGGCGCTCGACAAGGACCAGCTGAACCTCTTCTATCAGCCGCTCATCAACTTGAAGAGCGGCGAGGTCGCAGGCTTCGAGGCGCTCGCGCGCTGGAACCATGAAGATAGGGGCGAAATCAGCCCGACCGAGTTCATCCCGGTCGCCGAGGAATCCGGGCTCATTCTCCAGCTCGGCCGCTGGGCAATGGACAAGGCGGCGCAGACTCTCGCCGACTGGGACCGCAGGGCCGGGGAGACCCTGCCGCTCTATGTTGGAGTCAATCTGTCCGCCATTCAGGTCGCTCGCGATGACATTGCAGCCGTCGTCGCGAGCGCCCTGAAGTCGAGCGGGCTCTCGGGTGACAGGCTGACCCTCGAACTTACCGAGAGCTCGATCGTCCAGGACCCGGTCCGGGCGACGCGGGTGTTCGATGCCCTGAAAGCCCTCGATGCGACCGTCGCGATGGACGATTTCGGGACCGGCTATTCGAGCCTCGCCTACCTCCAGCGACTTCCGATCGACGTGCTCAAGATCGACAAGAGCTTCGTTTCTGGAATGATGGTCGATCCCGACGCGGTTGCCATCGTCCGGGCGGTGCTCAGCCTTGCCGAGGCGCTTGGGATGTCAACCACCGCCGAGGGCATCGAGACGGTCGAGCTTGCAACGACGCTCGCGACCCTCGGATGCGCATCGGGGCAGGGTTTCTATTTCGCAAAGCCGCTCGAGGCCGATGCCGCGCTCGAATATTGGAAAGCGCGGCGCCGCTGACGCTCTCCCCGGGATCCCTCGATCACCGTTGATGGAACCGGGCGATCACGCACGTAGTTGAAGGACCGCAACAGGGGAGTCGGAAGGGCCATGGTGAGATGGCTCGCGATCGGCGCCGCCGTTTCGCTGGCTTATACGAACCCGGCGGGCGCCCAGCTGAAAGGCCTCACGGTTCGTGCGGTCACCGGTGGAGTGCACGTGAAAGCCCCTGATTTCAGGATGCGGGCTGCTCCACTTTCCACTCGACGCCACTCTCCCGGCGGGATGCTCGTCAGCCAGGATCTCGCTCCCAACGCAGTCCTTGGCCTCAAGCTCGGCGGATCCTCCTCGCGCAAGCAGGGGAACATGGATTTCAGGGTCGGCGGAACGCCGGGCCGTGGGCACAAGCCGACGCTCACCTTCCTTCTCCACTTCTAGGCAGGAAGAAGGTCCCCGTAGCGGGCAACCGTTCGAGCCCTCGATGCAGTGTCGAGGGTCCTCGTGATGCTCTTGACGAGGGCAGGGTGGCGGCAGTCGGGCGGGTGAACGCCGATCCGAAGGACCTTCATCGGTGCATTTCGAAGCGCCCTCGCCGCGAACAACGAGGATAGGAGCCGGGCCCGGCTCCGGCTGGCCCAGGTAATCACCGGTCCGCGGGCAAGCTCGAGGCGACTTTCGGGCGACCAGACGCGCAAATGATCTTCGGCAATTGGAACCTCGCACTCGAAAAGCGCCTTTCGCGCTCCCTCGCCATAGAGCCAGGCCGGGGCAACGAACCCGTCGATGCCCCGGCCGATCACGTCTTCGAGAAGCGTCCGGCCCTCGATGATCCGCGCCTTGGCGTCCTCGGCGGTGAGCCCGAGAAACTCGCCTTCGCCCGCGGTCATGAACCTTGCCCGAAGGCGGTCCGAGGCGCCGCGATGCGCGAAAAGGTCGCGATGGAAATAGCCGTGAAGGAAGATCTCTGCGCCGTGCTCTGCCCAGCGTCGGAGCCGTCCGGCAAAAGGCGATCCGGCAATGACCGGCGCGTCGCCCCAGTGGTTTGGCACGACCAGCATTGCGAAACGTTCGCCGACGAAGCGCTGGAGAAGGTCGATGAGCTCGTCGACTTCGCTTTCGAAGCGCGGCGAGACATCGTGGATCGACGCGAGAAGCAGTCGCTCGGAACCGGTCGGCATGAGGCCCATGTGCGGCATGCCCCGAGCTTGCGCCAGTCCATGAACAAAGCTTCACTTGAAGTTCACCGCCCCGGACCGCTTCGTCCCCGGCGATGCGTGTCGTTGACGTTTGCGCCTTTTATTCGCCTGCGGGCGGAGGCGTCCGGACCTATGTAGAAGCGAAATTGCGGGCTGCTGCCCGCTTCGGTCACGAGATGGTGGTGATTGCGCCAGGGGCGGAGCGACAGGTGATCAAGCGAGGCCCGGGCGCGTTCCTGGTGACGATCCCGTCGCCCCGTCTGCCGGTCGATCGCCGCTATCGCTATTTCGACGACGAGCGGCTGCTTCACGAGACCCTGGACGCATGGCAGCCCGACCATGTCGAAGCCTCCTCGCCCTGGTCGAGCGCGACGATGGTCGGCCGGTGGGACGGGCTCGCAACGCGCTCGCTCTTCATTCATGCCGACCCGCTTGCCGCTTATGCCTATCGCTGGCTCGGCGGTATCGCGCCGAGGCGGGTGATCGATCGGTCTTTCGGCTGGTTCTGGCGCCATCTTCGCGGCCTCGGGCGGATGTTCGACACGGTCATCTGCGCGAACAGTCACCTTGCGGGGCGGCTTTCAAGCGGCGGAGTCAGAAGAACGCAAACGATCCCGATGGGGGTCGAGCCCGGCCTGTTTTCGCCCTCGCACAGGTCGGCCGAGCTTCGCCGGGCGGCGCTCGCGAAGCTCGGCCTTGGATCGGGCGGCCAGCTTCTCCTTGGGTGCGGACGGTTCTCGGCGGAGACGCGCTGGGACCTGGTGCTTCGGGCAGTCGGCGAATGCGCCCGCAGGGTCCCGGTTGGCCTTCTCCTTATCGGCGACGGGCAAAGGCGCCAGAAGCTCTCGATGATCGCGGAGCAATACCGCAACGTCATGGTTTTTCCGCCGATCACCGATCGATCCGAACTGGCCTCGCTCTTCGCCAGCGCCGACGCATTGGTCCATGGCTGCGAATCCGAGACCTTTTGCCTGGTTGCGGCCGAAGCCCGGGCGAGCGGAATCCCGCTCATCGTTCCCGATTCCGGCGCCGCCCTCGATCAGCTCGTCGAGGGAGCGGGGGCGACCTATCGCGCGGGGAGTGAGCAGTCGCTCGAAGACGCGATTGTCCGCTTCGTCAATCGCGGGTCCGAGCTTCAGCGTGCGGCGGCGGTACGGTCGAGCCGCCCTCGAACGATGGACGAGCATTTTGCGGAACTGTTCGACTGTTACCGGGCGCTCTTGCCGCACCGGCCAGCGGCCCGGCCGGCGCTCGCCGTGGGAGGCTCCCCGGCAATGCTCGATCCACTTCCAGTGATTTGATTTACTTGACCAAAATCAAGTGAAGCGGCGGTCGGTTGCATTCATGCTCGACAACGTCACATGCGCCGCATGGCCTCTTCATCACTGAACCACGGGCGCCTCGCCGACTATAGCGCCGACTATCGGATGATCCTCCTCGCGGCGATGGCAATCGTTGCCGGAACCGGCGGTGCGCTCAGCGCCTGGGCGCTTCTCAAGCTCATCGCCTTTGCGACGAACCTCTTCTGGTACGGCAATCCCTCTTTCGCGCCGGGCGTGATCGCCGAGCGAGCGCCAATATTGGTGATCTCGATTCCCATCCTCGGCGGGCTCGTCATCGGCCTCATGGCGAGGTTTGGATCGGACAAGATCCGCGGCCACGGGATTCCCGAGGCGATCGAGACCATCCTCTTTGGGGAGAGCAAGCTCTCGCTCAAGGTCGCGCTTCTCAAGCCCTTGTCCTCGGCAGTCTCGATCGGAAGCGGCGGCCCGTTCGGCGCCGAAGGTCCGATCATCATGACGGGGGGAGCGATCGGTTCGCTCTTCGCCCAGCTCTTCCGGCTGAGCGCGGCCGAGCGCAAGACCCTGCTGGTCGCCGGTGCAACCGCCGGCATGACCGGCATCTTCGGAACCCCGTTCGCATCGATCATGCTGGCGGTCGAACTGCTCCTGTTCGAATGGAAGCCGCGCAGCTTCGTGCCGGTCGTGACCGCGGTCCTGGTTTCCCTTGCGTGGCGTCCCTTGCTGGTCGGTTCCGGCCCGCTTTTTCCCTTTGCCGCGCCCACCCCCGCCGGGATCGAACCCGTCGCGATCTCGGCCGGCCTCGGGCTGGTCACGGGCCTCGAGGCGGCTCTTCTCTCCTTCCTTCTCTACCGGATCGAGGACGGGTTTCACCGCCTGCCGATCCACTGGATGTGGTGGCCGGCGATCGGAGCAGTGGTCGTCGGCATCGGCGGGCTCTTCGACGTCCGGGTCCTCGGGGCGGGCTATGGCCTTATCCAGTCGCTCCTCGACGGAAACCTTCTCGTAAGGGCAGTGCTCCTCCTCCTCGTCGTCAAGGCGCTGGTCTGGCTGGTGGCGCTTGGCTCGGGAACGTCGGGAGGGATCCTCGCGCCGCTCCTGATCCTCGGCGGCTGCGCAGGCTTCCTCATCGGCCAATATCTTCCCGGGGATCCCGGCTTCTGGGCGATGATCGGGATGGCTGGAGTGATGAGCGGCACGATGCGAGCGCCGATGACCGGCGCGCTTTTCGCAGCCGAGCTCACCAATCACCTCTCTGCGCTTCCGGAAACCATTGCCGCAGGTTCGGCCGCCTATGCGATCAGCGTCCTCATCATGAAGCGGTCGATCTTGACCGAGAAGATCGCGCGTCGCGGACGTCACATCCTTCGCGAATATACCGTCGATGCGCTCGAGTTCCTCCTCGCAGGGGACCTCATGACTCCAAATCCACAGACCCTCCCGGCCTCGATGGCGATCCCCGATGTCCTTCGCTTCTTCAGCGAGCAGGCGCAGCATCGTACCTACCCGGTCGTGGACGACGAGGGGAGGCTGGTCGGCCTCGTGTCGCGGACCGACGCCCTTCGCTGGCAGGTGGAGAAGAAGGGCGAAGGTCAGCTTGGTGACCTCTTGTCGGACGCGTCGACCCTCGTTGCCCGTCCGGATACGCCTTGCGGCGCGATCGCGGACATGATGGTCGATTCAGGAACAGGCCGCATCCCGATCGTCGACCCGCAGACGAGGCGGGTCGTCGGAATCATCTCGCGCCAGGACCTCTTGAAGGTCCGTGCCACGCAGCGGCAGGGCGAGCTCGTAAAGCCGGTGAGAAAGCGCTCGAGAGCTTGAGAAGCGAGGCTATTCCTTCACTTCCTCCAGCACTTCGGCGACGATCCGTTCGAGCTCGCTTCCCGACGGAAATCCGGCTTCCACCCAGCGCGTCTCGATCTGCTTTAGAGTGCGTGCGACGATCGGACCCTCGGTCAGCCCGCGCGCGATCAATGCGCCGCCTCCGATCGGGAGGCGCGGAGGATGCCATTTGGCGATCCGGGCGGCGTCCTGCGGCCTTCCCGACAGGAGCAGCCGGTCAACCGCGCAGGGCGTCCCGAGGCGATAGGCCATGGCTTCTGGCGTTGAATGAAGCTCGTCTCCAGCGGCGCAGGCCAGGCGCTTTCGGGCCTTGTTCGAAAGCTTGAGG
>DASZYL010000095.1:0-28194 GCA_035545385.1 Sphingomicrobium sp. | reverse complement strand
GTATCTCCTCGCGAAGGACGTCGGGCATTACGGAATCTTCAATGGCCGCAAGTGGCGCGACAAGATCGCCCCCGTGGTTGAGGAGTTCATCGACTCCAACTCCTGAAAAAGGCCGGTCAGGCCTTTTTCATCCTGAGCCCGGGGAGCATGGTCGCCGCGACCAGGCTCGCGAGAATGGCAACGGCTGCAGCGACGCTCATTGCGACATGAAAGGCGGTGAAGAGCTGGGCTCCGGTGTCCGCGAGGACCGCGCCCAAAAGAGCGGTCGCGATCAATCCGCCGAGCCGGGCGACCGCGCTGTTGAAGCCGGACGCCATCGCGACATGTTTCTCCTCGACCGAGCCCAGGACCGAAGCGGTGAGCGGAGCGACCGCGATGGTCATTCCAAGAGCCATCACGAAGATGGTCGGAAAAGTGCCGGACCAATAGCCCCGGTGGGGCGTCATGAGCCATGAGAGGAGAAGTCCGGCGCCGACCACGAGCGGACCAAGGGTGAGCGGGATGCGTGGGCCGACGCGTGCTGCAATGCTCCCCATGTAAGGCGAGGCCGAGGTCATCAGGAGCGGCATCGGAAGCATCGCAAGCCCTGCCTCGACCGGTGAATAGCCGCCGCTCGTGATGAGCACGTAAGGGATGAGCAGCATTGCGGCGCCAAAGGCGCCGTAGAGCAGGAACGTCAGGAGATTGAGGCCGGAGAAGCAGCGCCTCGCGAAGAGCTCGGTCGGCATCATGGCCCTCGCGCCGCGGCGCTTTTCAACGAAAAGGAAGAGGCCAAGGAGCAAGAGGCCAAGGAGCGATGCAATCACCGCAGCCGGTTCCGCTCGGCGGTGCGCGGACCAGATCGTCAGTCCGTAGGTCAGGGCGCCGAGCCCCGCGGTTGCAAGAAGCGCCCCCGCATAGTCGGTCCGGCCGAGGCCCTTTTCGCTGCTCTCGCTGACGAACAGGATCGCAAAGAGGATCGCGCCAAGAGCGAGCGGCAGGTTGATGTAGAAGATCGAAGGCCAGCCCGCCGAATCGACGAGCCATCCCCCGATGAGCGGTGCAACCGCAGCTGCGGCGGCTCCGGCGGCCGCCCAGATCCCCACCGCCCGGCCGCGCTTCTCCCCCGAATAGGCCGCGTTCAGGAGCGCGAGGCTGTTGGGGAGGAGAAGCGCGGCACCGATCCCCTGCGCTCCTCGGGACGCGAGAAGGAGGGGAAGGGTCGGTGCGAGCGCGCAAACGAGAGAAGCAATTCCGAACAGGGAGGTGCCGATGACGAGAAGCTTCCTCCTCCCGAAATGATCTCCAAGGGCGCCTCCCAGGAGAAGCAAAGCGGAGAGGGGCAGGAGATAGGCGTTGACGACCCATTGCACTTCCTCGGCGCCGGCGCCGTAGCTCGCTCGGATCGCGGGAAGCGCGACATTGAGGACCGATGCATCGACGAAGCTGAGGCTCGACGCGAGGATGCAGCAGACGAGCGTCCAGTAAGGCTTTGGACGTCTCGTCCGACCGGCTGGATCGCTCCGGCTCAATCGATGTGCTGCGCGATCGCGGCTTCGACCATGTTGCGCCAGGTCTCGACATCGCCGACGGCGGCCATCGCTTCGTCCGGCTCGCGCGCCGTATGGAGTACGGCAAGCGCCTGGTTGACATGCTCGCGCCACGTCCGGTCGACTTCGGCTGCCGCCGAGCCCTGATCACCTTCGGCGTTGCTGCTGAGCTTGGCTCCAGCGAGCACCCGGGCAATGCGTTCGACGAGCGGACAATTGGATTCGGGCATGAGCTTGTTCCTCCCTTTGCCCGCTCAACCCGCTTTGCCGCGTTCGGGTTCAACCGCGGTCACGCGGGGCGACGCATTTTAGTCCTACAGGACCTCGAACAGTCCGGCCGCTCCCATTCCGCCTCCAACGCACATGGTGACGACGACATGTCTTGCTCCGCGGCGCTTGCCCTCGATGAGCGCATGTCCGACGAGACGCGCTCCGCTCATTCCATAGGGGTGGCCGATTGAGATCGCTCCGCCATTGACGTTGAGGAGCTCCTCCGGGATGCCGAGCTTGTCGGCGCAATAGAGGACCTGCACTGCGAAGGCCTCGTTCAATTCCCACAGGCCGATGTCGTCCATCTTGAGTCCGAAGCGCTCGAGGAGTTTCGGGACCGCGAAGACTGGACCGATCCCCATCTCCTCGGGCGCCGTCCCGGCGACGGCCATTCCGAGGTAGCGGCCGAGCGGCTCAAGGCCGCGCTTTTCAGCAAGCGAGGCTTCCATGACGACGCTTGCCGATGCCCCGTCGCTCAGCTGGCTCGCGTTCCCGGCCGTGATCACGTTCCCAGGTCCGCGGACCGGTTCCAGCTTCGCCAGCCCCTCGAGCGTCGTTTCGGGGCGGTTTCCCTCGTCCCTGTCGAGAGTGACCTCGTGCTTCGAGACCTCGCCCGTCTCCTTGTCCTTGACCGCCATGGTGGCGGTCACCGGGATGATCTCGTCGTCGAACTTGCCCGAGCGCTGGGCCTCGGCTGTCCGCTGCTGCGAGCGGAGCGCATATTCATCGCACCGCTCGCGGCCGATCCCATAGCGCTTGCCGACGATCTCGGCCGTGTCGATCATTGGCATGTAGACGCCGTTGTGCATCGAGAGGAGCTCGGGGTCGGGGCCAAGGCGAAGCTCGCCGGTCTGGACGAGGCTGATGCTTTCGACGCCTCCAGCCACGACCACCTCCATCCGATCGACGATGATCTGCTTGGCCGCGGTCGCGATCGACATCAGGCCCGAAGAACATTGCCGGTCGATCGACATTCCGGCGACCGAGACCGGGAGGCCGGCGCGAAGGGCTGCAGTTCGGCCGATCGTGGTCTGGACGCCCTGCTGGAGCGCGGCGCCCATGATGACGTCGTCCACTTCTGAAGGATCGACCCGTGCGCGTTCGATCGCGGCCCGAATGGGGTGGGCCGCAAGCGTCGGGGAGGGCGTGATGTTGAAGGCGCCCCGATAGGCCTTGCCGATGCCGGTGCGGGCAGTGGAAACGATCACGGCATCGCGAGCCATTCTTCTCTCCTTCAGGTGAAGATGAGGGTGAGCCAGAGCGCGGTCAGCGCGGGCTTTTCCTCGTCTTCTATTTCAACGGTCACCAGGTGACGCAACAACCATTGCCCCGTCGCCTTCTCCTCGATGGAGTCAAGTGTGAAGCGGCCGCGAACGCGCTTTCCCGAGCGGACCGGGGCGAGGAATCGAACGCGGTCGAGACCGTAGTTCACCGCCATCTTCAGCCCTTCCGGGACGAGCAGCGCCTCGGCCCCCATCCCCGCCAGAAGCGACAGTGAGAGGAATCCGTGAGCGATCGTTCCGCCGAAGGCTGTTCGAGCTGCCGCAACGGGATCGACGTGGATGAACTGGCGGTCCTCGGTCGCGTTCGCGAAGCGGTCGATTCGCGCCTGGTCGACGAGAATCCATGAAGAGACGCCCACTTCATCACCGATCCTAGTCTTGATTTCGGTCAGGCTGGTGAGCGGCATGGCGATTGTGTAGCGCTACGGATGTTGGGAGCAAGCGAGAGCGCTAAAAGGGGGTCCCGCATGATCTTCCATATTTCGATAGCCGCGGACGATCCCAAGAAAACGGCGACGATGCTCGCCGAGCTGTGGCGCGGCGAAGCATTTCCGTTCCCGATGGTTGGAAAGGGCAGCTGGGTCGCCCACGCGGGCGATTCGAGGCGCTCGACCATCGAAGTCTATCCCCGCGACATGGCGCTCTACCCGACGGAGCGCGCAGGCGAGGAGCGGTACGAGAACGTATCGCGCAACGGGCCTTTTCATGCAGCGGTCGCGACCCCGCTCAGCATCGAGGAAGTGGAAGCAGTCGGAAGAAAATATGGCTGCCACACGTCGCTGTGCAATCGCGGGCCCTGGTTCCGGGTGATCGAGTTCTGGGTCGACAACTGCCTGATGCTCGAAATGCTCACTCCCGAGATGCAGGAAGAATATCAGCGCTCCATCACGATCGAGAACTGGCGAGGCATGCTTTCTTCCTTCGGCCTTACGCCCGAAGGCGAGGCGATCGAGGACGCGGCCTAGAAAGGCAGCGGCGCAGTCGGCGTGTCCGCAGCTCGGACAAGCTCGAGCTTCTTCGACGCGAAGCGCTCGATGAGGGAGCGGAGGATCGCCGATCGGTTCGCTGCAAGGACGTCGCTGTCGCGGCTGGAATCGTCATAGACGAGGTCGAAGGCGAGCGCGGAGGCACCGGCCCCCGACAGCGCGCAGCGGACGAACTTGCATCCCTTCTGGGCGGACGTCGCAGCCTCGGATGCTGCCGACACGAAATCGATCGCCTTTGGCGAAATATCGCCGCCGACCGCCATGTAGAGTGTGATCCGCCGCGCCTTGGCCTGCGCCATGTTGTGGATTTCGCGCTCGAGGAGCTTGGTATTTGCCATGATCAGCTGTTCGCCGGTCACCGACCTCAGTCTCGTGGTCTTGAGTCCGATCCGCTCCACCGTGCCGGTACTTCCGTCGTAGCGGATGATGTCGCCCTTCTTGAACGGCTTGTCGAAGAGGATCGAGAGCGCCGCGAAGAGGTCGGAAAAGATGCCCTGCGCCGCGAGCCCGATGGCGATGCCGCCGATCCCGAGGCCGGCGACGAGCGCGGTGACGTTGACTCCGAGATTGTCGAGAATGAGGATCCCGGCGATCGCGAAGAGCGTCACGCTGGTCAGCACCCGGATGATCGCCATCGCGTTGCCAAGCGAGCTTGAGCCCTCCTGGCGGGCGACCCGGTTCCCGATCATTCCAAGGATCAGCTCCCGTCCCCATACCGCACCCTGGAGCGCGAAGCTGATGACGAACAGGATATCGAGAAGCCGCGCGAGCTTGTGGGGCAGCTCGGCGTAGCTTGAAACCACGTCGGCGGCAGCGAAGATCATGAAGGCGATGCTCGTCCTTGCGAGCACCCGGCCCACGACCGACCGCCAGCCCCAGTTTTCGGGATCCCGATCGAGCACCCTTCGCCCGAACTCGCGAAGGACGAGCATCACCGCGACGATGACGACCGCGACGACGAGGCCGATCAGGAGCCCCTGGTGATTGGCGTCAAACCACGCCGACAGCTTGTCCACGCCCATGACTGCGACCTTGGCCGCGAGCGGGGCATCGATCAAGCGGCGGCGCGCTCCGGGCCAAGTTCTTCCGGCTTCGCCCGCCGGCGCCGCCTTCTCCCCCGGGCAAGGAAGTCGAGAAGGGCAACCTCGGCGCTCGACAGGCGCTTCCTCGAGCGCGGGCGCTGGAGGCCCGCGAGTGGATCGCGAGGATCCTCCTTGACGGCTTCAAGGAGCTTCGGGTGGACGTAGGACTTGCGGCTGATGGCAGGCGTGTTGCCGAGCGCCTCGGCGACGGGCTCGACGACCGTCTTCACCGTGATCCGGGCGTTCTCGGCCTTCTTCAGCAATTGCTCGCAGGCAATGACGCTCGCGTTCCAGGTACGGAAATGCTTGGCCGTGAAGTCGGCGCCGCACGCTTCCTTTATATAGTCATTGACGTCGCCCGAGCTGATCGGCTTCGGATCACCGTCCCCATTGACGTACTGGAACAGCATCTGGCCGGGGAGTTCCTGGCACCTTTTGACGATGCGCTTAAGATTGCTTTCGGTGATCTTCACCTCGTGGACGATCCCGTGCTTCCCGGTGAATCGCATCATGAGGCCGTGCCCGGTTCGCTTGAGGTGGCGCCTTCTCAAGGTCGTTGCGCCGTAGCTCTTGTTGTTGCGCGCATATTCCTCGTTGCCAATTCGGATATGCTCGGTGTCGAGAAGCCGGACGACTGCGGCGAGAACCGCGTCACGGGTGAGATTGCGACGCTTCAGGTCCTGCTCGACCCTGCGGCGGATCTTCGGAAGCGCCTTTCCGAACTCGAGCAGGCCTTCATATTTCGCGCTTTCGCGCTTTGCCCGGAACTCCTCGTGGTAGCGGTATTGCTTGCGTCCCCTCGCGTCGATCCCAGTGGCCTGGAGATGGCCATTGGGATCCGCGCAGAACCAGGCATCGGTGTAAGCGGGCGGGAGCCCGACCGAGTTCAGTCGGTCGATTTCCTCGCGGTCGGTCACCCGGTTTCCGTCAGGATCGACATAGGCCCAGTACCGGCCCATCCGTTTTCGACTGATTCCCGGCTCGGTGTCACTGCTGTGGCGCAACAATTTCTTCTCTCGGCTCGTTTGCGCGCTTAAGCGACCGAGAGGGGGGCGAGTTCCTGAAAGGAATCCTGCCGATGAAAGTTTCAAACGCTCGCGTGTTGATCGTCGCGACCGACGGATTTGAGGAATGGGAGCTGTTCGGCCCCAGGCAGATCCTTCAGAAGCGTGGAGCCGAGGTCGTGCTCGCATCGCTGAAACGGGATCCGATCCAGGGGACAATCCATGACGATCCGGGCAAGACCATTCGTCCGGACCTTGTGATCGGGGAAGTCGACGCGGACGATTTCGACGCGCTCATCCTTCCCGGCGGGGTACGCAATCCAGACACGCTGCGGATCCACGGCGACGTGATCGCGCTGATCCGCACCTTTGCCGAGCAGGGAAAGCCCGTCGGCGCGATCTGCCACGGTCCATGGCTCCTCATCGAGGCCGACCTCGTGCGCGATCGCACGGCGACGAGCTGGCCCTCGATCAGGACCGATCTTCGCAACGCCGGTGCGCTGGTCGTTGACGAGCCTGCAGTCACTGACGGGAATCTCGTGACCAGCCGCAATCCCGACGACGTCGAGGCATTCACGAATGCGATCATCGACCTCATCGAAAACCTGCCCGAAGTCGAGGAGATCCTGCACCCGAGCGAACTTCCGGCCTAGGCCTTTTCAACGGTCTGGAAACCACTTCGGCAGTATCGTGATCCGCGATGCATGCCCAAACCGTCACCAGGATTGAAAAGGGCGTCGACCAGGCGGCGTCGACGCTGTTCGCAGCCGCGTGCGGCTATGCCCTCTATTCCTTGTTCGCGAACCGCTTTGCCCAGCCCCTCTTCGCGGTTGAGACCGCCGCGCTCGTCGCTCTTGCCTTCCTCGCCAGCAACCTCGCGCTTGGCGGAGTGAAGCCGCGCCCGCGGCGGTTGCCGGTACCGATCTTCGATGTGCGCGAGGTCGAACCGGTCGAAGAGAGCGAATTGCTGCTGACCGAGGTCTTCGAGCCCAAGATGGAGGCGCCATCGCAAGATGCGCTCGTTCTTGACGATATCCTTGCCAAGCTCGGCTCTGATTCTCGAGTTGTCCGGCTGTTCGACCCGGCGGCAATGCCTACTGCCGGGGAGCTCAAGTCCCGAATCGACCGGCATCTCGACGACGAGGCGTCGGTGGCGCAATCGTCCGATGCGACCCGGGCGCTTCACGATGCACTCGCGGAACTGCGCCGGGCGATCCGCTGACAGCTCGGCGAGGCCGAGCGGTTGCTGCTGAGCAGAATCCTATTCTCCACCGGCGATTTTCGCTCCCCTTGTCTAGGGAGTTGCCTATCCTTACGTGATGGTCATGGAGCCGAGAGCCGCCCTTGAACGCCTCTGTGCCGAGCGGGGCGAGGACTTTGCAGGTCTCTCGCGGATGCTCGGTCGCAATCCCGCCTACATCCAGCAGTTCGTGAGACGCGGCGTTCCAAAGCGCTTGAAGGAAGAGGAACGGCGAAAGCTTGCGCGCTATTTCTCCGTCCCCGAGACCCTGCTCGGCGGACCTCCTGAAAGCGATGAAGCGGCCCCTGGGCTGGTCAGCGTCAAGCTCCACCAGGTCCGCGTATCGGCGGGCCCCGGAGCGCTCGTCGCCGAAGGGCTTGGAAGGCCCTATTTCGCGTTCGACGAGCGCTGGCTGAAGGCGCTCACGCCGACGTCGCCGTCAAAGCTCTCGATCGTCCGGGTCGAAGGCGATTCCATGGCGCCAACGCTTAGCCCCGGTGATGACATCCTGGTCGATCTTGGAGACTCCATCGAGCGGCTTCGCGACGGCATCTACGTGCTGAGGATCGACGATGCCGTCGTCGTCAAAAGGCTTGCGCTCAATCCGACCGGCCGTCGAGCGACGGTCCAGTCCGATAATCCCGCCTATCCCGACTGGCCCGACTGCAGCCTCGACGACATCAAGCCCATCGGCCGGGTGATCTGGGCCGGGCGACGCGTCGTCTAGCTGCCCCGGCGCGATCGATCGATCAGCCAGGTCGCGATCGCGAGGATCGCGCCAATCGCCAGTCCGATCAGCGTCCCTTTAAGCGGATTTCGCATCGACAGGCCGACCAGGAACCCGAGGAGGATGAAGATCGTGAGGAAACATCCCCCGGCACGGCTGGTGCTGCTTTGCATGGCGCTGCTCATGGCAGAGCCGCCGGGCGAAGGCTACTGCCCCGCATGGTCAACGGCTCGTTGACGATGTTCGTCGGCAGTCGCGAAACGGGCAATTCGTTATGCGTTGCGCATGGACTCTTTCTTCATCCATGGCCGAACGTCGCTCTTCGATGCAGCCGAGCTCATTGAGCATTACGGAGCCACGGCCGCGCTCGAGGCGTCGGTGCGCGCCGAGCGCAGCCGCGACGAGGGCAATCTCGCCCGCTTCTGCCACTGGCGGCAGATCGAGCGGGTGATCGCTGCGCTCAGCAGCGAAGAAGTTCTTGGGACCTTGCACTAAGCCATTGAATTGATTTGCGGCCACAGGGCCGCTGCAAAAGCCGAGGCGCAGCCATTCGTACTGGCGCGGTTCAAGGGGCGTCGGTAAGGCTGCTCACTTGATGACCGGGCGGGGATCAAGGGTAGGGGCCGGACGGCTGCTCTGCGCAGCCGGCTGCTGCGCATTTCTCGCCTCGCCAGGCTATTCCCAGAGCGCGCCTCAACCGCAGCTGCCGCCGGGCTCGAGCGAGCCTGGCGAACTCGATCCAAGCGCGCCGCTTGCGCCAATGCCCGACCTTGGCGTCGATTGGCCAAGCCTCGATGCAAAGGAGAGCGAGCCCCCGGTTCAGCCGGCGCCTGCGGACACCCAGAAACCTGCTCCCGATCTTACCACGGAGGCGTCGGGAGACCTTCGCTACACCTGGGTTGTCGAGGGCCTGTCGTCGGTTGGCGCAGGAGCCGATCTCATCGAGCAATTCCGCAAGCAGTCGACCCTCGAGGCCGGCCGAAAGAAGCCCGCCAACGCGGCGCAGATCGGCCGGCGCGCAAGCGCGGATGCCGATCTTTTGACGCAATTGCTCAGAAGCCAGGGCTATTACGATGCCGCGGTCGAGCCCAGCACCAATCGAAACGGCGATTCGCTTCAAGTGATCCTCACCGTCGATCCCGGCGAGCAATATCGCTTCGCCTCGGTCGAGCTTCCGGGACTCGATGCGGCCGGAGCCGATGCTGAAAGGCTGCGCGAGGCATTCCCGGTGAAGGCGGGCGATCCGGTGATTGCGCAGGACGTCATCGCCGCCGGAACTTCACTCGCCCAGGCGCTCGGCGAGGAGGGGTTCGCCGAGGCGAAGATCGGCGAGCAGGACGTCGAGGTGAACCACGAGACCCGTCTCGCGACCCTTTCGCTTCCCGTCACCCCGGGCCCGGTCGCCCGTTTCGGCCAGATCCATGTCAGCGGACGGCCGCCGTTCAGCGCTCGCCACGTCGGGATCATCGCCCGCTTCCGGCCGGGCGACCAGTTCCAGCGGTCGAAGATCGATGATCTGAGGCGAGCCCTCATCGCAACCACACTCGTCGCCAATGCCGACATCAAGGTCGTCCCCGTGAGGAATGGCGAGGTGGTCGACATCGACGTCCACCTCGAGCCGGCACCGCAGCACACGATCGCGGGCGAGGTCGGATACGGAACGGGGCAGGGGGCTCTCGTCGAGGCGACCTGGACAGACCGCAATTTCTTCAATCCCGAAGGCGCCCTCACGCTTCGCGGCATTGCCGGCACGATGGAGCAGCTCGCCGGCGTCCAGGTCCGACGCTCGAACTTCCTTCAACGCGACCAGACCCTCAATCTCCAGTTCACGGCGTCGCACCAGAAATTCGACGCCTACGAAGCCAAGACCCTCCTCCTCGGCGGCAATATCGAGCGGCAAAGCAATTTCATCTGGCAGAAGAAATGGACCTGGAGTTACGGAGCCCAGCTGCTCGCGACCGACGAGCGCGGCGTTTTCAGCCCGGCTGGAATCAAGGATACACGAACCTTCTTCATCGCCGCTCTTCCGTTGACTCTCGGCTATGACGGAAGCGACAACCTCCTCGATCCGACCCGCGGCTTCCGGCTGAGCGGCTGGGTCAGCCCCGAATATTCCGGGAACGGGCAGAGCCTCACCTATGCGCGCACGCAGATCGACGCGAGCGCATACCATCCCATCTCGGATCGAATCGTCGTCGCCGGGCGGATCCGTCTCGGCACGATCGTTGGCGCCGATGATTTCATGATCGCGCCGTCGAGGCGCTTCTACTCGGGCGGCGGCGGGTCGGTCCGCGGCTATGGCTATCAGCAGCTTGGGCCCAAGGACGTGGACGGCGATCCGATCGGTGGCCGGGGCCTTGCCGAGTTCGCCCTCGAAACCCGAATCCGCCTCAGCCAGTTCGGCGGCAATTTCGGGATCGTGCCGTTCTTCGATGGGGGCTCCCTGACCACTCGGGCGATGCCGGATTTCTCGAAGTGGCGGTTCGCGGCAGGTGCCGGCGTTCGATATTATTCGCTGTTCGGCCCGATCCGGGTGGACCTTGGAATTCCGCTCAACCGCCAGAAGGGTGACGGGCCGTTCGCGGTCACAGTCTCGCTCGGACAGGCTTTCTGATGGCCGAAGTCCTCGCCGAACGCGAAACCGAGGAGCCGCCGAAGGTCAGGCTCAAGAAGGACTGGCGCTGGCGCCTTCTCAACGAGCTGTTCGCGCTCTTTGTCGCGTTGCTCTTCGTCGTCGCGGCCCTCCTCGTTCTCCTCGACAGCGCTCCTGGCCATCGCTTCATCGCCGACCAGATCGGCAAGCTCGAAACCGCGTCGGGCCTGCGCATCCGGATCGGGCGGATCGACGGCTCCATCTTCGGGAAAACCCAGCTTCGAAACGTCATGGTCGCGGACCAGCGCGGAGTTTTCCTGACCTCGCCCAACATCAAGCTCGACTGGACGCCCGGCGCCTGGCTTTACAACAAGCTTTATATCGACAGCCTGACGGCGGACCGGGTGAGCCTCGTCCGACTGCCCAAGACGAAGCCGAGCACGAAAAAGGGACCGATCCTTCCCGGCTTCGACATCCACGTCGGAGAGCTTCGAATAGACCGTCTCGACATCGGGAAAGAGGTCAGCGGGAAACCCCGAAGCGGGCGTTTGTGGGGAAAGGCGGACGTCAATTCTGGGCGCGCCCTCGTCGAGCTCCAGGCAGTCATCAACAATGGCGGCGACCGTCTCGGCCTTCATCTCGACGCCGAGCCCGACCGCAACAAGTTCGATCTTCGAACGCGCGTCGTCGCACCTGCCGACGGGCTCATCCCGGCGCTTGCAGGCATAAAGCGGCCCATCGACCTTTCGATCGCGGGCAAGGGCAATTGGTCGAGGTGGCGCGGAACTGCAGCGCTTGACCTTTCGGGCCGGCCGACCGCCCGGCTCGCTCTCGGAGTCGACAACGGCCTCTATCGTCTCGAGGGACGGTGGGCGCCCGCCATGTTCCTCAAGGGCAAGCTGCAGCGCCTGACCGTGCCCTACGTGACGATCAAGGGGGAGGCGACACTCAAGAACCGAATCCTCGACGGGCAGCTGACGGCAGCGACCGGTGAGCTTCGAGCCGTCGCCAAGGGCGCGCTCGACCTTGCCAACAATCGCTATGAGGACCTGAGGCTCGGGATCGACCTCCTGAAGACGAGGGCCCTGTTCCCGAACATGACGGGCAAGGGCATCCGCATGGTCTGGACTCTCGACGGGCCGTTTGCGTCCGCCGATTACTCCTATCGCCTCATCTCCGACTATGTGCAGTTCGACGCCAATGCGTTCGTCGCACTTCACGCCGAGGGCCGCGGGCGTCTCAGCCCGTGGCCGATGCGCGTTCCGATCCGGCTTTCGGCGAAATATATCACGGGCATAGGCGACATCGCGGGCGCGATGCTTGCCAATCCCAAGATCGAGGGCTGGCTGACGATCACTCCCAAGCTGGTGAGCGGCCAGGGACTGAGGCTCAGCAGCGCCAAGTGGAACGGCAAGATCTCGCTCCTCATCCAGCTCACCGAGCCCGGTGGATTCCAGGTGCTCCTGTCGGGCGCGATGCAGCGCTACCTCATTCCCGGCCTTGGAATCGTCGACGTGATGACCGACCTCAAGATCGTTCCGGGGCCCGGCGGGAAGGGTAGCCACATCGTGGGCACGGCTAGGGCCTGGGTGAGGCGCCTCGACAACAGCTTCTTCAGGGACCTGACCGGGGGCCTGCCGTCGCTGACGACGAACCTTGAACGTGGAAACGACCTCGTCGTCCACCTCACCAACCTCCAGCTTTACTCGCCCAAGCTTCGCCTCTCGGGATCGGGCCTTCGCTTCAACGACGGCAAGATGCACATCGTCGCGAGCGGCCGGCAGGCCCAATATGGGCCGGTGCGCATGGTGCTCGACGGCAATATCGAGCGGCCGAGGGTCGACCTGGTCCTCGCGAGCCCGAACGAAGCGCTCGGAATCAAGGACATGCACCTCCTGCTCAACCCCGTCGCCGCGGGGTTCGATTATCGCGCGAGCGGGGGTTCCAAGCTCGGCCCATTCACGAGCACCGGCCAGATCCTCCTTCCACCCGACGGCACGACCACGATCGCCATCGCGTCGCTCGACGCGGGAGGAGCGCATGCGAGCGGCAACCTTCGTTCCGATCCTGGCGGATTCACCGGGCGGCTGACCCTTGCCGGGGGAACATTGGCGGGAACGCTCGACTTCTCTCCGCATTCGGGCGCGCAGCGGATCGATGCGCACCTCACTGCCAACAAGGCGAGCTTCCCGGGAGCCTTCGCCGTCCATAGCGGCCGGCTCGACGGCTCGATCATCCTCGCCGAGGGTCGGACGACGATCGACGGCGTCGTCGACGCCCATGGACTGGAGGCGAGCGGAATGACGCTCGCGCGGCTGACCGCCAACGCCAAGCTGGTCAACGGAAGCGGGCAGGTGCGGGCCGCGGTCGCCGGCCGGCGAGGAACGAACTTCGATTTCTCGACGCTTGCCGAGATCTCGCCCGACCGGATCGAACTCACGGGCAGTGGCCGGATCGAGCGCCAGCCGCTCGTCCTCACCCAGCCCGCGGTCCTGACCCGGTCGGGCGATGGCTGGGCGCTCGCCTCGACCAGCCTCAGCTTCGCGGGCGGTACTGCGACCGTGTCGGGCCGGAGCGGTTCGGCGCCCGAAGTGCATGCGCAGCTTGCCGGAATGCCGCTCGAGGTGCTCGACATCTTCTGGCCGGGGCTCGATCTTTCCGGGTCGGCGACGGGCCGCGTCGATTATGCATGGAAGTCGAACCGGAGCGGCCGCCTCGACCTCAAGATCCGCGGTCTCAGCCACGCCGGCCTCGTCCTTGCCTCGAAGCCCGTCGACATCGGGATCGCGGCGATCGTCAATGACAACCAGGCGGCGCTTCGGGCCGTCGCTGCAAGCGACGGTGCGGTCGTCGGGCGGGCACAGGCACGCTTTGCGCCGCTCGGCCGCGGACCGCTGGTCGCCGAGCTCATGAACGCCCCGCTATTCGCCCAGCTGCGCTATGCCGGGCCGGCCGACACGCTCTGGCGGCTGACCGGAAGCGAAGTCATCGACATGTCGGGCCCGCTTGCAGTGGGAGCCGATATCGGCGGCCGGCTTACCGATCCGGTGATCCGCGGGTCGCTGAGGACTAATAACGCCCGTCTCGAGAGCGCGGTCACCGGCATGGTGATCGAGAACATCGCCGCGGACGCACGCTTTCAAGGCTCCCAGCTGGTCTTCAGCAAGATCGCGGGCAACACGAGCGGCGGCGGCTCGATCAGCGGCAACGGCTCGGTGACCTTCTCGGGCGGCAATGCGCTTCTCGACCTCGCCTTCAGCGCGAACCAGGCTCTTCTCCTCAACCGGGACGACGTCGCTGCACGGGTCACCGGACCGCTCAGTCTTCGCTCCGACGCGAACGGAGGAACGATCTCGGGCAACCTGCGGCTCAACAAGTCCCGCTTCCAGCTTGGAAGGGCAAGCGCTGCTGCAGCCGTTCCTTCCCTCAACGTGCGCGAAACCGGCCTTCCCGACGAGGAGGTCATCGAGCCTTCGGCGGTCCATCGCTGGAAGCTCGACCTCAAGCTCGCCGGCGACAACCTCGCCGTCACCGGCCTCGGAATCACCAGCCGCTGGACGACCAATCTCAAGGTCGGCGGCTTCGCCGACGCTCCCCAGTTCACCGGCCGGGCTGACCTCGTGCAGGGCAATTACAATTTTGCCGGCCGAATCTTCCGACTCGACCGCGGAGTCATTCGGTTCGAGGGGGAATCCCCACCCACCCCGCTTCTCGACATCCACGCCGAAGCTGCGGTCCAGGGGATCGATGCAAGCGTGATCGTCCAGGGCACCGGCCTCAAACCCGAAATCACCTTCGCAAGTTCGCCGCCGCTTCCCCACGACGAGCTCCTTTCGAGGATCCTCTTCGGGACCTCGATCACGAACCTCTCGGCCCCCGAGGCGCTCCAGCTCGCATCGGCTGTCGCTGCACTCCAGTCGGGCTCGGGAAGCCTCGATCCCATCAACGCCCTCCGCCGCGCCGTTGGACTCGACCGCCTGCGAATCGTCCCCGCCGACGTTGCGACTGGGCAGAAGACATCGATTGCAGCAGGCAAATATATCCGCCGCAAACTGTTCGTTGAGGTCGTCACCGATGGCGCCGGCTATTCGGCCACCAACGTCGAATATCAGATGACAAGGTGGCTCTCGATCCTCTCGACGGTGTCGACGATCGGCCGCGCCAGCGCGAGCGTCCGGGTGAGCAAGGATTATTGACGAGGAGCCGCGGGCTTGCGAGGCGTCGGCCAAAGCCGGGAGGGGTCATGAAGAACTGGAGCGTCCGCAAGGCTGTCGTCGCGCGGGAGGATTTGCCCGAAGAGCATCGCCTGAAGCAGTCGCTATCCTGGCCACATCTCGTCGCGCTCGGCGTCGGAGCGATCGTCGGGACCGGAATCCTGACACTGATCGGGGTCGGTGCGGGCAAGGCCGGGCCTGCGGTCATCCTTTCGTTCGCGATCGCGGGCGTGATCTGCGCCTGCGCCGCCCTTGCCTATGCCGAGGTCGCAACGATGATCCCGGCGTCGGGCTCCGCCTACACCTATTCCTACGCGGTCTTCGGCGAACTGATCGCCTGGATGATCGGTGTTGCCCTCATCCTCGAATATACGCTGGTGGTGAGCGCCGTTGCAGTCGGCTGGTCGGGATATGCCGCGGGGTTCCTGAAATCGGTTGGGCTGGGGCTCCCGGACGCGCTCGTCCAGGGGCCGGAACTTGGCGGAATCATCAATCTCCCGGCGATCTTCATCATCTGGGTCGTTGCCGGCCTCCTCATCGCCGGCACTCGCGAAAGCGCGACGATCAACGCGATACTCGTGGCCATCAAGATGGCCGCGCTCGCGATGTTCATCGCGGTTGCTCTTCCCGTTTTCAACGCGTCGCACTTCCAGCCCTTCATGCCTTTTGGATTTCCAAAGACAGGGGCTTCGGGAAGCGAGGTCGGAGTGATGGCCGCGGCTGCGATCATCTTCTTCGCCTTCTATGGCTTCGACGCGATCGCGACCGCGGCCGAGGAAGCGAAGAATCCGAGCCGCGACCTTGCAATCGGGATCGTCGGCTCGATGATCGTCTGCGTCGCGATCTACATGGCGGTCGCGGCCGCAGCCATCGGGGCGGTCGCCTACACGGGCTTTGCCGACAGCGCCGAGCCCCTTGCGCTGATCCTCAGGGACATCGGCCAGCCGTGGGCGGCAAGGATCCTTGGCGCCTCTGCAGTCATCGCGCTTCCAACCGTGATCCTTGCCTTCTTCTACGGGCAGAGCCGGATCTTCTTCACGGTCGCCCGCGACGGCCTGCTGCCGCCCAGCCTCGCCCGGGTGTCCCGCAGGGGAACGCCGGTCCGGATCACGATATTCACGGCGATTGTCACCTCGCTGTTCGCAGGCCTCATCCCGCTCGCCAGCATCGCGGCCCTCGCGAATGCAGGAACGCTCGCGGCGTTCATCGCCGTTTGTGCTGCAATGCTGGTCCTTCGCCAACGCGAGCCCGATCGCGAGCGACGGTTCCGGGCGCCGCTTCCGTGGCTGGTTGGTCTCGGCGGAATCCTGGGCTGTCTCTACCTCTTCGTCAGCCTGCCCAACCGCACCCAGATCTTCTTCCTGACCGCGCAGGTGATCGGGATCATCCTCTATGCAATCTATGGCAGCTCTGCTGCCGAGAAGGCGCGAAACGGCCGAAAGATCAGCGCTTGAGGAATCCCTCGAGCTGGGTTCGAAGCTCGCCCAGCGACATTCGACCCCAATGCTCGCCCCAGGGGGAGGAATCCTCCTCCGCGGTCTCGAGATAGGCGGGCGGCGTCCACCGCGATCCGGCAACCCCGGGTCGCGAGCGCGCCAGTTCATCGAGGTCGAAGGGCTTGCTGAAGCGGAGCCCGGCCTGGTCCCCGAGGACCCAGGCGACGACCGCCGAGACCGACAGCTCCGGGCCAAGCTCGAGCAGGGGCTCCGAGCCGATTGTGAGCATGTCGGTGCACTCGATCATTGCGCCCGTCGCCGAGATGTTGCGGACCCTGACCGGACTGCTCTCATAGTCGTGATGAAGCAGTCCCGACCAGACCATGGGGTGGCGGCGCGCGCCTCGGCCCTCGGGCCCCTCACGCTGCTCCTCTCGCGATGAATCGGCCTCGAACTCAAGGTCCGGGAAGCTCTTTCGAATGACTTCCCTCAGGATTGCGGCCTGCTTGTCGACGCCGCAGTCGATCCTCGTCTCATGCGCGAACTCGAGGCCGAAGCGGCCGTCCTTGACCCAGCGCACGACGCATTCGACCGTCCCGTTCTCGCCGAGGTGAAGCTCGACCTTGTCCCACAGCGCAAGGCTGATGTTGCCGCCGATCATCGCTCCGCCGCCCGAGACGTTGATCAGGCTGACTTCGCGGCTTTTCCTGCCGCTCGTGACTTTGACCACTTCATCGAGAAGTCGGTGTCGATCATCGAAGCGGCTGTGATTCGTGCGCGCTTCTTCGCGCGCGATAAGACCATCGAGCGAATCGACCTTGGCGCCCCTCGGTTTCTTCTTGGCCGACAGAATTGGCTTTTCGGACGAACTTGCCCCGCCCAAGATCTTCGCCCTGATGTTCATTGACGCACTCCGTGGCTCCGACCGGCGCGAGGATACGCCCGTCGTGGTTACGGAATCGTGCATCCTTCCAAAATGGAGGATTCGTGATGCCGATGGAGGGAAAGGGAAGGTGGGAGGGTTCCCTCCACCGGCGTCCCGAAAGGCGTATCTTACATCACAATTATGACGAATAATACATATCGAATTCTACGGGGCTGGGGGTGGTCTCCCAGCGCATCACTTCCTCCCATTTCAAATCGATGTAACTATCGATCTGATCGTCGCTGAAGACATCTCCGCGCGTGAGGAAAGCGCGGTCGTTCTGGAGGCTGACGAGAGCCTCGCGGAGCGATCCGCAAACGGTCGGGACGTTGACCAGCTCCTGCGGCGGAAGGTCGTAGAGGTTCTTGTCCATCGGGTCGCCCGGGTGGATCCGGTTCTGGATCCCGTCGAGCCCCGCCATCAGGAGCGCCGAATAAGCGAGGTAGGGATTGGCCATCGCGTCGGGGAAGCGGAACTCGACCCGCTTCGCCTTCTCCCCGGCGCCATAGGGGATTCGGCAAGATGCCGAGCGGTTGCGGCTCGAATAAGCGAGGAGGACGGGCGCTTCGAAGCCCGGGACGAGGCGCTTGTAGCTGTTCGTCGTGGGATTGGTGAAGGCGTTGAGCGCGCGGGCGTGCTTGATGACCCCGCCGATGAAGTAAAGCGCGGTCTCGCTCAGTCCCGCATAGCCATTGCCAGCGAAGAGGGGCTTTCCACCCTTCCAGATCGACATGTGGGTGTGCATCCCGCTGCCATTGTCCTTGGCAATGGGCTTGGGCATGAAGGTCGCGGTCTTGCCGTAGGCATGGGCGACCATGTGCACGACATATTTGTAGACCTGCATCCGGTCGGCGGTCTCGACGAGCCCGCCATAGGTGAGACCAAGCTCGTGCTGGGCGGCTGCGACCTCGTGATGGTGCTTGTCCATCGGGAGGCCCATCTCGAGCATCGTCGAGACCATCTCGCCGCGAATGTCCAGGGCGCTGTCGACCGGCGCCACGGGGAAATAGCCGCCCTTGGCGCGCGGTCGGTGGGCAAGGTTCCCGCCCTCATATTCACGACCGGTATTGGTCGGAAGCTCGATGTCGTCGATCTTGAAGTAGCTGACCTGGTACCCGTCCTCGAACTTCACGTCGTCGAACATGAAAAACTCGGCCTCGGGGCCGACATAGACCGTGTCGCCGACTCCGGTCTGCTTGAGATAGGCCTCGGCCCGGGTCGCGGTCGAGCGCGGGTCGCGGCCGTAAAGCTCGCCGGTCGACGGCTCGACCACGTTGCAGAAGAGGACGAGCATGGGAGTGGCGCTGAAGGGGTCGAGATAAGCCGCGTCGAGGTCGGGCTTCAGGATCATGTCGGATTCGTTGATCGCCTTCCACCCGGCGATCGAGCTTCCATCGAACATGAAGCCGTCGGTGAGATTGTCCTCGTCGATCACGTTGGACGCCATGGTCAGGTGCTGCCACTTGCCCTTGGGATCGGTGAACCGGAGGTCGACCCAGTCGATCTCCTCGTCCTTCAGCCGTGAAAGAATGGTTCCTGCGTTGTTCGCCATGTGCCCTATCTCGCTCTGTTCATGATCGTCGGCGCCCGAACAAATGCCCGCGCGCCGGCGGCGCGCCGGACGAGGACGAGACGATTCGAGCTTGGGAGTTCAGATTCCTGAAGCGAGCCGCCAAGTCAGGAGGGCGGCGAATATTTCACCGGCGTCGTTGAGACTTGGACAGGATTCGCTAGCATCGCGCGCTGCGGGGGAGGCCGCCATGCTGCTTGCACTGCTTGTTCCGCTTTGCCTTGCCATCCTGTTCTTCACCTTCTTCCTCGCGAAGGCGGCGATCGCCGCTCGCGCGGTCCCGAGGCTCGAGGCGATCGTCCTCGGAGCGATCGTCAGCTTCTTCGATACGCTCGGCATCGGGTCGTTCGCTCCAACCACCGCGTGGCTGAAGTTCCGCAAGCTGGTGCCCGACCGGCTCATCCCGCCGACCATGCTTGTCGGGCTCACTCCGCCGGCGATGGCCGAAAGCGTGATCTTCCTCGTCCTCCTCGGAGTGAAGGTCGACCCGATGCTCCTGTTCGGCTGCGCCATGGCTGTCCTCCTTGGCGGCCTGGTCGGAGCCCCGCTCGTTGCCCAATGCCGGGTCTGGATCGTCCAGACCGTGGTCGCGATCGGACTTGTCCTTGCCGCAATCGCTTATGCCATGACCAACCTCCACATGTTCCCGGGTGGCGGGACCGCCGCGGGGCTTCCGCTGACGCTGACGATCGTCGCCATCGCGGCGAATTTCGGGTTCGGAGTTCTCCTCAACTTCGGCGTCGGCAATTATGCCCCGACACTCGTCACCCTCAGTCTCATGGGCATGGATCCAAGGCTTGTTTTCCCGATCATGGCCGCGGCCGCTGCGGTCATGGGGGCGGGGGCTTGCGTCCGCCACATCCAGATGGGGAAGATGGACCTCAAGGTCGTGGTCGGCCTCGGCCTCGGCGGGATCCCCGCGGTCCTCGTCGCGGCCTTCATCGTGAAGTCGATGCCGCTCGAGCTCCTCCGCTGGCTCGTCATCGTGGTCGTGCTCTACGCCGCTGCGATCATGTTTCGTGCAGCCCATCTCGGACGAAGCGCCGGGATGCTGACCGCGGAAGAGGTCGCAGCGACGAGCTGACTTCAGGAACCGTTCTCGGCCCGGTTCATTCTTGCGCGGGAGCGGGAATGTCGGAGGTGTTCGAAATGCGGTCCATCCTGCTCTGGCTGATCGGCGTTCCAATTCCGGTCATTCTCCTCCTCGCCTTCTGCACGCATCATTTCTAAAGCCGAAGATCGAGGCTTCCCCTTCGCCGCGCCTTGTCGCCGGCCATCAAAGATTTCGAACAAGCCCATGAATTCCGTACTGATTACGATCGCTGCCACTCTTTCCGTCGTCCTCATCCATTTCAGCATCGTCGATTTTCGCTTCCGCTACCGCGACGGGCTGCTCTGGTTCTGGCTGGTGAAGCCGGCGAGCGCGATGATGTGGATCGCAAGAGGGAGCCTCCTCGCTGCACTCGTGGCCGCGCTTTCAGGGCTCATCGTTGGAACAACCATCACCTACGTGGTCGTCGTCGGGGCGGTCCTGCTTCTGCACGTCGCAAGCCTGGTCCTCTTCGAACTCCTCGAATCCCGCTGAACGAGCCGTCGCGCCGATTTGGCGAGGAGCCGGAAAAGACAGGTTCAGCCCCTTCACAGAGCCGGAACCCCTCGCTATCAGGCCCGCCAATCGCCCCGGGTTCCTCCCGGAGCGAGCCTGCTCACGTGCCTCCCGGCACATGCAGTCACATCGCGTCAAAAGGGGAATGATGGCCACCAAGGCAAGGTCCGCTGAGGTTCCGCAGACCGCGGGTCCGACCGGTGAAGACGGAGTCCGCCGCCGCGACTTTCTGAACGTCGCCGCGGTGAGTTTCGCCGGCGTCGGCGCAGTAGTCGCGCTGGCGCCGCTCATTGTGCAGATGGCGCCGTCGGCCGACGTGCTCGCGCTGTCGACGACCGAGGTCGATATCTCGAAGGTCCTGCCGGGGCAGGGCATCAAGGTCAGCTGGCGCAAGCAGCCGGTCTTTGTCCGCAACCTCACTCCCAAGGAAATCTCCGAGGCGAACGCGGTGCCGCTCTCGGAGCTTCGTGATCCGCAGACGCTTGCCGAGCGTACCAAGCCCGGCAAGCAGAACTGGCTGATCACTCTTGGCGTATGCACCCATCTCGGCTGCATCCCGCTGGGCATCGGAGAGGGCGAGAACCGGGGACCTTACGGGGGCTATTTCTGCCCGTGTCACGGCTCCATGTACGACACTGCGGCGCGGATCCGGCAGGGACCGGCGCCCAAGAACCTCGTCGTGCCGGACTATGAATTCACATCGCCGACGACGGTCACGATCGGCGCGAAGGGGAAGTGAACGAATGAGCTTTTCCTGGGCCAAGCCCTACGAACCCAAGCATCCGCTGGCCAAGTGGTTTGACCAGCGTCTCCCGCTTCCTCGTCTTGCCTATGGTGCCGTCGGTGGCGGCTATCCGGTTCCGCGTAACCTCAATTACTGGTGGAACTTCGGAGTTGCCGCAGGGCTCTTCCTCACCATCCAGATCGTGACGGGAATCGTCCTTGCGATGCACTACGCCGCGACGACCGGCGGTGCGTTCAACTCGGTGAACCAGCTCATCATGCGCGACGTCAACGCGGGCTGGCTGCTTCGCTACGCCCACATGAACGGGGCGAGCTTCTTCTTCATCGTCGTCTACATCCACATCTTCCGCGGCCTTTACTACGGCTCGTACAAGGCGCCGCGCGAGCTGGTGTGGATGCTGGGGCTCGTCATCTACCTCCTGATGATGGCGACGGCGTTCATGGGTTACGTGCTCCCCTGGGGACAGATGAGCTATTGGGGCGCGCAGGTCATCACCGGCTTCTTCTCGGCCTTCCCGCTGGTCGGCGAGCCGATCCGGATCTGGCTGCTCGGCGGCTATGCCCCGGACCAGGCCGCTCTTAGCCGCTTCTTCTCGCTTCACTACCTCCTTCCGTTCGTGATTGCCGCGGTCGTGATCCTCCACATCTGGGCGCTTCACATCCCGGGCTCGGGCAATCCCACGGGGGTCGACGTCAAGGACGAGCGTGACACCCTGCCGTTCCACCCGTTCTTCACGGCGAAGGACGGCTGGTTCTCGGCGGCGATCCTCCTCGTCTACGCGCTCGTCACCTATTTCGCGCCAAACTATCTCGGGCACCCCGACAATTATATCCCGGCGAACCCGCTCTCGACCCCGGCCGAGATCGTCCCCGAATGGTATTTCTGGCCGTTCTACGCGATCCTTCGCTCCTTCACCGTCGACTTCATCCTTCCGGCGAAGCTGTGGGGCGTGCTGGCGATGTTCAGCTCGATCCTGCTCCTGTTCTTCCTGCCGTGGATCGACCGCTCGCCGGTTCGCTCGGGCTCCTATCGCCCGGTCTTCAAGCGCTTCTTCTGGCTGCTCGTGATCGACGTCATCCTGCTCGGCTGGGCCGGCGGGGGTGCGCCCACCCCGATGCGCAACGTGATCAGCCAGCTCGCGGCTGCTTATTATTTCCTCCACTTCCTCGTGATCCTGCCGCTGGTTTCGGCCTTCGAGACGCCGCTTCCGCTGCCGCGCTCGATCAGCGAATCCGTGCTTCACGGCGAAGAAGCGGAGGCTGCGCCGGTCGGCGCCAAGCCGCGGCGCAAGGCCGCAACGGCCGTCGTCGAATAAAGGGGCAGGGGACAGATGCGTTACATTCTCGGGTTCATCGGCGCCGTCTTTGCCGGGGTCCTGCTGATCTCCCTGATCAGCGGCGTTGCCGAATATTTCACCAATCCGCCGGCGCCTGTCGCCTCCGCGGAGTTCCACAAGGAGCCCAAGCCGCTGCACCTTGCCAGCGACGGCCCCTTCGGGAAGTTCGACAAGCGCCAGCTGCAGCGCGGCTTCCAGGTCTATTCGGAAGTCTGCTCGGCCTGCCACAGCCTGGAGCTGGTCTCCTTCCGCGACCTGAAGGGCCTCGGCTACAACGAGGCGGAGATCAAGAAGATCGCCTCGGACTGGAAAACCCAGGTCCCCTCGATCAATCCCGACACCGGGGAACCCACGACCCGCAAGGCGCTTCCGTCCGACAACTTCCCGCCGCCGTTCCCGAACGAGGTCGCGGCGCGGGCAGCCAACAACAACGCCCTTCCGCCAGACCTGTCGCTCATTACCAAGGCGCGCGAGGGGGGTGCGGCATACGTCTATTCGCTCATCACGGGCTATGCGAACCAGCAGGGATACAGGAACGAGAAGGGAGAGGTTCTTCTCCAGAAGTTCCCGGACGCCAAGACGCCTGAGAACCTTCACTTCAATCCCTATTTCGCGAACCTCAATATCGCGATGCCGCCGCCGCTAACCGCCAACGGCCAGGTGACGTACGCCGACGGAACGCCGGCAACGGTCGACCAGATGGCAAAGGACGTCGCCGCCTTCCTGGTGTGGACCGCTGAGCCCAACCTCGAGTCGCGCCACGCGGCCGGAGTCGCGGTCGTCCTGTTCCTCCTCATCGGAACGATCCTTGGCTATCTCGCCTACCACCAGATCTGGGACGAGGCGAAGCGAACCGTTCGAGTGACGGGGCCCCTGGATCCCGAGAACCAGGCCAAGACTCGCCGAGCCAAGAGCAAGGCGGGGATCGCCGGCTGACGATCTTCCCCTCTCCTCCAAAGGGAGAGGGGCGAACCGTAGGAACGCGTTTTTTCTCGAAACGTTCTTCTCCCTGTCTCCCTTGTGTTTGACAGGTGTGAAATGCGTATCCCCTATATCTCCGTCCTCGCCGCGGGCGCGCTCTCGCTCTGTGGCTGCGCTGATTATTACGGCGGGGGCTATTACGGCGGCTACGGATATGGCGGCCCCTATGTCGGGCTCGGCTATTCGAGCGGCTATTACGGCTACGGCTACGGATCGCCCTTCGGGTGGTACGGCGACTATTATTATCCAGGCGTCGGTATCTACGTCTACGACAGCTACCGGCGGCCCCACGTGATGACGAGGAGCCAGCGCTCTTATTGGTCGCACCGTTCTCCCGCGCTGAGAAGCGGCAGAGCGACGAGGGCCAGCGAGAACTGGAGCGGTTTCAATCGCCGGAACGCGACCTCGAGCCGGCGCCGAACGCACGGCTGATGACCTGGTCGGTGCCGCTCAGTCTCCGGGGCGGCGCCTGATCAGCACGATCGAGATGAAGCTCATGACGAGGGCACCGTCCTGGTTGGTGACCGTCGTTTGGGTCCGGTAGGACCCCATCTCGGGCTTGCTTCGCGAGATTGCCTTCTCGAGGATCCGCCCGTGCACGTGGAGCGTGTCTCCGGGATAGACCGGTTTCTTCCAGCGAAGGTCGTCGATGCCGGGCGAGCCGAGGCCCGCATATTGCTGAGCAACGACATGCCTGGCGAGCACGGCCATGGTCATCGCGGCCGTGTGCCAGCCGCTTGCCGCGATCCGCCCGAAATGGGTCTTGGCGGCTTCTTCATCGGAAAGATGAAAGGGTTGGGGGTCATATTTGCGCGCGAAGTCGAGCACTTCCTCGCGCGTCACCTCATAAGAACCGAAATAGGTTTCGGACCCCACTTCCAGGTCTTCGAAATAGATCATTCGCCGCCGATAGCCGTGGCGGCGTCTTGGCGCGAGTGGGGAGCGCGGTTACGCTGGCGACGTGGCGACGCAAGCTCCGCTCCTCGGTCGGTATCCTCCGCGCCTCATCGAAGCTGCGATGGCGCTCAACGAGAACCGTCTCGATATCGCCGAGCGGATCCTGAAGCCCTATCTCAAGGAAGACCCCTTCGATGCTCGAGCGATCCGGATGCTCGCGGAGCTTGCGGCACGGATCGGCCGGGTCCGCGATGCCGAGCACCTGCTGAGGCGAGCCGTCGAGCTGTCCCCGGGCTGGACTGCTCCAAAGGCCAATCTTGCGCTGGTCCTCGGGAGGATGGGGCGGCCCGCTGAAGCCATGGAGCTCCTCGACGACCTTTTCGCCCAGGAGCCTCAAGAACTTGGTCACTGGAACCTCAAGGCGGCGACCCTGGGTCGCCTCGGCGACTTCAGCGAGGCGATCGCGATGTACGAGGCGGTGCTCGAGCGGGCACCCAGCCAGCCGAAGGTCTGGATGAGCTATGCGCATTTGCTGAAGACCGTCGGTCGCCTCGAGGACGGGATCCTGGCCTATCGCAAGGCGATCGAGATCCGGCCGACGCTTGGCGAAGCCTGGTGGAGTCTCGCGAACCTCAAGACGGTGAAGTTCACGCCTGGTGACGTGGAAGCGATGCAGCGCGCACTCGCGACACCGGGCCTTGCCGACGAAGACCGGTTCCACCTCGACTTCGCGCTTGGAAAGGCGATGCACGACGCTGGCGAGGTCGATCGTGCATTCGAACATTATGCGCGCGCCAATGCGCTGAGGCTGAAGCTCCATCCTTATGCTCCGACCGACGTGGGCAGGCTGGTCGACCGCAGCATTGCAGCCTTCTCCGCCGAGGCCTTTGCCGATCGCCCGGGCGGCTGCGAATCCGGTGACCCCATCTTCATCGTGGGAATGACTCGCGCCGGATCGACTCTCCTCGAGCAGATCCTCTCGAGCCACAGCGCGGTCGAGGGAACTTCGGAGCTCCAGGACATCCCGATCCTTGCCCGGCGCGAAGAACCATATCCCGAGGGCGTGCTCGCGATGGGTGAGGAGCAGCGATCAGCCCTTGGCGAAGAATATCTCAAGCGGACCTCCGTCCAGCGCCGGACTGGCAAGCCCTTCTTCATCGACAAGCTCCCCAACAACTGGATGTGGGTGCCCTTCATCCAGCTGGTCCTGCCCAATGCGAAGATCATCGATGCCCGCCGGCATCCGCTCGGCTGCTGCTTCTCGAATTTCCGGCAGCATTTCGCGCATGGCCAGACCTGGAGCTACGACCTCGAGCATCTCGGCCGATATTATTCCGACTATGTGCGCATGATGGCGCATATCGATGCCGTTCTCCCCGGGCGAGTCCACCGCGTCATCTACGAGCGGATGGTCGACGACACCGAGGACGAGGTCCGGCGGATGCTCGACTATTGTGGGCTCGAGTTCGAGCCGCAGGTCCTCGAGTTCTACAAGACTCGAAGAGCGGTAAGGACTCCAAGCTCGGAGCAGGTGCGGATGCCGATCTACCGCGAGGCAACCGAGGAATGGCGGCCTTACGAGAAATATCTCGGGCCGCTGAAGGCCGCCCTCGGGGAGGTCCTCGAGGCCTATCCGGACGCACCCGCGACCTGAACGCAACGGTCACGAAACAATCAACAGTCACCCGAGGAGTCGCGGTTGACTTTGGTGGAGGCCTCTGTCGCAATGCGGACGCATAGATCGGAGGGGGCCTTTCGATGATCGACCACAAAGTTCGCGCGCTGACGTTCGGACTTCTCGTGACAACCGCTATTCCGGCATCGGCGCTCGCCCAGAACGTTCCCCCCGATACTGCGACTCAGCCGCGGACCACCGGCCAGTCCCCGGCGCCCGGAACGAACGCCACGGACGTGACTGCTCCTCCAAAGAGGGTCGAGGTCGCCCAGCAGGGGCAGCCCGACATGTCCGAGATCGTGATCACCGCGACCAAGCGCGAAGAGAATTTGCAGAACGTTCCGATCGCGGTGACGGTCCTTGGAACCAAGAAGCTCGACCAGCTGAACATTTCGAACTTCGAGCAATATACAAGACAGCTCCCTTCGGTCAGCTACCAGAACTTCGGAGCGCCCGGCTATACCGTCGTCTACATGCGCGGCGTCGCGACCGGAGGCGACGGGAACCATTCGGGCTCGCTTCCGTCGGTCGGCAGCTATCTGGACGAGCAGCCGATCACGACCATCGGCGGGACGCTCGACGTCCACATTTACGACATTGCCCGGATCGAGAGCCTCGCTGGACCGCAGGGCACTCTCTACGGCGCCTCAAGTGAAGCGGGGACGATCCGGATCATCACCAACAAGCCCGAGCTTGGAGTGACGAGTGGAAGGGTCGACGGCGAGATCAACTCGGTCGCCCACGGCGGCGTCGGCGGCAAGCTCGAAGGGATGCTCAACATCCCGATCGCGGACCGGATCGCGTTCCGCGCCGTCGGTTTCTACCAGCATGATGCCGGCTACATCGACAATGTCTTTGGCGAAGTGACTCTGTGCGGCGACCCGACGTTCGACGACGAGGGTGAAGTCGACGGCTGCATCCATAACGGCGTCCATTTCGACAACAGCAAGTTCGTCAAAAAGAATTTCAACGACGTCGACACCTATGGCGGCCGTGCCGCCCTGAAGATCGATCTCGACGACAATTGGACCGTGCTTCCGACCTTCATGTACCAGAACAGCAAGGCGCACGGCGTCTTCTGGATGGACAAGGGCGCGGGCGACCTCAACACCGTGCGGTTCCAGCCGGAGATCTCGAAGGATCGTTTCTGGCAGGCGGCTCTCACCGTCGAAGGCAAGATCGCGAACTTCTTCGATCTCACCTACGCGGGGGCCTATATGGACCGGCCGCGGTTCTCGACCAGCGATTATACCGACTACACCGTCGCTTACGACAATTCGTACGAATATTGCGGCGGCCTCGCCTATTGCTTCTACTTCCGCGACGATGCCGGCAACGTCATCAATCCGCGCCAGCACATCACCGCGAGCGACCATTTCAAGAAAACGAGCCAGGAGCTCCGCGTCGCGACGCCGGCGGACAAGCCGATCCGGGCGCTGTTCGGCGCCTTCTACCAGGACCAGAAGAACCATATCTTCCAGGATTATCTGGTCGACAATCTCGCGCCTGACCTGTCCGTGACGGGCTATCCTGGAACGCTCTGGCTCACCAACGAAAATCGCGAGGACAAGGACTATGCGATCTTCGGCGAAGCCAATTGGGACATCACCCAGCAGATCACCCTGACCGGCGGACTTCGCTTCTACAAGTTCGACAATACGCTATTCGGGTTCGCGGGGTTCGGCGGAGAGCCGAACCCGGTCTTCTCGCACACCGGCGAAGACCGCTGCTTGCCGGTCGATCCGGAGACCGGCCTTCACGATCCCGATACACCGCTTGCAACCGGTAACAGCGGCCTTGCAATCCCTTGCTACAACGTGGCCGACCTTGGCTCGAACGGGAACGCGGTTCCGAGAAGGAGCAAGGGATCGGGGCATATCCACCGCCTCAACATCCAGTGGAAACCCCAGGAAAGCCTGATGTTCTACGCGACCTGGTCGAAGGGTTTCCGGCCGGGTGGAATCAATCGCCAGCCCGAAACTCCGCCTTATGCACCGGACTTCCTGACGAACTACGAGGCGGGCTGGAAGACGACCTTCCTCGGCAGCCGCCTTCGCTGGAACGGCGCGATCTATCACCAGAGATGGGAAGGGGT
>DASZYL010000094.1:0-16448 GCA_035545385.1 Sphingomicrobium sp. | reverse complement strand
TGGGTATAGTTCGTGACCCTGTTCTTCAGGGCGCGCGCCTTGCCGACGTAAAGGACGTCGCCGCGGGCGTCCTGCATCCGGTAGACGCCGGGACGCCTCGGAAGCGTCTTCAGGACTTCCCGGATTGCGGCCACTCCCCTCTCGAGGTCGGGCTGATCCGCACCGCGAACGGCATGGGTCGCCTGCTCCTCGTTGAAGCGCTCGGCAGCTCGGGGATGTTCGGGGCGGTCAGCCGGGGTTCGGTCCATCGCTCCTATCTAGGGGGCCCGGCCGAACCTATCCAGCGTCAGGCGGCCGCCCTTGCCTCTTCTTCCGTCTCGAGCATCCAGTCGACGGCCGTCCGAGCATGGATTGCCGCCGTGTCGTAGACCGGGATGACATTCGCTCGAACGTCGACCGCGAAGACGAGCTCGGTGCAGGCGAGGAGCACCGCCTGGGTCTTGCGCTTGGCAAGCTCGGTGATGAGGGTCTTGAGCTTCCGCTGGCTGTCGCGGACCACGCGCCCCGCGGCCAGTTCCTCGAAAATGATCCGATCGACTTCGCCGATCCAGCTTTCCTCGATCGGAACGACGCCGATCCCGCGCGCCTCGATCCGGCTTCGAATGAAGGGCTCGGTCATGGTGAAGCGAGTGCCAAGAACGGCAACGTTGGAACGACGGTCGGCGACAAGCCGGTCAGCGGCGCCGTCGGCGATATGAAGGACAGGGACTTCGACGCTTGCCGCGATGGTGTCGTAGAACTTGTGGCTGGTATTGCAGGCCATGAGGATTCCGTCGGCGCCGGCGGCAACGAGGCGCCGGGCGGCATCGACGTTCATCTGCGCCGCACCGCTCCAGTCCCCGGCCTGCTCGAGCGCCGCGAATTCGCCGAAGTCGAGGCTGTCGATCACGAGCCTCGCGCTGTGGAGCCCGCCGAGGCGCTGCGCGACCCCGCGGTTGATGTGTTCGTAATAAAGCGCGGTCGATGTCCAGCCCGTGCCCCCGATGATACCCAGCTTGCGCAATTGTATGCCCTTCCCGGCCGTTCGACTTGGTGAATCGGCCATGGGAATTGTTCAGCAACTTGCCTCCAGGGACAAGGCGTAAATAGCTGATTTACCGTAAAATTAATCGAGTTGCGACAAGCTGTTCAACAACCCTCTCAACTCAGCGCTTTCACGATTTCTTCCGTCATCTTCTTGGCGTCGCCAAGAAGCATCATCGTGTTGTCGCGGTAGAATAGTTCATTGTCGATGCCGGCATAGCCGACTCCGCCCATCGAGCGCTTGACGAACAGGCAAGTGCGCGCCTTCTCGACGTCGAGCACCGGCATTCCATAGATCGGCGAGCTCTTGTCATTGCGCGCTGCGGGATTGGTGACGTCATTGGCGCCGATGACGTAGGCGACGTCGGTCTGGGCGAACTCGCTGTTGATGTCCTCGAGTTCGAAGACCTCGTCATAGGGGACGTTGGCCTCGGCAAGGAGCACGTTCATGTGCCCCGGCATCCGGCCGGCGACGGGGTGGATCGCATATTTGACCGTGACGCCCTTGGCCTTGAGGAGATCGGCCATCTCGCGGACCGCATGCTGGGCCTGGGCGACCGCCATGCCGTAGCCCGGAACGATGATCACCTGGTCGGCCTGGCTCATGAGGAATGCCGCGTCCTCGGCCGAGCCCCGCTTGTAGGGCCGGTCGATCGCCGCGGCCGCGCCGCTGGCGACCGAGTCACCGCCGAAACCGCCGGCAATGACCGAGATGAAGCTGCGGTTCATCGCCCGGCACATGATGTAGCTGAGGATCGCGCCCGAGCTTCCGACCAGCGCTCCAGTGATGATCATCGCCGTATTGTGCAGCGTGAAGCCCATCGCCGCCGCGGCCCAGCCCGAATAGCTGTTCAGCATCGAGATCACGACCGGCATGTCGGCGCCGCCGATGGGGATGATGAGAAGGAAGCCGATCGCGAAGCTCAGCGCCATGACCGTGAAGAAGACCCACGGCGCCTGGTCCTGGGTGAAGTAGGCGATCAACACCAGGATCGCGAGCAGAGTGGCGAGGTTGATCACGTGCCGCAGCGGCAGCAGGATCGGCTTTCCGGACATGTTGCCGTTGAGCTTCAGGAAGGCGATCACCGAGCCTGAAAAGGTGATCGCGCCGATCGCGACCCCGAGCCCCATCTCGATCCGGCTGACCGGGAGGATGTTGATGACCGAAGGGCCGTAGATCGGCGTGATCCGAACCGCGATCCCGAAAGCCTCCGGGTTGAGGTAAGCCGCCGCGCCGACCAGCACCGCGGCCATTCCGACGAGACTGTGGAAGGCCGCGACGAGCTGCGGCATCGCCGTCATCTGGATCTTGCGGGCGGTGACGAGGCCAACGCCGCCACCGATGAGCATCGCTCCGATGATCTCGGGAAGGGACGCGATCTCGTGTGTCGCCAGGGTGGTGACGACGGCGATCGTCATTCCGACCATGCCCGTGAGATTGCCGCGCCTGCTGCTTTCCGGGCTCGAAAGCCCCCTTAGCGCAAGGATGAAGCAGATCCCGGCGACGAGATATGCGAGGAGCACCCAGGCTGGCTGGGCGTGCGCTGCGACTTCAGCCATCCTTGCGCTCCCGCTTCTTGTACATCGAGAGCATTCGCTGGGTGACCCCGAAGCCACCGAAAATGTTCACGCTCGCAAGCGCCACCGCGACGAGCCCAAGCCACTTGGAACTCGAGCTTCCCGCCGCTGCCGAAGCGATCAGCGCTCCGACCACGATCACCGAAGAAATGGCGTTGGTGACGCTCATCAGCGGCGTGTGGAGCGCCGGGGTGACCGACCACACGACATAATAGCCGACGAAGCAGGCGAGCACGAAAATCGACAGGATGGAAATGAAATCCATGACCCCTCCCACGGGCTGCGTTGGCTTTGTGGCGGGTCGCTTTCCGACTGTCGAGTGGGAGGCTCGTTAATTTGAACGAGGTTAGCGAAATCCTAACCTTTTCGCGCGCATGCGTGAGCGGCCACTCGGGTAGGAAAGTGCGCTCTGGTGTCGAAGCGCGAAAAGACTGTTGCCGAACCGCCGCCATGGAAGCTGCTTCTGTGGACGGTGGTTGCTGGAATCGTCTTCGGCCTCATCGGTTTCGGAGAGATCGCGGAGGATTGGCTTCGAATCTCGCGTAACGCCCTTCACCGCCACGACGCCAGCGGCGCCGTCGTCGTCCTGCTGATCGACGACAAATCGCTTCACGAGGTCGGGAATTGGCCATGGCCGAGGAAAACCGAGGGCGAGCTTGTCGACAAGCTGACCAAGGCCGGCGCGAAGCAGATCTTCTTCGATGTCAATTTCTCGTTCGCCTCGGATCGACGCGACGACGAGGCGTTCGCAGCGGCGCTTCGGCGATCGGGGCGGGTGACGCTCTTCACCCGTTCCAAGAGCGGCACCCGTGGCTCGACCGCCACGATTGCCGATCCGCCGATTCCGGCGCTCGCGGCCAATGCGAAGCTCGCCACTGGAAGCGTCTATTACAATTACCAGAACGCCGCCTGGCAGCTGCTCTACTCGGCGCGAGTGGGGCAAAAGGTGATCCCCTCCTTCGCGAGCGCGATCGCAAACGTCAGCGGAACCCCCGACACCCAGTTCCGCGTTGACTATTCGGTCGATCCGGCGACGATCCCCTCCTACCCTGCAGGGGACGTTCTGACCGGGGCGGTCGGAGCCAAGCAGCTCGCCGGCAAGCAAGTCGTGATCGGAATCGGAAGCGACGTCATCGGCGACGTCTTCTTCGTCCCCGGTTACGGCAGGAGCTTCGGCGCCTTCGTTCACGCAATTGGTGCCGAGACGCTCCTCTCCGGCTCCCCCATCGACCTTGGCTGGTTTCTCGCCTTCACGCTCGCGGTCGCGGCAGCGGCCGTGGCGCTCGGCCGGAAGCGCCTCACCACCCGCCTGATCATCCTCGCGGCAAGCGGCGCCGGCTTGCTGGTGGTTCCGGTGTTCCTCGAGGCCAACCTCATCTTCGTCGACATCACGCCCGGATTGTTCGTGCTGCTGGTTGTCGGAACGGTGCTCGGCTGGCGCCGCTACCGCTCGCGCGGCCTCGTCAACCCGGTATCGAACCTGCCCAACCTCAACGCGCTGAGAAGCAACCGCGAGGGACGCAACCACGCGCTCGTCGCGGCGCGCATCCTCAATTACGAGGAGATCGTCGCGACCCTGCCGCCCGACAAGGAGCGCCAGCTCATCGAGCAGATCGTCGCCCGGCTGAACGTCGGCTCGCCAACGCGCATCCTCTACCAGGGCGACGGCGGGACGTTCGCCTGGTTCGAGGAGCCGCGACAGCCCTTCGGCAATCATCTCGACGCTCTTCACGCACTGTTCCGCAACCCTGCGCGGATTGCGGGCCTCTCGATCGACATGACGATTGCGTTCGGAGTCGAGGTCGGGAGCGGCCGATCGCTCGCGAACCGCCTCGCAAGCGCGCTCGTCGCGGCCGACGAAGCCGCGCACCAGGGCCTCAAGTGGAAATATCATGATCCCGAATCGCTCGAGAACGCCTCATGGAGGCTCTCGATGCTGAGCCAGCTCGACGAAGCGATCGACCGCGGCGAAGTGTGGGTCGCCTATCAGCCCAAGCTCGACATCGCGACTCGGCGGGTCGTCGGCGCCGAAGCGCTGGCGCGCTGGACCCACCCGGAAAAGGGACCGATCGCAGCCTCGGAGTTCGTTGCCGCCGCCGAACAGCACAACCGGATAGGCAAGCTCACGGATTTCGTGCTCGAGAAGGCCGTCAGCGCGGCGGCGCAGATCAACAGGCGCGGCGGCGATTTCAATGTGGCGGTCAACCTCTCGGCCCGCCTCCTCACCGACAAGAGCTTCACGCTTCGGCTCTCCGCCCTCCTCGCGCGCCAGGGCCTCGCTCCCAATTGCCTCACTCTGGAGCTCACGGAAACCGCAGCTCTCGCCGACAATGGCGAGGGTCTCGACATGATCGCCCGCCTCGTCGATCTCGGCGTCAACATCGCCATCGACGATTATGGCACCGGTCAATCGACCCTCGATTATCTGAAGAAGATCCCGGCGAACGAGATCAAGATCGACCAGAGCTTCGTCAAAGGGATCGTCGACAACCGAAGCGACCGCCTGATGGTCCAGTCGACGATCGGCCTCGCCCACTCGCTCGGGCGCAAGGTCGTCGCCGAGGGCGTGGAACACCGGGACATTCTCGACGTGCTCATCGATCTCGAATGCGACATCGCCCAGGGCTTTGCCGTCGGCCGGCCCATGAGCCTCGAAAGCCTCGCAAAGCGCGTGGCTTCCGACCGCAAGCGAAGCGCGGCCTAAGCCGCCGACTTGTTCGAAGCGGCTCAAATAGTCGCTCCCCAAATCTGAATATTCATCCGAAACGGAGCAATTAACCCGCCCGCATTCATGGTAAATTGTTTGCTAACCATACCGATTAAGGTTAATGTCCCCCTCATCTGCCGAATCAACTTTGTGAACGGGGACGAAAAATGAAGAAGGTTCAAAAAGGTCGCGGCTTCTGGAGCTGGCTTGGAGGTTCGGGCTGGGCGTCTGCGGGCGGCAACGGCTAAACACCTCAAGAATTCAACTATTTAGAAAGCGCTCGCCGCTCGGCGGGCGCTTTTGTTTTGGGCGACTGGAATGCGGCCTCGCCGGACGCTAGGCGGGCATCATGCTTCGACAGGACAGCACCATTCTCTCGATTCGCGCGAGTCGCCCCGGACTTCACGAATTTACCAAGGACGTCGCTCAATTCGTCGCTCAGAGCGGGATTCGCGAAGGCCTCCTGACGCTATTTTGCCGGCACACATCGGCCTCGCTCCTCATCCAGGAAAATGCGGCTCCCGCCGCGCGTAGAGACCTCGAAGCCTATTTCGAGAAAATTGCCCCCGAGAGCAGCTCCTATGAACATGATTGTGAAGGACCCGACGACATGCCGGCGCACCTGCGGACCGCGCTCACGACGGTCCACCTCTCGCTTCCAGTGAACGAGGGACGGCCTGCGCTTGGGACATGGCAGGGCATCTTCCTCTTCGAGCACCGGAAGAGCGCGCCCGAGCGCCAAGTCGCTCTTCACCTCATCGGCGAATGAGCCTCCAATCGGTAAGAGCGTGGCTTTCGGTCCACGCACCGGACCTCAAGCTGATCGAGGTCGACGGGACCACTGCGACGGTCGAGACCGCCGCAAAAGCACTCGGCGTCGAAGCCGGACGAATCGCCAAGACCCTCGCGGTCCGCGCCGGCGACCATCTCTTCCTCCTCTGCACCAGGGGCAATGCACGGCTCGATAACCGCAAGTGCAAGGACGAATTCAAAGCGAGGCCCAGGATGCTTGGACCCGAGGAGACCTTGGAGCTTACCGGCCATCCGGTCGGAGGGGTCTGTCCATTCGGATTGAAGCAACCCCTGCCGGTCTATCTCGATATCTCGCTCAAGGCCTTCGAGACCGTCTACCCGGCCGGCGGGTCGACCAATAGCTCGGTGGAAGTGCCGACCGGACGGCTGTTCGACCTCGTCGCCGAGCGGTGGGTTGACCTATGCCGGCTCCCTGAAGAACCGGTCGGCGATTAGAGCCTCGACCGGAACGTCGGGAAGAGGCCAGCGCGTTCCAGCAACGAGGGACTCGGCTGCAGCCGCCATTGCCGGCGAGGTCTGGAGGCCGAACCCGCCCTGCCCTGCGAGCCAGAAGAAGCCCTCGACGTCGGGCGCAAAGCCGATCGCCGGGTGCCTGTCGGGAGTGAAGGTCCTCAAGCCCGCCCACTTGCTGTGGATCTGACGGACTTTCACGATCGTCCTCTCTTCCATTCGGTGTGCAGCGAGCGCGACTTCATATTCGTCGGGCTGCGCATCCGTCGGGTCGCTCGGGACCTCGTCCATCGGTGAAGCAAAGAGGCGCCCGCTCTCATGGGCAAAATAGAGCTGGTCGCCGACGGTCTTGGTGAAGGGCAGATGCTGAAGCTCGGTGCCTTGGGGCGCATCGAAGGTGATGATCGTTCGGCGCAAGGGTTCGAGGCCAAGAGGCCGGGTCCCGGCGAGGCTCGCGACTCCATCGGCCCATGAACCCGCCGCGTTGACGAGGATCGGCGCCGAGAAAAGCTCGCCTTTCTCGGTCTCAAGAGTCCAGATCCCGGCTGAATGGTCGATCCGTGAAACGCGCGCCCCGGTATGAAGCGTGCCGCCGTGAAGCCTGAGCTGCCTGAGGTTGCCCTGGAGAAGCGCGTGCGGGTCGAGCCGGAAACCGTTCAGGTCGGCAAGCCCGTGACGGGCATCCTCCCTCAGAAGCGGGCAGAGGTCGTGGACCCCGGCAAAGTCCAGGAGCTCGATCTTCGCAAATTGCGATATGTCGCCGGCGAGCGCGTCCAGTGAATCGCGCTCGTCGTCTCGGGCATGGACGAGAACCGGCAGCGAGTGGCCGAGCGGCACGTTGGTGAAATCTGAAGGCGGATTGTCGAAGAAGGGGCGGCTGGCGAGGGTCAGGGCCCGAACGATCCGGTCGCCAAGCGCATAATGGACCATCGTCGCGCTTCGGCCCGAAGAGTGGAAACCGACCTGCTCTTCGGCCTCGAGCAGCGCGACCGACGCATGGCGGGAGAGCGCGGCGGCAGCCGACAGGCCAGCGATGCCGCCGCCGACGATCAGAATGTCGGCGCTGGTCATCCGATCAGGCGGCGGTCAGCCGCTCGTTCACGACGCTGCCGTCCTTGGTCAGCCGGATGCCCGTTACGATCTCGTCGTCCGCCGGGAGGACCGGCCGTCCTTCCTCCTTGTCCCAGAAGGCGCTGAGGAAATTGTAGAGGTTCCTCGAGAAGAGGGCGGAAGCGTCGGCGGCAAGAGTGCGCGCGAGGTTCGAGGCACCGATGATCCTGACTCCGTGGCGCTCGACGCTCTCGCCGTTGACGGTTCCCTCGACATTGCCGCCCGCTTCCGACGCGAGGTCGACGATGACGCTTCCGGCGCGCATCGTTGCGACCTGCGCGTCGCTGATCAGGCGCGGAGCCGGCTTTCCCGGGATGAGCGCCGTCGTGATGACGATGTCCTGCTTGGCGATATGCCCGGATACGAGCTCGGCCTGCGCCTTTTGATATTCGCTCGACATCTCGGTCGCATAGCCGCCGGCGCCCTCCCCTTCGATCCCGGCGACGTTCTCGACGAAAATCGGCTTTGCGCCGAGCGACTGGATCTGCTCCTTGGTCGCCGAGCGAACGTCGGTCGCGCTGACCTGGGCGCCGAGGCGCTTGGCGGTCGCAATGGCCTGGAGGCCAGCGACCCCGACCCCCATCACGAACACCTTGGCCGGGCTCACCGTCCCGGCAGCAGTCATCATCATCGGGAAGGCGCGGCCGTAGGCAGCCGCGGCGTCGACCACCGCCTTGTAGCCGGCGAGGTTCGATTGCGAGGACAGGATGTCCATCGACTGGGCGCGGGTGATGCGCGGCATCCACTCCATCGCGAGAGCCTCGAGGCCGGCCTTGGCATAAGCCTCGATCCGCTCCTTCTGGCGAAGCGGGTCGAGGGCTCCAATGATCAGTGCCCCTTTTTCGGCGCCGGCGAGCGAGGCCGGGTCCGGTCCGTTCACGCACAAGATGATTCCGGCGCCCGCGAGGACCTCGGCCCGAGTTCCGAGCTTCGCTCCGGCGTCCTCGAAGTCGGAGTCGGCGATCGAGGCGCCCTCGCCCGAGCCCCTTTCGACGGCGACCTCGGCGCCAAGGGCTTCGAACTTCTTGATGGTCTCGGGAATCGCGGCGCAACGCGTTTCGCCGGCCGCTTCCTTCAGGACCGCGATTTTCATGCGTTTACTTGAGAATCAGGAGGACGAAGAAGCCGATGACCAGGCAGACAAGGGCGCCCCACTTCAGCAATTTCGTGAAACGCTCGTAATCGCGGACGTGCACCGCGACGTCCTGCGTCGGTGGATCGACGAGCAAAGGCTCCTCTTCGGCCATCATATACCCCTTTTCGGTTCGAACTTTCGTGGGGCGTCCATAACAAGCCCCGCCCCACTCCCCAAGCCCCGCGCCTTTGCTTAAGTCCCCCTTTACCGGTTCGCGCCTATGGTCGCGCGCGAAAGGCCGGAAATGCGCGAAGAACCGACACGCTCGCTCTTGCTACTCGACGCCAACGCCGACGAGAGGCGACTGATCGCCGCCATTGCCGCGCGTGCGGGATGGAGCGTTGTCGGTGCCGCTGACGGCGAGCTCGCCGTCGCCCTTCTCCAGGGACCGCACGGACGCGAAGTTCGAGCCGCCATCTTCGGAAGCTGGGACGCAGCGCAGGGACCGGCGCTGATCCGGGCTCTTCGCGAGCATCGCCCGGAACTTCCCATCATCGTGATTTCGCACGGCGACACCGTTTCGATCGCGGTCGAGGCGATGCGTGCCGGGGCTTCCGACTTCCTGGTGCGCCCGGTCGCTCCCGAACGGCTGCACGAGGCGCTCGCAGTCAACGCGGACCGCAGGCGGCCGTCGGGCGAGCTCGCGCCCGTCTCCGAAAAGCTTGCCCCGGCACTCGAACTCGAACAGCTCGTCGGCGCTGCCCCCGAGTTCAGGGCCGCGCTTGCGGTTGCCGCAAAATCGGCCCGGAACCGTTTGCCGTTGCTGATCCTCGGCGAGGCCGGCACGGGCAAGGAGACCATTGCTCGGGCGATCCACGCCGCGAGCCTTCGCTCCAAGGGGCCGCTTCTCACGCTCGATTGCAAGGCGATCGCGGCGAACATCATCGACAGCGAGCTCTTCGGCCACGAGAAGGGCGCCTTTCCGGGCGCCTTTGCGTCCAAGACCGGCAAGCTCGTCCAATCGGACGGCGGAACGCTGGTTCTCGACGAGATCGCCGCTCTTCCGCCCGAAACACAAGAGCGGCTCGATCGAATGCTTGCGACGGGCGAAGTTCGTCCAGTCGGCCTCAACGGCAGCTATTCGGTCGACGTCAGGGTGATCGCGACGAGCAGCCGCCCCCTGCCAGAGGATTTCAACTCGGGCCTTGCCGAGCGGATTGCTGCAACCACGGTCGTCCTTCCGCCGCTTCGCGAGCGAAGCAGCGATATCCCGGCCCTTGCCCGCCACCTCCTCAACCGGATCGCCGAACAGGTCGGGATCAAGCCGCTGTCGATCGGCAATGACGCGCTCTCGGTCCTGATGCGTTACGGATGGCCAGGAAACGTGCGGCAGCTCGCCGGAGTGCTTCTTCGAGCGGCGCTTCAGTGTGACGGAAACTCGCTGACCGCCGAGCATTTCCCGCATATCGCGGTCCAGTCGCGCTTTACCGGGCGGCGCACCGACGCGGCTCCGACCCTCAGCAAGGCGGGGAGCGAACAGGCGATCTCCGGAGCTCCGGGAGTCACTCTCTATACCTCCGACGGGCACCTTCGACCGCTCGAGGACATCGAGGCCGACATCATCCGGCTTGCAATCGGCCACTATCGCGGCCGAATGAGCGAAGTCGCGCGCCGGCTCGGGATCGGCCGCTCGACCCTCTATCGAAAGCTTGGCGGCCTCGGGATCGACACGACCGCGGCCTGAGGCTTTAAAGGCGCAGCGATCATGCTGCGCCTGTTCCTCTTTGCATTTGCACTATTGAGCGGGTGCAAGCAGAGCGTCCCCGCAGATTTCCCGGTCTCTCCGTGCAAGGCCCGAAGCTTCGAGGGCAGCAGGTTCACGGTCTGCTCGCTCGGAAATGGCGAAGTGAACCTCAAGATGGAGGATCCTTCCGGCACTCCCTATCGAAGCTTTGAATCCCTTGAAGCTGCCCTTGGCGCGCGCGCCCGCGACGTCGCTTTCGCAATGAATGCCGGGATGTTCGACGAGAAGGGCGAGGCGATCGGCCTCTACGTCGAAGACGGCAGGCAATTGCACCCGATCAACCTTCGAAAAGGCGGCGGCAATTTCCATCTTCTTCCCAACGGAGTCTTCCTGGTGCGAAAATCGGGACGGTCCGAGATCGTCCAAAGCCCTCGCTTCGAGTCCTCGAACGACATCCGCTTCGCCACTCAGTCGGGACCGATGCTGGTCATCGATGGCAAGATCCACCCCAAGTTCGCTCCCGACGGGGAATCGCGCAACCTGCGCAACGGAGTCGGCATTTCTCCCAGTGGAATTCCGATTTTCGTGATCAGCGAAGACCCGGTCTCGTTCGGGAAGCTTGCCCGCTTCTTCAAGGATTCCCTTGGAGCCAGGAACGCCCTTTATTTCGACGGCACGGTGAGTTCGCTCTGGGACCCGGCGAACGGGCGGCGCGATTCGCACGACGAACTCGGCCCGATGGTCGTCGTGTTCAAAGGCGGGGCGTCAGCGCCTGGTCCCGCATCCCGCGCCAGATCCTCATCGCCTGGACCGTCTCAAAGACGTCATGGACCCGAAGGAGCTGGGCCCCTTCAGAAGCAGCCTTGAGCGCGAAGGCGATGCTTCCTCCGAGGCGCCGGTCGGGCGGCGCCTCGCCGGAGAGGGCCCCGATCGTGCGCTTCCGGCTCGCGCCGATCACGAGCGGGCAGCCGAGCGAATGAAATAGCGCAAGGCCGTTCATGATTTCGAGATTGTGCGCGAGCTTTTTCCCGAACCCAAAACCAGGATCGATGAGGATTCGCTCGCGGGGGATCCCCCTCTCCTCGGCGCTCCTGATCCGCTCCTCGAGCCACAGATAGACTTCGACGAGGACGTCATCGTAGCGCGGATCGTCCTGCATCGTCTCGGGCGCGCCCTTGTGGTGCATGAGGACGACAGGGACTTGCGATGCCGCAACCACTTCCATCGAGCGATCGTCGAAGGTGAGCGCCGAGACGTCGTTGACCATTCTCGCCCCGGCCTCGATGGCCGCCGTCATGACGTCGGCCTTGCGCGTGTCGACGGAGACCGCCGCGCCGCTTGTTGCGAGCTGGCGAATGACTGGAACGATGCGCTCGATCTCGTCGCCTTCCCACACGGCCCTCGCCCCGGGGCGGGTCGATTCTCCCCCGACATCGACGATCGCCGCACCATCGGCCGCCATGTCGGCGCCGCACCCGGCGGCCGATGCGGGATCGGAAAATCGCCCTCCGTCGGAGAAGCTGTCGGGAGTGACGTTGATGATCCCCATGACCTGGGGCTGGTCGATCGGGATCGTGCGCGCTCCAAGTTGCAGGGGAGCGCGCTTGGCCGTCAGCATCTCCCATTGGCGAGACATGTCGTCGTCAAGGCGCTCCTCGAGTCCCTCGACGGGAACGAGCTCGGCCGAGACCCTCGAATTCGCTTCGATGGCGATGAGCTCGACGAGAGAGAAGAAATTGAGGCCGCCGGCGAGCCGGGCGACCTTCCCGTCGTGGCCAAATGGAGAATCGACGAAGCCCGTCGGGCGAAGAAGAGTGCGCATTCCCTGGCGCTATAGCTGGGCGAGATGCCGCTGCCGCAAGGCGTCGAGCGGTTCGAGGGCGCCCGCTTCCTCGACGTGCCAGAAGGTCCAGCCATTGCACGAAGGCGCGTTCTGGAGCGCCGCGCCGACCTTGTGGATCGATCCCGAATGCGCCTCGCAGGCGATCGATCCGTCGGCTCTAACCGTAGCGGTCCAGCGGCGCTTCGAATCGATGAGCGACGTTCCTGCAGGAACCATTCCGCTCTCGACCAGGAGACCGAACGCCACTCGGGGCTGCTCGCGCTTGTCGGGCACGGTCCGCATCGCGCTCTCATCGAGTGGAAGCGTCGAATCGATCCGCTCGCGCGCAACCTTCACATATTCGCTTTCGCGTTCGATCCCGATCCAGCGGCGCCCGAGCCGGCGCGCGACCGCGCCCGTGGTCCCGGTCCCGAAGAAGGGGTCGAGAACGACGTCGCCGGGCTTCGTGCACGCAAGCAGGATCCGGTAGAGCAAGGCCTCCGGTTTTTGCGTCGGGTGCGCCTTCGAGCCATCCGCTCCCTTCACGCGCTCCGCGCCCGCACAGATCGGCATCAGCCAGTCGGAGCGCATCTGGAGGTCGTCGTTCAGCGCCTTCATCGCGCGATAGTTGAACGTGTACCGCGCCTTTTCGTCCTTCGCGCACCAGATCAGGGTTTCGTGGGCATTGGTGAACCGGGTGCCGCGGAAGTTCGGCATCGGGTTCGTCTTGCGCCACACGACGTCGTTGAGGATCCAGAAGTCGGCATCCTGGAGGAGCGCTCCGACCCGGTAGATATTGTGATAGCTGCCGATGACCCAGATCGTGCCGTCATCCTTGAGCACCCGCCGCGCCTGCTCGAGCCAGTCGCGGGTGAAATTGTCATAAGAAGTCAAGCTTTCGAACTTGTCCCACTCGTCGTCGACCGCATCGACGCGGCTACCCTCGGGCCTGAACAGGTCGCCGCCAAGCTGGAGATTATAGGGCGGGTCGGCAAAGATCATGTCGACGGACTTGTCAGGGAGGCGCGCCATTTCGGTGATGCAATCGCCCTGGAGGATGACGTTGAACGGCAGGATCCTTGGCGTTGGCGCATTGGGCGCCAACGAGCCATGCCTTTCCGAGATACGCGCCACGAGGTTCATAGAAATCGCTTGTCCCCTTCGAGCCGAAGAAGGTGAGTCAGCGCGGACTCGGGGTCAAGCGATCAAGGGTTAACGTGGCGGCCCGAAGGGCCACAATTAGACGGCTGTATGGGGCAGTTCCACAATATCTTGAGTCTTGGCCCCCATTTGGGACTCAACCTGTGGTGGGTGTGACTCAAAGGACTCGCCGGTTCCGATTTCTTCGAAGACGAGTTCCTCCTGCCTTGTCCCGTCGATTGCGGCGCGCACTCGCGGGAAGCTCCGCCGGTGGAGCGGCGTTGGTCCAAGGGCGTGCAATGCGCGCCAGTGCTCGGGGGTCCCGTAACCGCGGTTCGTCTCCCAGCCGTAGCCCGGATATTCGAGCGCATATTCGGCCATGATCCGGTCACGGGTCACCTTGGCAATGATCGAGGCGGCAGCGATTGAACGGCACTTGGCATCGCCATCGACGATCGCCTTGGAAGGCCGCTGCCATTTTGGACAGGCGTTGCCGTCGACGAGCACCCAGGCGGGCTCCATTCCGAGTGCTTCGACAGCGCGGCTCATCGCGAGCATCCGCGCCCAGTAGATGTTGATCTGGTCGATCTCCTCGACGCTTGCGATCCCCACGCCCCAGGCAACCGCCGACTTCATCAGCCGCTCGTACAGGGCTTCGCGCTTTTCCAGCGGAAGGTTCTTGGAATCGTCGATCCCCCGCGGGAATTTGCCGCGGTCGAGGATGCAGGCGGCCGCGATCACCGGACCCGCGAGCGGCGCGCACCCCGCTTCGTCGACGCCCGCGAGCGGCTGCGGAAAATCGAGCTCGAGCTTGAAGGTGCAACGGCGCGGCATCGAGTCGACTCTTGCACCCCCGCCAAGGCAGGCGTCCAGACGGAGAGCCGACACAAGTTGTGGAAAACTCTAGTTTTCCATTCGCCACGGCGGGAAGCGCCGGTTTTCCCCCGCCTTGTAGAAGAAGATGATGTTTCCGTCGGGGTCGCGAAGCCGCGCTTCGCGCCACATCCAGGGTTGGTTGCGAGGCCCGTGCTCGAATGCGATCCCGCTCCTTGCGAGCTGCTCGACGCGCTCGTCGAGATCATCGCATTCGAGATAGATGGCGCTCGTCGCGATGATCTTCTCCTCCGGATCGATCTGGACCGAGAAGGTCACTCCGCCGGCGGTTTCGAAGCGCGCATAGCCGGTGTCGGGACTATCGACGATCTGCTTGAGGCCGAGGCGTCGGTAAAAGTCGACCGAGCGCTCGTAATTGGTGCCGGTGACCGTCACCTGGTTGAGCCTCGGGCCAGTGCCGACATCGAGACGAGCGCCAGCCTGGCCGATGGGCCCGGAGCCCGCCCCCAGTCCCGGCGCCTCGTGAAGGGCAACCCGGACGAATTCGCGGGCTCGAGCGACGGCGTCCGAAAGGCTCGAGCCCTGCGCCAGGAAGAGCGCAATCGCGCTCGCCAGCGTGCAGCCCGTTCCATGAGTGCTCGTCGTATCGATCCGCTGGCCCTGCCAGCTCGTCATATTGTCTTCTTCGATGAGCGCGTCGGCGAGCGCGTCGCCTTCCTCGTGTCCGCCCTTGATGAGGACCGCGCAGCCGTGCTGCCCGACCAGGTGCAGCGCCGCCGCAACCGGGTCTTCCTCCAGCGTCAACCGCTTGAGCTCGGGGAGATTGGGAGTGGCGATGGTCGAAACGTCCATCAGCCTTCCGAATGCCGAGATGGTCGCATCGTCGGCGAGGACCCCTCCGCTCGTTGCAAACATCACGGGATCAAAGACGATCGGAAGATCGGGCTGGAGCGACTTGAGCTCGTGGAGGCGGGCAGCGACCTGCTTTGCGGCAAAGGCGCTTCCGATCATCCCGATCTTCACGGCATCGACGCCGATATCGCTGATGACCGCGTCCATCTGGGCAAGGATCATCTCGGTCGGAATGGGATGGATGGAATCGACGCCGAGCGTATTTTGGGCCGTGACGGCCGTGATGGCCGTCATCGGATGCCCGCCAAGCATCGCTATCGTCTTGATATCGGCCTGAATTCCCGCTCCACCGCCGGAATCTGACCCGGCGATGATCAGGACGCGCGCTGTCGAGGCCATCGAATCGACCCTGGACCCGCTTTGCGGGGCGAAGTTTTCCATGCGCACGAAATTGTCGTTTCACCGACAATTACCAAGAAATGGTTCACGCGGGCGCTCGCACGGCCTCGCAAATATCGTCCACGACCCGCTCGATCAGCGCCGGGTCATCGCCTTCGGCCATGACCCGGATCAGCGGCTCGGTGCCGGATTTGCGGATGACGAGCCGGCCACGGCCTTCGAGCTCGGCTTCGGCGGCAGCAATCCTCTTTCGCACGCTGTCGGCCTCGAGGGGCTCTTCACCGCCGTTGAACCGGACGTTCTTGAGGAGCTGCGGAAGCGGCTCGAACTGGCGCAGAAGCTCCGACGCAGGAGCCTTGGCCTCGACCAGTGCAGCAAGCACCTGGAGCCCCGCGACCAGGCCATCGCCCGTCGTTGCATGGTCGGCGAGGATGATATGCCCTGATTGCTCGCCGCCGACGTTGCAGCCCCTCGCCCGCATTTCCTCGAGGACGTAGCGATCGCCGACCTTGGTCCTCAGCAAGGTGAGGCCGGCGTCGCGAAGGCGCCTCTCGAGGCCAAGGTTCGACATGATGGTTGCGACCACCGCGTCGCCCTTGAGCTCTCCTCGGGCTTTGAGGCCGAGCGCGATGAGGGCCATGAGCTGGTCGCCGTCGACCAGCTCGCCCTTCTCCTCGACCACGACGACGCGGTCGGCGTCGCCGTCTAGCGCGATGCCGATGTCGGCGCCGGTCTCCAGCACCTTGGCGGCCAGCGCATCGGGTGCGGTCGATCCGACGTCGGCGTTGATGTTGAAGCCGTCGGGCTTGACGCCGATCGCGACGACGTCGGCGCCGAGCTCCCACAATGCGGCGGGAGCGACCTTGTAGCCGGCGCCATTGGCGCAATCGATGACGACGCG
>DASZYL010000093.1:0-24074 GCA_035545385.1 Sphingomicrobium sp. | reverse complement strand
CGGAAAACCCTCGCCTGCGAGCTCGTTGGGTCCGTGGAGAACTTCGGCGCTGCTGTAGGCTTCCGCGTGGATCATGCAGGTTTCCTTCAGCTTGTGCGCGGCCTCCTGCGCGATTCCGAGGTGCAGTCCGCGTCCCACCGTATAGAGATGGTCGGCGAAGCGTAGCATTTCGCGGCACTTCGCCCAGTCCGAATGCCACGCCTTCGTCAATGCGGAGGGAAGCTCGGCAAGCGCCGCCTCCATAGCTGCATCGCCCGACCAGAAGGCCACCATCTGAGCGATCGCGGAAAGCGAGGTGATGAAGCTCTTGGTCGCCGCTGCGCTCCTTTCCGGCCCGGCGTGCTGCGGAAGAATGACCGAGGCGAGCTGCGCGAGCGGCGATGAAGGATCGTTGACGAGGGCAACGACGATCGCTCCCGAATCTCGAGCGGCGGCGGCAGCAGCCAGGAGATCGGGGCTTCGGCCCGACTGCGATATCGCGAGGCAGAGCGTGTTCGCGAGGGACAGCGGGGCGTTGAAGACCGAGAAAATCGAGGGCGGGAGCGAGGCCGAAAGGATTCCGAGCCGGGTCTCGACCAGGTAGCGGGCATAGGTCGCGGCGTGGTCCGAGCTTCCTCGAGCGATCGTCACCATTGCCGATGGAGGATGAGCGCGCAGCCTCTCGGAAAGATCTCGAAGCTTCTCCGCATTGTCGTGGAGCTGGGCTTCAACGCGAGCCGGCGCTTCGCCCGCCTCCCGATACATGGTGGTCCTGGTGGCGGCGGCCGGCTCAGCGCGAAGGGAAAGCATTCAAAGAAGCCTCTGGTTGAACAGCGGGCGGTGTGCCAACCTCCCTATAGAACTTTGCGTCACGTTGAACAGCGCACGAGGCGTGCGTACTGCCGAGGACTCAACAGGAATTCACGTCCCAATCGCGCCCAAGAAAGAGAAGTGATTGATGAATCGGAAGAATGCGAAAATCATTCTCTACATCATGGCGATATGGTTTCTGATTTCGTTCGTCACCAATATTATCGGGCCGCTCATCCCGATCATCATCAAATGGTACAACATCAATTATGCGCTTGCAGGCTTCCTGCCGTTTTCATTCTTCCTTGCATATGGGATCATTTCGATCCCCGCCGGATTCCTGCTCGAAAGGCGAGGGCAGGGGATAACGATGCTGCTCGCCTTTGCGCTCAACACGTTCGGCTGCCTGTTGATTGCCAGCTCCGCTTCCTACCTCGCGGTCATTGCCGGCCTGTTCGTCATCGGGCTCGGCATGGCAATGCTGCAGGTCGTCATCAATCCGCTCACCCGGTCGACGGTTGGCGAAGAGCATTTCGCCTTCTACGCGGTGCTCGGCCAGCTCGTTTTTGGAGTGGCCTCGTTTCTCAGCCCGTTCGCTCTAAGCTTGTTGCAAACCAACGCACATGCGTTCGCCGAGTTCGGCCCGCCCTGGGTTCCCTTCTATGCGGGCGCGGGTCTCGTCTTCGCCCTCTTCATCGCGCTCACCTTGAAGATGCGCCTGCCCAAGGCGGAGCTTGCGCAGGATGAACGCGTGGGGTCGCTGGGCACCTATCTCGAACTGATCCGCAACAGACATGTGTTGCTGTTCTTCCTCGGGATCGTCGCCTACGTCGGCACCGAGCAGGGACTTGCCGACTGGATGGGCCAGTTCCTCCTGGTCTATCACCGCATCCCCGCGGAAACGACCGGAGCCTACGAGGTCAGCCTCTTCTGGGGTCTGATGGTGATCGGCTGCATGCTCGGCCTCGTCCTCCTGAAGTTGCTCGATTCCCAGCTGATCCTGAGAGCGTTCGGCTTTGGCGCCGTGGCCTGCGTGCTTGCCGCGCTGCTCGGGCCGGCCACGGTCGCGCTCATTGCGTTCCCGCTCTGCGGTTTCGCGCTTTCCGTCATGTGGTCCATCATCTTCTCCCTGGCGCTCAACTCGGTGGCCGAGCACCACGGATCCTTTACGGGCATCTTGTGCACGGGCATTCTTGGAGGAGCGCTTCTTCCGCTTGCGATTGGCTGGGTCGGCGACCAGGTCGGTCTTCGCGAGGGGATGTTCCTCATCCTGCTGCTCCTCGCCTACATCATTTCGATCAGCTTCTGGGCTCGGCCCCTCACAAGGAACGAGACCGTCTGGCGCCGCAGGCTGGCGGATATTCCCGAGCGCGTCTGAGGCGGATTGGCGCCTGGCTCGCGCCCTCAGCCTGCGAGAAGCGGCCAGAGCACCATCCCGAGGCCAATCATGCTGATCACGAAGATAAGGGTGCGGATGACCGGGATGCCGGCGGCGTAGACCGGCAGGTAGAGGACCCGTGCACCCAGCCAGATCCAGCCACCGAGCGCCGTCAATTGGTTCGTCCGGTCCGCGACCACGACGCCCATCAAGGCGACGATCGCGATCGGAAAGGTTTCCTCGAAGTTCGCCTGCGCGCGCATTGTCCGGCCGGTGACCGGGTTGGGAGGCGGCACGGCCTCGTCGCGAGCCCCGATGTTCCACTTGCGGCCGTATTGCGCGGTTTTGAAGCGCGTCGCGGTGAAGATGTAGACGACAAGGAGCAGCGCTCCAAAAGCAAGGATCCTGAGTTCGACTGGCACGGTCCTTCCCCTCCTCCACGGCCTTGGGCCGTTGCACGAGCGTAATGGAAGCGGCCTTTGCCAACAAATCAAAAGGAATCTCCCGGCTGCCGAAGGCCGGTCGATGTCAGCCCTTGTCGGCCCGCGATCCTTCTCTTGCAGCCGAGCGGAAAAACGCGCCGGCAAGGAGCCAGAGGAGTGCAAATATCCCGCTGAAGGCGAGGGCGTTCGTCGGACCGCGCGGCGCCGCCTCGGTCGATGGCGCGGTTGCGATCAAGAGCCCAAGCAGGCCCTGCATGACCGCGATCCCGACCATGGTGCGCGCCATGCCTTCAGGACGAAAGGCAGCCGAGAACCAGCCGACCGCGACCGCCATGATCAGCATCAGAAAGTCAATGCCGTTGCCGTCATCTCGAACAATCGTCGTCCAGAGGGTCGCGAACGCCGTCAGGACGGCGACGCCAATAGCGGTACGGTAGGCGAGGCTTGCCCTCGAGGGTTGGCTTGAACTCCTCATCTGCAGATCTCCATTCCGACTGCTGCCCCCGCTATGGCTTCAATCGGGATGAGACGCATGAGCAGCAAATGAGAAAAGGCTGAGAACGTTGAAATCCGGGTAAGCCCATATCCGTCTTGCCCCAATGCTGTTAGTAGCACGCCCGACGACTCCGCCGCCCGGGCGAGAGGCCCCGCGGCGGTGCCGCCGGTCCCCGTGACGCTGCCGATCAGGGCAGCTCCGGTGCAACAAGGGGGTGCTTCATGCGCAAGACGCTAATGCTGGCTGCGGCCGGCGCATCGTTGATCGGGTTATCGGCGTGCAACAAGCAAGCCTCGGTGGGCGGGAATGAATCCACCCAGACGGCCTCGTCGGCCGATGCGATAAACGGCACCTGGAAAGCCGATATCAGCAGTGTTCAGTGGGAAACCAAGCCGGACGAATATCTCCTCCGGGACGGCACCTTCTCGTGCAAGTCCTGCACTCCGCCTTATTCGGTTGCGGCCGACGGCGCGTTCCACCCGGTGAACACGCCTTATTTCGATAGCGATTCCGTGAAGATCGTCGACGCGCGCACGATCACGGAAACCTCGAAGAAGGGCGACAGGGTGATCGCAGTGTATAGGACGACGGTTTCGGCCGACGGCAACACCCAGACTACGCAATTTACGGATACCTCTACGCCCGGCGAACCCAGCAAGGGCGAGTTTTCGGAGACGAGGGTCGGGCCGGCTCCCGCGGGCGCGCATGCCATCTCGGGACAGTGGAAACCCTCGAAACTGGCGAACTTCAATGACGCCGCACTCACCTTCACCGTCGACGTGAATGGCGATACCTACAAGTCGAGCTCCCCCGACGGGACCTCCTACGAAGCGAAGATCGGCGGCGGCGACGTTCCGATCAATGGCGACATCGCCGGGACGTTGGTGTCCGTCGCAAGGTCCGGCGACAATGGCTACGTGGTCACCCGCAAGCGCGACGGCAAGGTCGTTGGAGTTGTCAACTTTACCGTGGGGGCCGATGGCCGCCTGAAGGGCGTCAGCGAGAACAAGCAGAACGGCTCGATCATGCGCTGGAGCGCGGACAAGCAGTCCTGAGGGCAGGGGGCGCGGTCCTCTGGCAAGGCGGCCCGTTCGCCTCGCCATTCACGTCCCGGGCCAGCCAGCGCGGCCGGTTCGTGGGCGGACTCGCGCTCCATGGCGATTTGGCGTAATTATCGGTGAACGGGGGCATGACGATGACCTCAACGCTTCGCCGCAGATATTTGATTGCGGTCACAGCAGTCATGGTGGTGGGCGCGGGCGCTCTCGGGCTCGCGAGCTTTTACCCGGCGCTGGGACCGATCGCGGGCAGCATCGCTCCCCAGTTTTACGTGGATTCACTTGCGGACGCCGAGATTCCAGCAAGCGGCCGTTTCGTCCTCGTCGATGCCGCTTCGGCCCGGCTCTACATGATCGAGGATGGCCGCGTTCGGGATTCGATGAAGGTGATCGTCGGAAAGCCCGACACCCCGACGCCCGAGCTGAAAAGCGTCATCAACTACGAGACCCTCAATCCCTATTGGCACGTCACGTCCGATCTTGCGAAGACGATCATTGCTCCGCGGGTGCTTTCGGATGGCAAGTCCTATCTCACCCAGCGCGGCTATGAGGTGGTTTCCGCTTTCGGACCCGATGCCCGCGTGATCTCGCCCGAAACCATCGACTGGAAGGCAGTCGCTGCCGGTGAGGTCCAGATCCTCGTCCGTCAGCAGCCTGGCCCCGCCAATTCGCTCGGCCACTTCAAGTTCGACCTCCCGAACGGCGACGGGATCTATCTTCACGACACTCCGAAGAAAGAGCTTTTCGCGCAGGACCAGCGCAACCTCAGCCACGGCTGCGTCCGTCTCGAGGACGCGCAGAAGCTCGCGACATGGCTCCTTGGGAAGGACCCTCCCGCCGTTTCGAGCCCGGAGCAGCACATCGCGCTCCCGCGGCCAGTTCCGATCACCATCAGCTACCTTGCTCCAAGCGGCCAGATGCAGCTCGCCGCCCTCCGCTAGAAGCGTGGTCCTTTAATCAGCGAGTGTGGGCACTTGGGTGAGCTTCGTCCGCTCCCGACCCCGATCACCAATTGACTCGCCCTTCTCCATCCCGTCTCGTCTCCTGGCGGGATCGCTTAGGGGGTGACCAGTGGAGGCGAAGGCGGTCAGACCATTCTTTCTCATTGGTCCGCTGCGCACCGGATCATCGCTCCTCGCGCGATGCATCGATGATCATCCCGACGCGATCTGCCTGTGCGAAAGCGAGATCAACCGGACCCTCTTTTCGCCTTACGCGATCGCCCATCACGTGAAGCGCATGGAAGCGCACGGCCTTCGGAGCGAACAGGCGTTGAAGCTCCTCTCCGGACGACGGCAGGATTCTATCGACGACTGGCGGGGCTGGTACTCTTCCGTCCGCCCGCTCCTTTGCGAGCGATACGGAAAGCCGGACATTCAGGCGCTTGGGGACAAGAGCCCGGACTTCTTCACTGCTCCAACGCTGGTGGAGGCGATCGCGGGGACCGAGCCACTGGTCTACACGGTGCGCGATCCCCGAGCGATCCTGCGCTCGATCTACAGGCAGGTCGATGCCTCTCCTGCCGAGAAGGCGGAGCGGTGGGAGTTTCTGAAAGCGAACATCCGCTGCTGGCGACCGCACTGGGAGCGGCCGAACGTCCTCTCTGTGCGTTATGAAGACCTTGTGCGCGATCCCGTCGCGACGATGACCCGGGTCTATGGCCACCTCTCTCTTCCCCCTTCGACCCGGTTCATGGAACCCTTCCACCGCCTCGATCATCGCCGCTTCCTGTGGGGCACGGCGGTCGACTGGGAGAGCGGTGGCCACCGGGACTTCGATTGCTCCCGTGCGGAGCTCAGCGATGAGGAGCTGAGCTTGGAGCAGCACGACTGGATCGCCAGCGACCCGCAGATCGCCCTCTTCACCGAACGCTTCGGCTATGATCGGTAGGGCTCCTCGTCTGGCTTCATGAGCTCGTGCGGACCTGAGAGCCGACGGAAAGCTTGAGCCGGATCAAGCTACGGCAACCCGCATTGCGAAAGCCGCTCGTGTCGCTAAGATCGAGGTGCGCCTAAGAGGGCGCCGAGGCGTGAGAACCTTGTCTTGGGAAAAGCCGACCGGGGTCGAGATCCACTTCCGGCCGGGTGGCCGCCGCGCATGTCCAGGCCGGTTTCGGCTAAAGGCGGCGGCGCATGTCCAAGCATGTTCTCAACACCCGGCTCGAGGGCGCAATTCGCGAGGGAGATCGTGGATGTGCCGGCCGGCGTCGATTGTTGAACGAACAGTGCAGGAGCGAAGCATTGGGCTCCAGGCTCGGAGCGTGGCGTCAATGCCGCGCCCGAATGAATCCCGCGGCGAATGCCCTTTGTCGGCGGCAGGTCCGGCGGCCGAGGCCACGATGCGCATTCGCGAGCTTTACCGTGAGCATTCGCCGGCGCTCGTGCGTCACCTCGCGCGAAGGACGGGTTGTTCCGAGATTGCCCGCGAGCTCGCCAACGAAGCATTTCTGAGGATCATCCGATTGGCACCGGCCAAGCTCCGGTCGATCGAACAGCCGCAGGCCTATCTCTGGAGCGTTTCGATCAACCTCTTGCGCGATTGGGGACGAGGCCGGGCGCTCGATGAACGATCGCGACAACTCGATCCTTCCACCGACGCTACGATCGACCAGGTGACGGTCCTCGAGACGCGCGACACGCTCAGGCGGCTTGAGCAGGCGATCGGGAAATTGAAGCCCAAGACGCGCGAGATCTTCCTCGCTCAGCGAATCGAGGGTCTAAGCTATGCCGAAATCGGGGAGCGCACGGGGCTCAGCATCAAAGGCATCGAGAAGCAGATGAGCAAGGCCATTGCGAAGATCGACCGAATCCTTGACCGGGGCTGAGCGGTGAGGTTGCCAAAGACGAGGGGGATGTTGCGGCGGGAAGCTGCGACGTGGTTCGCTCGGCTGCAAAGCGGCCGAGACCCCGAAACCGAACTCCAGTTCCGCCGCTGGCACGATCGCGATCCGGCCCATGCGGCGGCATATGCGCGCATCCGCGAAACCTACGATCGCACTGCCGTGCTGCGCCATTCGAAGCTTGCTTCAGCGACTCCGGCGCGCGCCGGAGTCGGGGCGGGCGAGCCGCGGCACGCCTGGGCACTCGCCGCCGCGATCGCGCTCGTCATTGCGGCTGGTCTCTATCTTGCGAGCGGGGGCGTCCTCGCTCTGGGCGGGACCGAGGCCGTCATGCTCACGACCGATATCGGAGAGATCAGGGAAGTCCGGCTTTCCGACGGGACGAAATTGACCCTCGACACCTCGACCAGTGTCGAGGTCGAGCTTGGCCCCTCGTCGAGCCGGGCAGTCATCAAGGCGGGCCGGGCGCGCTTCGACCTTGCAAGGTCTGATGCACCGTTCGTGATCGAGGCTGGTTCGACGAGGGTGAGCGCCGATGGCGGCATTCTCGATGTCGCGAACGTCGACGGCGAGACCATGGTCGACGTCCTCGCCGGAAACGCGAGCGTGCGGACGGAGAGCGGGGGTTCCAAGGCAGACGTGGGCGTCGCTGCGGGGGAAGGGATCGTCGCGGCGCCCGGAATTGCGGCAAGCCGCCATGCTCTCGTCGCGTCGAACTGGACTTCAGGAAAGCTTGAATTCAAAGCGACCCCGCTCGACGCCGCGGTGGCGCTCGCCAACCGCTATTCGAAGCGGAAGATCATCGTTGAGCCGGGACTTGGGAAGCTCCGAGTGACTGGGGCTTTCCGAGCAGGCGACGCAAGCGGCTTTTCCGCCGCTCTCGCCGAAGCGTTCCACCTCTCGGCCAAGCAGGAGGCGAACGGCAATCTCCTCCTTTCGCGCGGAGCGTCGGGGCCCCCTTGAGAAAAAACGGGGGGTGAACCGCCCGGCGAACGTCTTTCCTCCCGAGGGCCGAAAAATCGGACGGGAGGGAACGAGTGCAGGGAAATCGATCGATTGCGGCACGCGCCGCATTTGCTTTGCTGCTTGCGGGAGCGGCAAGCCTTGCGGGAGCGGCTCCGCCGGAACGTTACAGCTTCGACTTGCCGGCGGAGCCGCTGTCCGACGCCATCATTGGAGTTGCGTCGCGAACCGGACGCGACATTGTCGCATCCGACCGGCTTGTTCGTGAGCGGCGCTCCGCACCGCTCTCGGGCAGCTTTACGACCGAGGAGGCGCTCTCGAAGCTGCTCGAGGGAAGCGATCTTACCTATCGCGCCGTCGGCAAGTCGCTGATCATCGAGGAAAAGCCAGCGCCCGGCAGCCCCGAGCGCGAGCCGGGTGCCGACAAGGAAGCCATCGTTGTCACCGGAACACATCTTCGCTCGGCCCAGGTCACGTCACCGGTCCTGACGATCACTCGCCGCGACATCGAGGAGGCTGCGCCGACCTCCGTCGAGGAGCTGATGCGCAAGGTTCCGCAGAATCTCTCCGCGGGCGTCGGCCAGGAGAATTTCGGGGTGACGGGCGCGGGCTCCGACATCACGGAACACGGCGCGGGGATCAATCTTCGGGGGCTCGGCCAACGTGCGACCCTCGTCCTCGTCAACGGTCGGAGGGTCGCTCCGAGCAATACCGGCTCGTTCGTCGACGTCTCGATGATCCCGGTCTCGGCGATCGACCGGGTCGAGATCGTGACTGACGGAGCGTCGGCAATCTATGGCTCCGACGCCGTTGCGGGAGTGGTCAACATCATCCTGCGCAAGGATTTCAGGGGTCTCGAGACCATCGTCCAGGGCGGGACGACCACCGATGGTGGAGGCGACCAGCTCCTCGCGGGCGCGACCGCCGGCACCGGGTGGAACGGTGGCCACGCGATGATTTCCTACGAATATCGCAACGACAAGGAGATCGAGGCGCGCGACCGACCCTTCACGATCAACCTGCCTGACGACTGGTCCCTGTTCCCGAGCGAGCGGCGACACAGTTTGTATGGCGTTGCGGAGCAGGATCTCGGGCCTGGGGTCTCGCTTGAAGTCACCGGCAATTACGCGCTGCGCGACACCGACCGTTCCTATTTCGTGGCAGGCCCGGTGGTGCCGGTGAATGCCCATGCGCAAGCGCGCTCGCTCGGAGGGACTGCCACGCTCGGGTTCGACATTGGCTCCAGCTGGCACGGCGAGGCCACGGCGTCCTATTTCCGGGAGCGCACGAGGCAAAGCCAGTTCCAGCCCGAGGGCTCCGGCCTGGTCAACATCTTCAATACGCTAAATTCGGTCGGTGAGATCGAGCTCAAGGCGGACGGAAAACTCTTCGAACTCCCGGCTGGCGCGGTGAAGCTCGCAGTGGGCGCGCAGGGGCGGGAAGAGCATTATTCCAGCCTGTTCGAGACAGCGGTTAACCTCCCCACTCCGCAATCGGGCCAACGCAAGGTCGGCGCGCTCTACGCCGAGCTGAACGCGCCCCTCTTCTCGAGCCGCAATCGCCAGCCCGGCCTCGAGCAGCTCGCAATCACCGCGGCAGGCAGGGTTGAACATTACGAGGGCCTCGGGTCGACGTTCGATCCCAAGGTGGGCGTCCTCTGGTCCCCAACGGCGGGGCTGCGCTTTCGAAGCTCCTACGGAACGTCGTTCAGAGCGCCTCTACTTTCGGAAACGCAGGGGCTCTACAATGTCTTCCTCTTTCCGGCATCGCTCCTTTTCATCGACCCGTCACAGGCCCCGGACGGCGTCGGCGCCGCGCTCGTCGGAAGCAATCCGGGCGTCAGGCCGGAGACTTCGAAGAGCTTCTCTGCGGGTGCCGACTGGTCTCCGCCCGCTGTCGCCGGGCTCAGTCTCACGGCGACCTATTATTCGATCCGTTTTTCGAACCGGATCGCGCTTCCGACCCAGCAGATCGTGGTCGTCGGCGACCCCGCTCTCGAGCCGATTGTCACGCGCGATCCCGACGCCTCGCTCGTCTCCGGCCTGATCGCAGGCGCGGGCCAGGTACTCGACTTTTCCGGCCCGGATTTCACGCCGGGAAATGCCAGTCCGGACGACGTGAAGGTCATCGTCGACGCCCGGGTCGCCAACACTGCTGAGACGAGGACCAACGGTCTCGATCTCGGGCTCGACTATAGCTTCGAGCTAGGAGCGAACCGGTTCCGGCTCGACCTCAACGCCAACAGGATCTTCAAGTTCGATGACAGGCTGACCAGCACGAGCCCGGTCATCCATACGCTTGGGACGCCCTACCACCCGGTGGACTGGCGGGCTCGCGCAGGCCTGTCATGGACACGCGGACCCATCAGTGCGGTTCTCTTTGCGAACCATGTCGATTCCTACCGCGACAATCGCGGCGGCGCGTCGCGGGGCGTCGGTTCGTTCACGACCTTCGACGCAGGGCTCGCCTTCACTGGACCCTCGTCGGGCAAATCGCTGCTCAGCAATGTCCGGATGGCACTCAACGTCGAGAATATGTTCGACGCCGATCCCCCGAAGCTCCTTCCCGATCCCGGGTCGACGAGCGGGATCGGCTACGATCCCGTGAACGCCACGGGACGTGGGCGCGTCATTTCGATCCAGCTGCGCAAGCATTGGTGAAGATCGTGGCAATCACACGCCCGTGTCGGGAGAGGGCGTGCAGGCTCCTTGCGCTTTTCGCTGCCGCCCTCGTCCAGGGGGCGGCGGTCGACGCCGCTCCGGGTGTTCGAAGCCTCGTCGAGATCGGCGACATCGACAGCCTTGCGCTCTCGCCCGACGGCAAGCACCTCGCCTTCCGAACGGTCCGGGCGAATGTCGAGCGCAACAGCTATGATCTTTCCTGGAACTCGGCCGAGCTTGAGACCGGGAAGGTGCTCTCGATCGGAAGCGCGGGCGAGCCGATCTACCGTGATCCGGGCCTCATCGATGCTAAGGCGCCGATATGGGCGCCCGACGGCCGTTCGATCATCTTCCGCTCCCTCGTCGACGGAGCGATCGGCGCCTGGCAGGCCAGGATCGACGGGGGTCCCGAAGTCCCGTTGGTCATTCGAGACGAAGACGTCGAGTCCCTTGAACTCAGCGCTGACGGCAAGGGACTCGACTACGAGGTGGGCCCGTCGCGCGAGCGTATCCGGAGGGCCGAGCGGGACGAATATGATTCCGGGATCCTCGTCGATGCGTCGGTCGATCTTGCCCAGAATCTTTACCGGGGCGGATCGGTCAATGGCCGGATGGCGAGCCAGCGCCTTGCCGGATATTGGTTCGTCCGGGCGGGGCTCCTGTGGCGCGAGGCGAGACAGAAAAGGCACTTCGACCTCGCGAGCCGCAGGGACGAGCCCGTGGGCTCGCCCGAGGCGGTTCCTCCCTTCTCGCCTCCTTCGGACGTGGTGAGCGCACGATCGCTTTCCGGGGATCTCGCCCAGGCGAGCTGGGACGGCAAATCGGGATCGCTGACTGCGACCCTTGCGGGAGGCGTCACGACCCGATGTACCGATCGCTTGTGCATCGAGAGCCGGGTCTCGTCGCTCGTGTGGCGGCCCGGAACCCGCCAGCTGCTCGTCACCTTCACCGACCGGAACCGTCGCCAGTCGCTCTTCCTCTGGGATCCACGCGCCAGTCAGCTCCGCCTCCTGATCCGGGGCGAGGGGTTCCTCAGCGGCGGAAGGGATGGGGACACCCCCTGCGCGCTCGGGGCGACGGCCGCTTATTGCGTTGCGTCAAGCGCGTCTTCGCCGCCGAAGCTGGTCGCAATCGACCTCGAGACTGGAACCCACTCCATCCTTGATGATCCCAAAGCGACGTGGCGCGCATCCTACACTCCGACAGTTCAGCAGCTCAGCTGGAATACGGCGAGTGGGGTCAGGGTCACCGGAACCTTGCTGCTTCCAGGCGATGCCCCGGCCCGATCACTCCCCATCTTCATCAATTACTATAGCTGCGGCGGATTCCTTCGGGGTGGCGAGGGTGATGAATGGCCGATCCCCTCATTGATCGATTCCGGCTTTGCCGTCGCTTGCGTGAACGCCGCTCCGTTCACGGGCTCCCAGGACGGTATTGCAACCTACAGGACGGGTCTTGCCGCGGTCAGCGCGCTGGTCGACATGCTCGAAGCAAAGGGCACCATCGACAGGCGCAAGATCGCGATGGGGGGCTTCAGCTTTGGAAGCGAGGTTGCAACCTGGGTCGCAACGCACTCGGACCTTCTTTCCTGCCTGTCGATCGCTTCGGCCCAGTCCGACCCCACCGGCTATTGGTTCAATGCAATCGGCGGTGGGGACCGGCCCGCAATGATGCGCAAGGTCTGGGGCCTTGGGCCGCCCGAGGAGACGAGCACGCGGTGGAAGATGGTCTCCGCGGCACTGAATTCGGAAAGCTTCCATGCGCCCGTCCTATTGCAGCTACCCGAACAGGAGGCGCGGCGAATTCCCGAATTATACGCGCGACTCACGGAAGGGACCACGCCGGCCGAGCTCTACGCCTATCCCGACGAGGATCACCTGAAGATCCAACCGCGTCATCGGCTCGCGGCCTATCAGCGCAACCTCGACTGGTTCCGGTACTGGCTTCAGGATTACAGCGATCCCGACCCGGCCAAGGAGCCGCAATTTGCCCGATGGGACCGATTGCGGGAACGCTGGAAGAAGACCGGCGGACCAGGCGGTGGTTACCACTAATCAGCGCTCCAGGATTGAAGCCAAAGTTCGAGCGCAGCCATTTCGCTGAGCCGCATCTGCGTCTCCGGCTCGCTCCGCTGGTCGGCATCGAACGCCCGTTCGACTGCGTTGGGATCGGCAATTCCAAGGCCACGAAGTCGACCGCTCAGAAGCAGGTCCTTGAGCTCGGAATGGATACGTTCGAATGAGCGGTGGAACAGGCCCTGCAGGCTTCCCTTGCTTCGGCGCTCGATCACGGATGCCGGTAAGAGGTTCCTGAAGGCGTCGCGCGCAACTGCACGGTCAACGCCGCCTCGAACCCATTCGCGGGTTGGAATCGCGAGACAGGATTCGAGAAGGGGCTGCGCCATCAAAGGATGAATGACTGCGCCGCCGGCACCTACACGCCGGTCGAGAAAATGCTGGATGTGGACGAGGCTTGCGACATGGTCGCGCTTTCCTGGAAGGGCAAGCGGCGGGGCATTGAGCCAGGGGTGCGGATCGGCACAGGCGAGGAGGCTGTCCGTCTTCAGGAACCGCCTGTCCTCGTTCCAGTGCCGCCAACCCTTTGGCAACATATGCCTCGGAGTTGCGGCGAGGACCTGCCACAAGTTGGCGCCCGCCTGCTCGGCGACGTCGGCGGCCGCGTGGAGCGCTTCACGAGGACCGTAAGCGAATAGCGCGTCGAGAACCGGAGCCGCGCCTTCGAGATAGCAGAAGAGATTGTCGCCTCCGCCGCCATCGACAAGGAGCTCGGCGCCAATTTCGAGACGATGATTTTCGACCGCCTCGTCGAGTGGAACGAGGATCGGATTGGAGCCGGGGCGGAACTTGCGTTCCAAAGGCGCCTCGATCGTGCCTCGAAGGGCGTGCTCGTGGATTTCGAAGAGCGAAATTCCGAAGCGCTCCGCAACGGCGCGGGCGTGGCGACGCTCGTCGCCATCGGCGGACCGGCTGACGAAGTTGACAGCGGTGAAGCTGGCTCCCGAAGCGGCGAGGCATGCTGCGATGATCGATGAATCGAGGCCGCCCGAGAGCTGGAGAAGCAGTGTCGCGCCCTTGGTCTGGGCGGCGATCGCCCGCTCCGCGACAAGCCGGAGCCCATTGCCGAGATCGCGCAAGCCGCTCGGCAGAGATTTCCTTCTCGAATGATCCCACGGACGCCAGCGGAGCGCCTCCGACCAGTCGGAGGCCGACCCGTTCCCCATCATTCCTGGAAGGATCTCGCGGACTTGCCGGATCCCGGTCCGAGCGCTCCTGAGATACGGAAATTGGAGCCAGTGAACCACGAAATCGAGGTCGACCTCCCGCTCGGCGAGAAGTCCGAGCGAGAGCGCAAGCTCGGCATCGGAAACGAGGACGTCGCCGTGGCGGCCGGCGATCCGGTAGAGGGAAATGCTTCCCGAGGGGTCGCGATAAACGTTTCCGCCGCTCTCGCCTTCGTGCAGCAGCACGAAATTCCCCCAGGTTCGTTCCAGTAGGACATTCAACGCTTCGAACTGAGGAAGCTCGTTGAGCTTTCGGCCGTCTGCATCGAACAACTGGCCGACCGCAGCTCCCTCACTTCCGGCGAGCACCGGCGTCTTTTCATCGGCGACGAGCAGCATCCTCCCTGAATCGAATTTGACGTGGAGCCCGAGCTCAGCGGACTTTGCAGCGAGTTGCTGGCGGCGAAGTCCACGCTCGAATGTCACGGCATATCGGGCGTGCATCGGACGACCCTCACCGGAGTGAACCGCTCGATCCGTTCGGCATGATCGTTGAGGAGGCAGCTCTTTGACTGGACCCAGCAATGCGCGGCGAACGGGTCGAGCTTCACTCCAAGCACGAGGACAGCGTTCGCGCGGCGAGAGGCGAGCCAGTGCATGAGCGCGAGAGAATCGCGCAGGCAATTGAATCGGATCGGGACAAGCCTCCTCGCGCTCGCAAAACGCCGCGCAGCCTCGATCGGATCGCCTTCCTCCACTCCGGAGTTGCGGCGCAATCGAACCCCGGACAGGATCTTCGAGATCGGCTCACGTCGAAGCTCGATCGATACGAGAATGAGGAGCCTCGCGACGGCAAGGATCTCCCCCAGGCGTGGTCTCGGGAGCTCGGTGATGTGAGAAAGGGCGCTCGACTCTGGCGGTGGCAGGACGAGGGGACCCTCAATGCCGTCTGCGCCCTTTCTGTTCAATTGCTCGAGGAAGCCCGGTTCCTCGTCTGGTCCCAGCATGAAATAGCTGTCATCCACGAGGTCGGCGAAGACAGGCCGGCCGTCGACGAGACCGAAGCTCAGTGCGGAAGTCGAACTTTCCATTGTCGTGGGTGGCGCGGGAGCCGCGAACGACTCCCGCGCAGCTCTTCCCTAGCGGTTGGAGATCCCGTTCGGGCGGTAGAGGCCGACCTGCTCGATCGTTCCGAACACGGCGCCCTTGGTGACGGCGCTGATCCGTCCGAGCTCAACCCGGCTGTTCCGATCATTGTTGCTCTTCATCATTCTTCTCCTTCTCGCTGCATTGCCGCAGCGGATGGAAAAGCTAGGCACCTCGCGGGGAGGTTCGAAATCTATTCCGCGCTCATAAGGCGAATGTGGAGCTGCCATTTTCCGCTCAGCAACGGATCAGCGCCGTCTACCCCGGAGCGATGATCGTCTGATTTCGGCGGGTTGCAGCGCAGCGCGCCTTCCCTATTGAACCCGATGTGAGCGTTTCAGTCCTTATCGGCTCCGCGCCCGGCGGAGGCGAAGTCCGAGTTGATATCGAGGAATTGCTGGCCACCCGCCTGCTCGTCCAGGGCAACAGCGGGTCCGGCAAGTCGCACCTCTTGCGCCGACTGCTCGAGGAGAGCGCCGGCCTTGTCCAGCAGGTCGTCATTGATCCCGAGGGAGATTTCGTGACCCTCGCCGAGCCGTTCGGCCATGTCGTGATCGATGGCTCGGCCTATGGAGGACCAGAAATTGGCCGGCTCGCCGCACGAATCCGCAAGCATCGGGCTTCGGTCGTCCTTGCGCTGGATGGTCTCGAGATCGAGTCTCAGATGCGCTGCGCCGCCCAATTCCTCGGCGCCTTGTTCGACGCTCCGCGTGACCAATGGTACCCGGCGCTGGTCGTCGTCGACGAGGCGCAGGTCTTCGCACCGGCGGCAGCAGGAGAGGTGAGTGACGAAGCGAGGCGCCTTTCGCTTGCGGCCATGACCAATCTCATGTGTCGCGGCAGGAAGCGCGGGCTCGCGGGCGTCATCGCCACCCAGCGGCTTGCGAAGCTCGCGAAGAACGTTGCGGCGGAAGCGTCGAATTTTCTCATGGGGCGAACCTTTCTCGATATCGACATGGCTCGCGCGGCCGATCTTCTCGGAATGGAGCGGCGACAGGCGGAACAGATCCGGGATCTCGAGCGCGGTCATTTCCTTGCGCTCGGCCCCGCGATCAGCCGCCGTCCGCTCTCGGTGAGGATCGGCCCGGTCCAGACTTCGGCGAGAAGCGGTTCTCATGGCCTGGTGCCGCTCCCATCCACCTCATCGGAGGAGCTTCACCAGCTCCTCCACTCGGAGTGGCTGAAGGAGGAAATGGCCGAACGGCCTCCCGAGCCCGAACCGGTCCGTGCCGAAGTGCTGCTTCACCAGATCGAAACCAGCGGAGCCGAAGAGGGCGGCGACAATGCTCCTGACCCGGTCGCGATTCCCGCGTCGAATGAGGCGGAGAGGGTCCTTGCCGAAATCCTCGAGGACATGGCTTCGGAAGAGGGAAGCACCTTCCAGCCGACGGCGGCGCTCTACCAGGATTTCTCGGTGCGATGCCGGATGCGGCGGATTGCGGGCAATTGCCTCGACCTTCCCGCCTTCAGGCGCCGCTTTGCCATGGCGAGCGCGGGCATCGCCGATCCCTCCGATCCACGCTGGGCTGACCTTCTCGGCATCTCTCGGACCATTCCGGACGACCTTCTTGGCCCATTCCTGCTGCTCGCAAGAGCGGCGCAGCAGAATGATCCCTGTCCCGACGACGAGGCGATTGCGCGAGTCTATGGAACCGGCTCGCTCGGCCGCGTGAGGCGCCTCATGGACCACCTCGAGAAGAGTGGACTCGTCGTCATCCGCTCGGATTTCGCCGGGCGAAGGTCCGTCGGGATCCCGGCCCTTGGAGTCACGACAGCTCCGCTCGAGGCGTGAACTCGGCCCTTTTAGATGATGAGCTTCAATCCGCGCAGCCGGGCTGCCCGACCTTCGGTGCAGTCTGGAGCACCCACAAGGCGCATCCACCGCCGTTCGCCCGTGATGGTCTTGATCTCGACATCAAGCGTAAAGCCGCGCCGGTGCTTGATCGAATGGGAGCGGAGGCGCTCCATCTTTGTTCGCGATTCCTCGCAATATAGAGCGAGCGCTTTCTCGCGGCTGATCCTCGAGTTCCTTGGCAGGCCGAAGATGTCGTAAACGCCGCCGGACCAGTTGAGCGAATTATCCGAAAGGTCGCATTCCCAGATACCGACGTGATGCAGGTTGAGATCGCCCACCACCGCGGGTTGGAGAACGTCAGTCACCGCGCTGCTGAGGACGAGCCCGAGCTCGAAATGCCTCGGCTGCTCCCACAAGGGCCAGCTATGCTCGAGGAGCGTTCGATCCACGGAATGCAACGCGTTTTCCAATCCTAGCTATCCCGGCCAAATTTCTTGAAATAGCGACCGAGCGCAAGCCCCCCTTTTTGGGTCAAACAGATGAAATCGTTTCCTGAATCATGTGGATTGGGTGCGCGCGTCGCGAGTTCTCCAATCTCGAACGCAGTCACCCATCTCCTCGCAGCCGCGGTCGAGATTCCCGACGCCTTGGCGAGCCTCGACAATGTCCATTGCTCGTGGCGGATTTCAGCGCTGAAGAGGTTGAGAAGCATGCCCCAGGCGGGATCCGATAGCAGCTCGCCCGGGATATAGAGGCTCCTCTCGCGCCACGCCCGAATGGCCCAGCTCACCTCTTTTTCGAGACGTTCGTCGACGTTGGAGTTCGAGCCTTCAAGTTCCGGTGCAATTTCGGCGACTGACGTATTTGCAAGGTCCTCGGTGACGCGTCGGAGCCTCTTTGGGAGGGGCAACAAGCGCCCGGGTCTCTTGTCTCGTGAGTAACTGGTCAATCGCGCCTCCGTTGGAGCTTGCGCGCGCGCCGTGTGACGCCGTCGAGAACTCGCGCATTGAGGCTCCATAGCGGAAATATATCCTTCGATAAGCTCTCGAAACGGTGGATTTGTCCGCAACGGACGAAAACGAGCGATAAAGTGCGCCGGGGCCGTTGGGCCGCGACGACCTCGAGCCAACAGGCGGTCTTTGCAATCAGCCTGCCCTCTCGCGCCCACGCCGCTGCCGCTGAAAGGAAATGCATCGAAGCGCCGGCGGATCATCCATTTTCGGATCAATCTAGGGCCATCTCCTGACAGCCTCGGAAAGGAGCAGGTCGAGATTGGCTCGCGCCTGCTCCGAGAGCCGGATGGTGTGGGCCCGGCGGTCGGTCGGGGATTGTTCGCGAACGATGAGCTTGTGGGCTTCGAGAATCTCGATCCAGCGCATTGCCGTCGTGACCGAAGCGCTGATCGAACGGGCGAGATCGGCGGCCGCCGGAGCCTTTTCGGCGATGTAGAGCGCGATCAGCATGTCCCATGCAGGATCGCTGAACATGGAAGCGGGGAAGAGCCTGCCCCGCGCCTTGCGCGTATCGAACATGATCTTGGCCGCAAGCTTGCGGGGGTCCCCTTCCTTGACCCCTTCGGGCTTCTCCTGGCCGTCCTCAAACGATCCGAGAACCCGTTTCAGGGCGGCGACCTCGTCAGAGGAAAGCTCGATGCTGACCGGCGCACGCCCGTTCGCGGCTTCTCCGATCATCCGGATCTCGGCGACGACGAAAGACCCGTCGAGCGTCTCAGGTTCAACGTCGTTCGTCACTTCGATGTGGCTGGCGGAATGGCCTTGTCCGCGACGAATATTTTCCTGCACGAATCCTCCGGCGCCTTTAGCGCTGCACTCCAGACTCGGCACGGCTAAAAACGCGCTGAAACTCGCAAGCGATCGGTCGGACATGAGGTCCGACGCTTGTCCACAGAGCGTCGTCCCCCGCGTCGATTCGGCAACGCTAGCGGCAGCGTCCTGCCGCGCCATATCCTACATTACAAGCGCGCAGCCCCGTCGGTTACAGGGTCTTTGGCGCACGAGCTCTCTGCTGTTGCGGCGAGGACACTTTCGAGACCAGGAACTGCGCCAAGTCTTTCAGGACGTCGAAGCCTCGGCGTCGACGTAAGCCAGCATCGCCTCGAAACCTTTCTCGGAAAGAACCAGGAAGGTTCGGCGTCCATCGAGCGGATCGTCCTGGCGCTGGACCAGTCCGTCACGCTCCAGGGTATCGATCCAGCGAAGCGCGGTTGTCATTGCGATATCCGCGGCAAGCCCGACCGAGGAGACTGAGAGCTTCCTTCCCTCGCAATCTGCACAAAAGAGCTCGAGAAGGATGTCCCAGGCGGGTTCCGAGAACAGCGACGCCCTGAAAAACATGTTTCGGCGTGCCCGCGCGTCGATCAGCTCGCGGCAGGTGCGCGCGTATCGGCTCGATCTGAACGGATCGGCAAGCTTCGCGGGCGCCGGTGCCGACGCGTAACCGATAAGCTCATGGCGCATTGGCTGCATCTCCTCACTTTCGTGGTGAGGAGCGAGTACCCACGAGATGAAAGCGAGTGATGAAATGTCCGCCCGTTTCGGGCGTAAACGCGCTGCAACTTACCATTTCGGAGGGAATCTCAACCGGCGGACAACCGCGATGAGCTAGGTCGACCTCGATCTCGCCTCCCCACTGGCGAGGTTACCAACCGTGACCCGCCAGTCCCTAGGGCTGGCGGGTCATTTTGCGTCAGCTGACGTCACCGAAACAGCCGTCGACAAGGTCGATCACTTCCTGGAGCCTCGCGCCGATTTCCGGCGGGAGTCCAAGATTGTCGACGAGCTCCAGCGCTTCTCTGAGGAGCTGCTGGAGTTGATGACTGCCTTCTTCAGGGTTGGGCGATTGTGGACAAAATACGCGCTGCGACATGACGATACCCCCGAGCATGGACTGGCGAAGCCCCGCCCACTTCGGACGCCGCACCACCCACTCGGTGAATATCACAGTCGAGCGCCCGTCTATACGGTCGTTGCGATTGTATCGGAAAAATACATGTCTAATTTTTGGCGAGCCCGGTCGGTCAGGCCAATGAATGCCGTTCGCCTGTCGGTCGGGTGGGCTTCGCGACGGACAAGATCGTGTGCGGAGAGATAGTCGAGCCAGCGCTTGGCGGTCGACATGGGCGTCCCCGAAAAGTGCAGGAGGCTTCCGACGGTCTGGCGCTGGCCCGAGATGTCGAGAATGTAGAGGGCAAGGAGCATGTCCCAGGCGGCTTCGCCGAACATCGACTGGCCAAAGATCGAAACTCGCCGGCGTCGATTGTGGAATTCGTCCTGGGCGCGCGCGAGCAGGCTTTTGTGGTGGCTATCTTCCGAGGAGTCCTTTGGCTTGGGGCGAAGCAGCTGTTCCGCGGGCGCCTGCTCCACGCCCAGGAGCAAGCGGAGGAGGCGGCGCGCGGCGGAGAGGTCCCTGCGCGATAGCGTGACCGTTCTCTTGGAGTCTGCGTCCGATGGCTGCTCGTGAAACATTAACTTCCCGACATAATCCTGGTGGAACGCCGCGAAACGCGAAAACTCTCACCGAAATGGAATGAAATTCATACCAATTCGGGACGGACTGGGCCCCGACAAAGGTGTTACGTTAGCTCACTTCACGGTGAACGCGTTCCAAGGCGGCTCAGATGAACATGAATTTCCAGCGGCCACATGGTTTTGAACTGAAGCACTCTGCGCTCCCGGTTTCAAAATCTTCCGCCGACGAACCAAGGACTGGGAACCGCTGGACGAAATACGTTGGCTTCTCGCTCCTTCTCGCCGGAGCCCTGTTCCTCGCTGCCAACGCCGGCACCTCGATCTTGCTTGTCATTGGTGGAGCGATCGTCGCTCTCGTTGCTCTTGCGGCCTTCGTTTGCATATGCGCGCAAAATGAGACTCCCTACTGGTAACGGGTGATCGATGATTGGAGTGTTGCCGGTGGGGCCGGTGGTAGCGTCTGCGCCGGTCCGGTTGCTGCTGCTTGCAACCACCTTGGGAAGCGCGAGCGGAGCGCTTGCGATTATCAGGATGCGTCAGTGCGATCACGAATTGACTGCTTATCCCGCGCGGCGGGTGGCGGGTGCTGCTGTTCTACTTTCGATTGCGGCGCTCAGCACCGCGCTGTTTGTCAGTTCCATCGGTTGAGAAGAGGCGGTGCGGATCGCCCCCCGCACCGCCTTTCCCGATCAGCGGCTAAGGCCGGGCTTGTGCCACAGCCCGATCATTTCGAGATCGGGCCCGCTGGCGCCCTTGGTGTCGATGCTGATGCGCCCGAGCGGGCGACGGTCTTTGTGGTCCGGGACTCGTTTCATCTCTTGGCTCCTCGCGTCCGCCGCCGGAAGTGGCGGCGCATTCAAAGCTAGCCGCGGCGGCTTCCTATCTTGAGCTTATTCAGGAGCGATAAGACGATTGTTGACCAGTTTCGAGAAGGCGGGTCACGAGCTCGGGGACGATTCGCGCCCTTCGGCGATGGTAGTGGACGAGAGCTCTTCTGAGGCTCTTCTTGTCGCCGCTTTCGATTGCGGACACGATTCCAGCGCTTTCCTCTTCCGCAGCATCGAGAAGGGCAGCCTCGATTCTCTGAACAGGCTCGATCCGCTCGGTCAGTGTCGCGAGCGCGACCAGATGCTCGGGGTTTCCCGTCGAGCGGGCAAGCGCGAGGAAGGCGGCATTGCAGCGCTCGTGAAGCGCGGCGCTTCGGTCGGATGCCTCCGGCGGCACTTCGAGCCCGACCTTTGAATTCTTGCGGTTGAGGATCGCGAGAAGGAGAAGGTCCTGGTGCCAGGCATAAAGATGGCGAAGCGTCGTCTCGGTCAGCATTGGAACCCGGAAGCCCTCGTGCCGTGGAGCCTCCACGAGCCGTTCGCCGGTCAGCCTGTGAAGCGCGTCGCGAACCGGAGTCACGCTAGCGTTGAGCTCCTCTGACAAGGCTCCCGGCTCGAGCCGTTCTCCCGGCTTGTAATCGCCGCTCCTCAGCCGCTGCTTCAGCGCGGCATAAACCCTCTCGAAGGTCCCGGAAGCGGCCATTCGACCAGCCCCTCACGCAGCTTCGCTTTTCGGCCAGTCCTGGTCGCGGACAAACCCGGCGACGAGCTCTTCCTGGTCAGGGCGCAAGGCGTCGATTGCAGCGAGCCTTTCTGGGATTTCGTCCCGAAGGAGGATCGACGGGCATTGTCCCTCGTAATTGCCGAGATTGGGGCGATGCTGGCGATAACCGACCAGCGCGGCGAGCTCGGGAGCGAACGTCCGCGCGATCTCCGGTGGATAGGCGAGCCACTGGTTCTCGTAAGGCTTGAGCCAACCCAGGCAGTAGCTGACAATCGCTCCCCGCCGGACTTCGCTCGTCGAATTGCCGCCTGCCGCGTGAAGCGTGGAACCCAGGAACAGGAGCGCCGAGCCGGGATCGAGTTCGATCGCGAACTCGCCGTTCGGGGGCTGGGGATCGAGCGCTCGCCGGCCGTGGCTGTCTGGCCAGATCACCGTCCCGCCATTCTCGCGCCTGTAGCTCGTGAACGGCCACATGACATTCACCAGATATTCGGCCTCGCCGATGGCTCCTCGCCACATGTCCTGGTCGCGATGAGGAAGCTGCGGAGGAGCTCCGGGGTGAAGCGCCAGGGCCTGCGTCAGATTGAGCTGGATGCAATCGCACCATGGCCCGAGAATCTCGCGCGCGATCGCAAGGACCAGGGGGTGTTCGACGATCCGCTGCGCGAGCGGCGAACGTGCAAGGAGACGTCCAAATCTCTTGGTGCGGGCGCCGTAGAAACCGCCTTCGCAGAAGGGCGTCTCCTCGAAGTCGCTCGCAAGGTCGGCATCGAGAGCGGCGATCACGTCCCTCGGGAGGAGCGAAGGGATCACGCACCAGCCCTTTTCAAGGAGCCGCGATGTCCAGCCCGCGATCTCGTCGCAGGCGTCGGACCTGTTCTTCATTTGCATGGCCTCACGCCGCTTTCTGGATCTGAACCGGCGGTTCGACGACCGCGTCCCAGATGCCGTTGCGGGCAAGAAGCACCGGAGTTTCGGGACCGACCTCGATCGCGAGTGCTCCGATCAGTCCGCAGTCGAAGCGGAGCGGAAGCCCAAGAGGGCGGCAGTTCCAGCCGAAGGCGAGGATTTGCTGGAGCCAGGAAACTTCCGCGACCCCGGTGAAGGTCCGGATGCCTCTTTCCAGAGCATGCGAGACGAGGGCAGTGATGAGACGATTGCGGGTCTGTCGCCTCGAGTGCGAAGTCTGGCGGCGCGAGAGGCAGAAGCGCGTGATCTCTGAAATTCCCGGACCTTGCGGCGGAGATCCTGCGCAAAGTTCGGAAAACAGGGATCCGAGGATATGCCGCCGCGCCGTCGGGAGGAGCCGGGCCGAGCCCAGATGATCACCCTTGTCGTCGGCGACAATGACATAGGTCGCATGCTCATCGTCGAACTCGTCGACCTCGAAGCGTCCGTCGAGCACCGGGAGGTCCCAGTTGAGAAGATCGACGAAGACGCTCTTGCGATCCTCGAACATCGATTTCAGGGCCCTCTCTTCGAGCCGACCTCCAAATCCGCTCTCGACGATGACACCCATGGCTCTGCTCCCCTTTGTTGAGGAGCAGAGCATCGCGGCGCACCCAAAAGCGCGAAATACCAAGAAATGGGGGGTGTCAGCGCCTGAGGACGTCGAAGAATCCGATCGTCCCATCGAACAAGGCGTGGATCGCGAGAAGCGTTCGCTTGCCGACGCCGTAGCGCTCGCGCGCATGGCGCAAATGTTCGATGACGGTCTCGTGGCTGATGCCAAGGATCCGGGAGATTTCCCAGTCCGACTTTCCGCGGGCCGCCCAGATCACGCACTCGCGCTGCCGGTCGGTGAGCTGGACAGGGTTCTTCGCGATTTGGCTGCGCTGCATTCGCCGCGCCGCCTCGAACGCAAAGGCGCCGACCAGCTGGAGGAGAGGCAGCCGCTCGCAAGGAAGCGGCCTGCCGGTATCCTGGGCGAAGGAGCAGGAGCCGTGAGCGTCTCCTGGAACATGGGCGGGAATGGTGAACCCGTCGCCGATTCCGTGGCTGCGGGCGAGCTCGAGGATCCTGTGGTCCTGCGCCGTGAGAGTGATGATCCCGGGAAGCTCCGACCAGGCGAAGCCGACGCCGGTGACGTTGCTTGCCCGGTGGACCGGGTCGAAGCCGCCCAAGGACTGCTCATCGAACCACTGCGCCCAGCCATCGGGATAGTTGTGGAGCCGGATCGCGGCATTGCTGCGCCGGACATCGACATGATGGGTGAGCGCGAAATAGG
>DASZYL010000092.1:0-3302 GCA_035545385.1 Sphingomicrobium sp. | reverse complement strand
TGCTGTTCGCGCCCTTCCTCAGGAAGATCGCCGAAGGGCTTGGGGTAAAGCGCACCGAGGGCCGGATCGTGGACGTCGAGCTCGATGCTCGATCGGGAGACGTAAACGCAGTCCGCCTCGAAAATGGCGAACGGATCGAAGGCGACCTCTTCATCGACTGCTCTGGGTTCGTCTCGCTCATCATCGGAAAGGCGCTCGGCGAGCCGTTCGAGGACTGGTCGCAATGGCTTCCGTGTGATCGCGCAGTGGCGATGCCATGCCGGACGAGGACAGCGCTCACTCCCTATACGAGCGCGAACGCGATGCACGCGGGCTGGCGCTGGCGAATCCCGCTCCAGCACCGCACCGGGAACGGCTATGTCTATTCCTCGGCTTTCACCACGGACGACGAGGCTCGCGAAGCACTCGTCGCCGCGGTCGAGGGAGAGCCGATCGCGGAGCCTCGAATCCTCAAGTTCAAGGCGGGTCGGCGCAAGCGCAGCTGGGTCAGGAACTGCGTCGCGGTCGGCCTTTCGAGCGGCTTTCTCGAACCTCTCGAATCCACCAGCATCTACCTCATCCAGGCAGCGATCAGTACGCTCGTCGAATTGTTCCCCGAGCGGCAGATCTCGGCGCTCGACCGCGACGAGTTCAACCGCCTGATCGACCTCGAATATGACCGGATCCGCGACTTCCTGATCCTTCACTATCACGCGACCGAGCGCAGCGATTCCGCCTTCTGGGACCACGTAAGGACGATGCACGTTCCAGAAACGCTCCACGAGAAGCTCGAGCTCTTCAGACGGCGCGGGCGCATCTCCAAGTATCGCGAGGGCGTGTTCCTCGATGCGAGCTGGATCGCAGTCTACGTCGGCCAGCGAATCATTCCGGAAGGCCACGACATCAGGGCAGACCTCCCGCCCGCCGACGTATTTGCCCAAGGAATGGAGGCGTTCCGGTCAGAGGTGCGCGCCAAAGCGGCGCAGATGCCCGATCATCGCACCTATATCGAGCATTATTGCCCGATGGAGGAGGCCGCGTGACAGCGGCGGGCTCGATGAAACGGATCGTCGTCGCGGGCGGCGGAATTGTCGCCTGGTCGGCGGCCGCAGCCTTGAGGCGCCACATCCCGTCGCTCGAAGTCATCGTCGTCACCTCTCCAGTCCCGCCGGATTCGCTCGCGGACCGCATGGTCTGCACCTTGCCTTCGATCGCGGGATTTCATGGCGACCTCGGACTGATCGAGCTCGACACTCTCGTGCGGGCGCAAAGCGGCCTCAGGATCGGAACGCTATTCGAAGGATGGTCGAAGGACCGTCCATCCTATGTCCATGCTTATGGAAATCATGGCGCTACGCTCGAAGGGATTGCCTTCCACCAATTGTGGCTTCGCGCCAATGCGAACGGGACGCCAGGCCCATTCGACCATTTCTCGGCGGCGGCCGAACTCGCCCGAGAGGGCCGGATCGGCACTGGAACGATGCCTTCGGCCTCGATCGGCTACGGGCTTCACCTCGACCTCGAGCGCTACTTGGGATTGATGCGCGATTTCGCGCTCCACCTTGGCGCGAGGGACGAGCCTTGCCGAAGCGCTCAGCCGAAGCTTCGCTCCGAGGACGGGTTCATCGAAGCGCTTGTCCTCGATGGCGACAGGGATATCTCGGCGGATCTCTTCGTCGACTGCACGGGTCCTTCCGCCTCCCTTCGCTCAGCTCTCGATCCATCGTTCGAAGACTGGAGCTCGTACCTTCCGTGCGATCGGATCGCCTTCGATTTTGACGATGGTGATCGAGATCCCAGGATCCTCGACCGGGTGACGGCGGGTTCGGCAGGATGGCGATGGGTGGCGTCCACTCCTTCGGGAACCTCGAGCGGCATGGTCTATTCGTCGAGATACGAAGTCGAGGGAGAGCTTCCCGCTGGAGGCCAGATCCAGTTGAAGCAGGGTTGCCGAGCCGAGCCCTGGGTCCGCAATTGCGTTGCGATCGGGGATTCGGCTGTGGCTGTCGAGCCGCTCGAGTGGACCAACCTTCACCTCGCGCACAGCCAGATCGACCGGCTGGTGTCGATGATGCCGGGGCCCGATTGCGCGCCAGTCGAGCTTCGCGAATATAATCGGCAATGTTCCGACGAAGCCCGCCGAGTCCGTGATTTCCTTTGCATGCATTATGTGACTGCGCGCCGCGAAGAGCCTTTCTGGAAAGATTCGGCGAAGCGGGCCCTTCCGCGATCCCTCGAGCATAGCCTCTCGCTCTTCGCCGAGCGCGGGCGCCTTCCCTATTACGAGGAGGAAACCTTCTCGCGCGACAGCTGGGTCGCTGTCCTTTTCGGCCAGGGATTCGAGCCCCGCCGAACCGATCCCCTGGCGGACCTCCTCTCACTCGAACAAGTCAAGAGCGAGCTTGCCCGGCAATCGGAGATGATCCGGTCGTTCGTCGCGGCGCAACCTTCCTATCTCGATTATCTCACCAATCCTCGACAACGCGGGGCCCAATGAACGAGCATGCTATCCGAAAAGTCGTGATCGTCGGCGGCGGAACCGCCGGCTGGATGGCCGCGGCCGCCTTTTCGCGTTTCCTCAACAACGGCTACACGCAAACCACGCTGATCGAATCCGAAGAGATCGGCACGATCGGCGTCGGCGAAGCGACAATACCGCCGCTCATCAGCTTCAACGAGCTTCTCGGAATCAATGAGAACGAGTTCATCGCGGCGACGAAGGCGACCTTCAAGCTCGGCATCGAATTCGTGAACTGGGGAAAGATCGGGAGGCGTTACTTCCACCCGTTCGGGACGCTTGGGCAGGACCTGCAGGGCATCCAGTTCCACCAGCTTTACCTTCGCGAGCGCGCGCGTGGGCAAGCGCCCGATATCTCCGCCTGGTCGATGAGCGCGATCGCGGCCGCGCGTGGCAAGTTCGTTCGCCCGGGGCGACGTGCGCAATATCCGCTGACCGCGCTTCTTTATGCCTTTCACTTCGACGCGGGGCTCTACGCGCGCTTTCTTCGCCAGTTCGCCGAGAAATCCGGGGTGAAGAGGATCGAGGGCAAGATCGTCGACGTCGAGCTTTCGGGCGAGGACGGCTTCGTCCGGTCGGTCAAGCTTGCTGACGGGAGTACGATCGAAGGCGAGCTTTTCATCGATTGCTCAGGATTTCGCGGTCTTCTCGTCGAGGATGCCCTGAAGACCGGCTACGAGGACTGGACCCAGTGGCTCCCGTGCGATCGGGCGATCGCCGCACCGTGCAGCTATCAAGGCCAGCCCGACCCTTTCACGCGCTCGACCGCGCATTCGAGCGGCTGGCAATGGCGAATCCCACTGCA
>DASZYL010000091.1:0-13451 GCA_035545385.1 Sphingomicrobium sp. | reverse complement strand
GTTCGCCGGGCCGAGCGCGCGGCGGTAGCACTGAACGAGGCGGAGCCCCTCAATCCGTCGCTCCTCGCCTACCTCAATCGCTTGTCCGACCATCTCTTCGTCGCGGCGCGCTCGGTCGCGGCGCAATCGGGCGGCGATGTTCTCTGGCAACCGGGGGGAACCCGCGGCGAATAGCCTGGAATTGGAACATATAGAGAACTTTGCCGTTGTGCCCCACGGACGTTCGTGGCAGGGGCAGGTCATGGCCAGGGAGGATTCGTCCCCGATCCCCGAGGCGATTGGCGAAAGGCTCTTCGCCACCCGCGCCCTGACGCTCGATCTCGCGGCACCGCTCAGCGATGCGGATGCGACGATCCAGCCGTTCCCTGATGCATCCCCGGCGAAATGGCACCTTGCGCACACGAGCTGGTTTTTCGAGACGTTCGTGCTTCGCGACTACGCGCCGGGCTACGCGCTCTTCGACGAGAAATGGCCGTTTCTCTTCAACAGCTATTACGAGGCCGAAGGCCCGCGCCACGCGCGGCCACGCCGCGGAATGCTCAGCCGTCCCTCGCTCGACGAGGTTCGCGCCTACAGGGCGCATGTCGACGATGCGCTGGATCGCGCCCTTCCAAACCTTCCCTTGGCCGCGCTCGAACTCGTCGAGCTTGGCATCAACCACGAAGAGCAGCACCAGGAGCTTCTCCTCACCGACATTCTTGCGACGTTTGCCGAGAATCCGCTCGAACCCGCCTATGCCGATCTTGCGGCGCCCGCCTGCTTTGCGGTTGAACCCCTGTCCTGGCACCGGGGCCGAAGCGGGATCGTCGAGATCGGCGCTCCGGGCGACGGTTTCGCCTTCGATTCCGAGCGGCCAAGGCACCCGGTATTGCTGTCCGAGCATGAGCTTGCCGGCAGGCGGGTGACAAACTCCGAGTGGCGTCAGTTCATCGAGGCCGACGGATATCGAACGCCCGGTCTTTGGCTGTCCGAAGGCTGGGACTGGGTCCAGCGCGAGCAGGTCTCGGCTCCCCTCTACTGGCGCGATGAGGAAACCGAGTTCACGCTCGGAGGCCGGCGCGAGCTCGATTGGGCGGCGAGCGTGGCGCATGTCAGCTTCTTCGAAGCTGACGCTTTCGCGCGGTGGGCCGGTGCCCGGCTTCCGACCGAGGCCGAGTGGGAAGATTTCGCCGCTTCGGCCGACCCCATGATCGGAAACCAGCTCGATGAAGCGGGGGCAGTGGTTCCACGCCCGGGTGGCGGCGTCTTCGGCGACGTCTGGGAATGGACGCAGAGCGCCTTTTCCTCCTATCCGGGCTTCTCGCCCGCAAAAGGCGCGGTTGGAGAGTATAACGGCAAGTTCATGTGCGGTCAGTTCATCCTCAAGGGGGCGAGCTGCGCCACTCCGCGCGGGCACAGCCGCGCTTCGTACCGCAACTTCTTTCCGCCGGCGGCGCGCTGGCAATTCACGGGGCTTCGACTTGCTAAAGACGCTTGATTCCCAGCTCATCGCCTTTCGCGACGACGTCATCGCCGGCCTTCGTGCTCCAATCCCTGCTGTTCCCGCGCGCTGGCTCTACGACCGGCGGGGGTCTGAGCTCTTCGACGAGATCACGAAGCTTCCCTCTTATTATCCAACCCGCACCGAAACCGCGATCTTCCACGAGATCATGCCCGAGGTCGCCGCCCGGGTGCCCAGGAACTCCGTGGTGGTCGAGTTCGGTGCCGGGTCGCAGACCAAGACTCCGATCCTGCTCGAGGCAATCGCGCCGAGGGCCTATGTGCCGGTCGACATCTCGGGCGACTATCTCGCCCAAAGCGCGCGCGAGCTCCAGCAGCGCTTCCCCTCGATCGAGGTCATGCCTGTCGTTGCCGATTTCGGCCGGCCCTTCGCACTACCTGGCGGACTAGAGAACCTGCCAAGGCTCGGCTTTTTTCCAGGGTCGACCATCGGCAATTTCGTTCCGTGGAGCGCGACCGACCTGTTGCGCCACTTCCGCTCGCTCCTTGGTCCGTGCTCGCACCTCCTGATCGGGATGGACCGGGTAAAGCCGGTTGAACGACTGATGGCGGCCTATGACGAGCCCGAGGGCGTCACCGCGTCGTTCAATCTCAATCTCCTCGAGCGCATCAACCGGGAGCTCGACGGAACCATCCCGATCGACGCCTTCCGCCACGAGGCCCGCTGGAACGACATCCTCTCGCGGATCGAAATGCACCTCGTTGCAACCCGTGATGTAGAGTTCTCCATCTCGGGGCAGCATTTCCGCTTCGCGGCCGGCTCGTCGATCCACACCGAGAACAGTCACAAATATGGCCCCCGGGGAACGCGGGTCCTGCTTCTTGCCGGCGGGTGGACGCCGCTTGCCGAGTGGACCGATCCAGCCGAGGACTTCGCCGAGATCCTCGCCGTCGCCGAGCCCGAGAGGTTTGCGCCATAAGGGCCGCGCGGCTAAGCGACAGCCATGCTTCTCGCACTCGTCGACATCGCTGACCTGCTGCTCACGGTCCTCACCTGGATGATCATCATCCAGGTGATCCTGAGCTGGCTCCTCGCCTTCAACGTCCTCAACACGAGCTCGAACGGAGTGCGCACGTTCGCGGTCGCAATCGACCGGCTTACTGCGCCGCTCTATCGGCCGATCCGGCGGATGCTTCCCGACTTTGGTGGAATCGACTTTTCGCCGCTCGTCATCCTCATCCTGATCCAGGTCATCAAGAAGCTGCTCGCCGGCGTCGTGACCCAATATTATTTCGGCGGATGACGGCCAAGCTGATCGACGGAAAGGCCGCCGCACTCGCGCTTCGCCAACGGATCGCGGTCGAGGTCGGGCGCTTCCGCGGTGAGACCGGACGCGCTCCGGGCCTCGCGGTCGTGCTCGTCGGCGAGCATCCTCCTTCCGCCGCCTATGTCCGGTCGAAGGTGAAGGCGACGATCGAAGCGGGAATGGAAAGCTTCGAACACCGGCTCCCTGCCTCGGTGACCCAGGTCGACCTGATCGCGCTCATCGACCAGCTCAACAGCGATCCCTCGGTCGATGGGATTCTCGTCCAGCTCCCGCTTCCCGAGCAGATCGACGAGCGTGTGATCATCACTCGCATTTCGCCGGACAAGGACGTCGACGGCTTCCATCCGGTCAACGCCGGCCGCTTGATGATCGGGCTTCACGGCTTCGTCCCCTGCACGCCGCTTGGCTGCCTCATCCTTTTGAAGCAGGAACTCGGCGACCTCTCGGGCCTCGACGCGATCGTGGTCGGTCGATCGAACATCGTTGGCAAGCCGATGGCGCAGCTCCTGCTCCAGGCGAATTGCACGGTCACTGTCGCTCACTCGAGGACGCGCGATCTACCTGGCGCCGTCCGCCGCTCGGACATCGTCGTCGCCGCAGTCGGTCGGCCCGAGCTGATCCGCGGCGACTGGCTGAAGAGAGGGGCGACGGTCATCGACGTCGGGCAGGAGCGGGTCGAGCAGCCGGACGGAACGCGAAAGCTTCTCGGCGACGTCGCCTTTGACGAGGCGCTCGAAGTCGCCGGGGCGATTACTCCTGTCCCCGGTGGAGTGGGTCCGATGACCATCGCCTGCCTCATTCGCAACACCTTCGTCTCGGCGGCGCGCCGCGAGCATTTCGCTTACGAGAAGGACCTGTGATCACGGCGCTTCTCCTTGCGGCGGCCGCCCCCAGCGCGGTTGATGCCGAGCGCGCATTCGCGCGCGATGCGCAGCGGATCGGCCAGTGGAGCGCCTTCGCCAGATATGCCGACCACGACGCGGTCATGTTCACGCCCCAGGCGGTGTGGGCCCGCGATTTCCTGAAAGGGCGCAAGGATCCGCCAAAGTCGGTTAGCTGGCGGCCGAGCGACAGCTTCGTCTCCTGCGACAGCCGAACCGCGGTCAATACCGGGCCCTGGCTCCAGGGCGACGGCAAGCCCGGCGGCTATTTCATCACGATCTGGCAGCTCGGACGAAAGGGCTGGCGCTGGGTCTACGACGGGGGCGTTCCGACACCCATCGGGAAACCCGGTTCCAGGAGCCCGATCGTCCATCGCGCGAGCTGCAGCGGCCGTGCGCCAGGGGCGCCGATCGCTCCGCCACCGAAGCTCAGCCGGAAACAGGCGAGAACCACTCCCGAGGACAACGGCCGCGGCCAATCCGCAGACAGGACTCTTGGCTGGGACTGGAAGGTCGCGCCAGACGGCGAGCGCACCCTTCGCGTGTTTCTCTGGTCCAAGGGGCGTTACCGGGAAGTCATCCACGGCATCGATCCCGCAAAATGATTGAGCTCTTCGGCTCGGCGCTCGTCACCTTCCTCGTGATCATCGACCCGCCGGGCTGCGCGCCGATCTTCGCGAGCCTGACCAGCGGCGCATCGCCTGTGCAGCGCCGCGGAATGGCGATCCGCTCGTCCCTGATCGCCTGGGCGATCCTCATGTTCTTCGCGCTCCTCGGACGACCGATGCTCGGAGCCCTTGGAATCAGCCTCGCCAGCTTCCGGATCGCGGGCGGGATCATGCTGTTCATCATCGCGGTCGACATGGTCTTCGAACGGCGCACCGAGCGCCGCGAGAAGCGTGCCCATGCCTTCGAACAGAGCCCCGAGGTGGAAGACGTCAGCGTCTTCCCGATGGCAATGCCGATGATCGCGGGCCCGGGCTCCATCGCGAGCGCGATGCTCTGGGTTTCGCGCGCCGAAACTCCGATCCACATCCTCATCGTTCTCGCGGCGATCACGACCGTGATGCTGATGACCCTGGTCACGTTGCTTGCGGCGGGGCCGCTCATGCGATTGATCGGTGCGAAGGTCGAAGCGGCGATCACGAGGATTCTCGGGGTGATCCTCGCCGCGCTTGCCGCCCAGTTCGTGGTCGACGGCCTGAAGCAGAGCTTCCCGCACGTCCTGGGTTAGCCGACCACCTTCCACATCTTGAAGGGCGAATCCTTGGGCAGCGGCACCGGCTGGAGCCATTTGGGGACCTCGCCGCGCTCGAGCTGACCGTAAAATCCCTTCGGCACCTCGGACATGAAGATTGTCGTCGTCGAACTCTTCGGGCAGCTGAGGACATAGTTGGAATGATATTTGTCGACGATGATGCTGTGGGCCTGGGCCTCGCTCCCGCGCCACGCCTTCATGACGTCAACGATCTGTCGCCAGTTGCGATGATAGGGACCGGTGATCGCGTCATGATGGGTGAGCGTGATGAGGCGCGGCCCAAGGTCCACGAACGTGAACACGAGGCCCTTGGGCTGAAGCGCGATAGGGTGGAGACCCCATAGCGAGCCGCATTGCGTGTTGGCTCGGCCGATCGCCGCCTCGTACTGGCTCGCCTTCTTCTGCGGGATGAAATCGACGACCAGCGGAACGATCGCGCCGGCGCCGGCGATGATGACAAGGATGGCGCCGGCGACGCGCACCCACTGGAAACGGGAAAGCCAGAAGAGCGGGAAGAGGAACCAGATGAGTGCGGCCGATCCCACGGCCGCCATCATCTGCGCAGGAGGCCCCGTGCGGGTCTGCCACAGGAGGAGAAGCGAGGCGGCGAGGGCTGGAACCGCGACTCCGACGATGCGCCGGAGGAGTTCGCGATCGCGCCTTTTCATCCAGGCAAGGACGCCCCATCCGATCGCACCGGTAATCGGCAGTGCGACGATCAGCACGGCGATCCGCCAGCCATGGCGATAGACCGGGCGCGCCTCCTTCACATAGTTCATCCACAATCGCTGGGCCTCGGGCGAGATATGCTCGGGCTTCTCAAGACACTGCGGCCAGGTTCCCGCGTGGAAACCGGCGATCGCTGCGCCCGCGACGATTGCAAGAGCAAGGCGCCGCTTCCAATCTGCGGGAGATAGCCAGGCAAGGCCGTACATGAAGGCTGCCGCGAGGAGGCCATCGGAGAGGAAGACCGGCGAGAGGGCGTCGCAGACGTCGTTCCGGTTGTCGTTGGACGCGAACACGAGGAACGAGAGCGCAATGCCGCCTCCGAAGGAGAGGGCATAGGCGCGAAGCCGCTCCCTTTCATCCGCATCGAGGACCCAGAAGAGAACCATCGCCGCGCCCGCGAGAGCGAGATAGATGATCATCTCGAGGCCGATCGCCATCGAGAGCGCCGAGGTGATTCCGAGCACCAGGCCTCCGCGAACGCGCCGCGGATCGGCGATCCCGGCCATGCTCAGGGCGAGTAGTGCAAGCTGCCAGCCATGGTGGTCGATCCGCTCGGGCATGAACATGCCGTTGGTCGAGCCGGCGAAGAAGATGGCGAGGAATGCCAGCGGATAGGCGAGCGGGTGAATGAGACGCCGGGCCGACAGGGCGAGCGAGTAAAGGAGGAGAAGGTAGGGAAGCAGCGGGGCGATGGCGACCGCCCATCGCTCCGCGCCCGCGCCACCGAGGAATGGCCTGAACGCGAGGATCAGCCCCGCGATCGGAAGGTCGACGAGCCGCGACCAGTGGATGTTCGCGCCGATCGGGGGATTCATCCGGTACTGGCGCAAATCGTACCAGCCCTGGCCGTGGAGCAGCCCCCGGACCTGCATGATCCGCATGTTGTCGTCGGTATCGGGCAGCCGGAACCAGCGGATGTCGGCCCACTTCTGGATCACGAACCAGGCGCAGATCATTATCCACACGATGACGACGACGCGCTTCCAGTGGCGCTCGAGGACGTCCACCGTCCAGCGCTCCAGTTCGTCGACCTTCGCTTGCAGCACCTTGCCTTGCAGCATTTTTCGGGCTGTAGCCGTTCAACTTCAAACGGCAAGCAGCCGGGCATGGCCACTCGATTAAACGTCAGTCAGGAAACCTTCAGTCAATTGGTGAGGTTTGCGCTGGTGGGGTTCTTCCTCGCCGGCATCTACTCGGCCATTTACTGGTATCTTGCGACCTACGTGATCGCGCCTGTCCTCGCGGTCGTCGTCGCCTTTCTCGTCGCCGTCAGCATTGGCTTCGTGCTCCACAGCCGCTGGAGCTTCAAGGGCCACGGCAAGCGCGAGGATCGCCGGATGAAGATCAAGTTCCTCGCGGTGCAGGGCTCCGGGTTCGTGTTGAACGAGATCTTCACCTGGGTCCTGACCGGGCCCCTGTTCCATGGCCCCACGTGGTGGCCACTAATCCCGGCAATCTTCGTGACCCCGCTTGCGACCTACATGCTCAACCGGCAGTGGGTGTTCGGCTGATGGAGCGCTCGGTTTACCGGGAGATGGCGGAGCTCGACCAGCGACACTGGTGGTATCGCGCACGTCGAGAGGTGCTCGCGGACCTCATCCGCCGGGAGGCCATGCCCCCGGCAAACGCGCGCATCCTCGAGATTGGCTGCGGCACCGGCCACAATCTCGAGATGCTCAAGGCCTTTGGCGACGTTGATGCCCTTGAGCTCGACGACGAAGCGCGCACCATCGCCGAGAAGCGCCTTGGCCGCTCGGTCATGAGCGCCCCGCTCCCCGAGCTCGAAGGCGTTCGCGACGGCGAATATGACCTCATCGCCGCCCTCGACGTCATCGAGCATATCGACGACGACCGCGCCGCGCTCGCTGCGATAGCTGCCAAGCTCAGGAAAGGGGGGAGGTTCATGATGACGGTGCCCGCGCATCCGTGGATGTGGTCGGCGCATGACGTCGTCAATCATCACAAGCGCCGCTATTCGAAAGCCTCGCTGAAGCGCCTCATCGAGGGTTCGCCTCTCGAGCTAAAGAAGCTCGGCTATTTCAACAGCCTCCTTTTCCCGCTGGCCGTTGCCGAGCGCCTTTCTTCGAAAATCCGGGGCAAGGACGATCCCAAGGTCAAGCTTCCCCCGGCGCCGCTCAATTCAGCACTTCGGGCGGTCTTCTCCGCCGAGCGTCACCTCGTCGGGCGACTGCCCTTGCCGCCGGGCCTGTCGCTCTTCGCGGTCGCATCGGCGATATAGCCGAGCCTCGCCTCGGGCCGGCCGACTCCCGCGACTTCCTGCACGATGTAGAGGGGGCGCCCTTTCGCCTCGTTGTAGAGGCGCCCGATATATTCGCCCATGAGTGCAAGCACGAACATCTGCACGGCGCCGATCACGACGACGACGAGCATCAGCGACGTCCAGCCCGGGATATTCCGGCCCGCGCTCCAGGCGTAGGCGATGTAGACTATGAGGATCACCGATCCGATCGAGAGCGCCAATCCGACGTGGCTCGCGAGTTTCAAGGGCGCGGACGAGAAGCCGGTGAGCGCGTCGAGAGCGAAGCGCATCATTTTCCTAAAGGGGTATTTCGTCTCTCCGGCGAAACGCTCCTGGCGGTCGTAGGCGAACGGGACCTGCCTGAACCCGATCCAGGCGACCATGCCCCGGATGAAGCGCGCCTGCTCGGGCATCGCCAGGAGCGCGTCGAGCGCCCGTCGGCTCATCAGCCGGAAATCGCCCGTGTCGACAGGAATATCGACCTCGGTCGCGCGCGACAGCAGCCGATAGAACCCGTGGGCGGTCGCCCGCTTGAACGCCGTTTCGCCCGAGCGGCTTCGGCGCACGCCATAGACGACGTCGGCGCCCTCGTTTCGCATGGTCTCGATCATCGCCGGAAGAAGTTCGGGCGGATCCTGGAGATCGGCATCGATGATGAGGATGGTCTCTCCCCGGCAAAGGTCGAGGCCCGCGGTCAGGGCGAGCTGGTGGCCATGATTTCGCGAGAGGTTGACCGCGGTGAGGTGATCATCGTGCGCCGCGAGGCCGCGCATCAACGCCCAGCTTCCATCGCTCGAGCCGTCATTCACGAGCACGATCTCGTAATCCTCGCCGGCCGCGCTTCGCGCTGCCGCGCTCAGCCGCTCGTGGAGTGCGGGAAGGCACGCTTCCTCGTTGAAGCAGGGAACGACGATCGAGAGCGCAGTCATCAGTGGGTCTGATAGAGGATGCTGCCCGGTCCACGCCAGACCGGCTTCAGGCCCTCGACGATGGACGGGTCATAAGGGGGCGCATCGACGAGCCAGACATAATCGAAGTCCTTTCGCGGCAGTGCCGCGAGGGATTCGTCGATCGTTCGGTGAAGCGGATCGCGGCAATGATTGGGGCGCACGAGCTGAGAGGGGTCGGCTGCGAAATATCCGGCCGAGCGATATTTAAGATCGAGCAGGTTGACGCCTTCCAGAAGCCACTGGTCGTTGGAGAAGCCCTCGCGCCGAACGATGACCATGGCCCCGAGATGGCTGTTTCGAAGCACCGGCCAATATTCGCGACAGGGCATTCCCGTAAGAGTGATCACCCGGGCTCCCCTGGGCATGAGATCGATTGCTCGAAGCTTGGCCGTCTGATCCGCGCCCGCAAAGCCGAGGCTGATCGTGTTGGCGCTCGTTCGAACCGCGAAGAAGAGGAGCCCGAGGACCGCCAGCACCTGCGCGGTTCTCCGGTCGGGCTGCCCGCGGAAGCGGATCGCGAGCAGCGCGACCGCGATCACGTAAGGGGCGAGGCGCATGTCGGCATAGGCTGAGCCGAAGACGATCCGCGGGATGATCGCAAAGGCCGCTGCAAGGACGATCGCGGAAAAAGCAAGGTTGCGCGACAGCGTCAGCTTGCGGCTCAGCAGCGCGTAGAGGAAGACAAGCGCGGCCACGACGAGCGAGCCGATGTCGAGCCACTTCCAGTTGTCGCGCAGGGCCGAATAGATCCAGCGCCATTTCATCTGCCAGTCGAACCAGTCGACGGTCTGGCCGCCGTGCGTCTCGCTTCGCCAGATCAGCATGATGAGGATCGGGAGCGCCATCACCGAGGTGCGCAGCCCAGCTTCAAGGCCTGCCCGCCACCAGGTGCGGCCGCGGTCGTGGAGCCTCACCGCGTCCGCGGAGAAGCACATCAGCCCGAGCAGGCCCCAGCCGTAGGTGTGGCAGAAGAAGACGACGAGCGAGATCGGCACGAACACCCATTCGCGAACGACGGTGCGGTCGAGCCGGCCGAGCCTCAGCCAGAGGCCGAACGCGAGGAAGGCGAGCGCGACCGACAATGCGAAATTCACGAACCCGAACAGGAACGGGAAGCCGTAGATGAAGGGAAGCGCGAAGAAGGCCGTCGGCGGGATTCGGCCGTGCACTTCGCGCGCGACCCACAGGAAGCCCGCAGCCGTCATCGGCGGGATGGCGATGACGATGAGCTTAACGGCGGGCTCGAGCCCGAGCAGCTTGCCGAGCGGGATGACAAGGAGATCGACTCCGAGATTGCCGATCGCGGCCCAGTGGTAATCATAATATTGCTGCAGCCACGGCGAGTTTGCGAGGTCGAGCTCCACTCGGTAGCGGCCCATGTGCCCCAGGAGATCGACCAGTGGGGGAATGGGCGGATAGAGCAGCGGCACCATCGTCGCGAGCACGACGAGCGCTATGCAGGTCCGTGATTCCCACCACGGACGGCATTCGACGCTCCCGTCGACCGACAATCTCGGCTCAACCCCCATTCGTCAGGAGACCTGTAGCTATTCCCGCGCGCGCTCCTAGCGGGATCAGGTCAATTGTCCATGCGAAGCGGTTCAGAATGACAGCTTGTTAACGGGCCGGTCAGCAGATCCGAGGGGCCCGACGGCCCTGCACCGGCAGGCCCGCTAGCGCGAGGCCCTCTGGCGCGCCGCCGCCCGGCGGTGGCCGTTTCGCCGCTCGACGATGTTCGGCAGCTCGGGCTCGACTGCGGCGCGATCGCCTTCATCGATGTCGAGCAGCTCGCGGATCGCCTGTGCCGGGACCGCCTTTCCGAACAGCCAGCCCTGCGCCTCGGCGCATCCCATGGCAGAAAGCTGGTCCTTGACCTCTCCGCTCTCGACGCCTTCGGCAGTGATCGGCAGTTTCAGCGCCTTCCCGAGGGTCGTTATGCTGCTGACGATCGCGCTCGATTGAGGATCGGTCACGAGCGCCGATACGAAACTCTTGTCGATCTTGATCCGGTCGAACGGCAGCGACTGGAGCTGCGAGAGCGAAGCGTAGCCCGTCCCGAAGTCATCCAGCGAGATCGTCACTCCGACATTCTTGAGGCTCTCGACGATGGCGAGCGCCTGGTCGCGGTCTTCGACCAGCGCTGTTTCCGTGACTTCGATCTCGAGCCGCTGCGGAGGAAAGTTCACCTCGGTCAGGACCTTGAGGATTCGCTCGGCAAGCTTCGGGTCCCGGAACTGGACCGGAGAGACATTGACCGCGATCTTGAGATGGGCCGGCCAGTTGCGGCTCTCCACGAGCGCCTGCTTCATGACGCTCAAGGAGAGCGCTCCGATGAGACCGGATGCTTCCGCGGCCGGCATGAAGGCGTCGGGTTCGACGATCCCGCGGGAGGGCGAGTCCCACCGTGCGAGAACCTCGAAACCGGTGAGCTCCCCGGTCTCGAGGCTGATCTGAGGCTGGAAATAAGGGATGAACTCGCCTGCCGATATGCCGCTACGCATCTCGCTCTCGAGCTGGGTCCGGTCGAACAGCTCCTGTTCCATCTCCTTGTCGAACCAGATCGAGCAATTCCGGCCCGCGCGCTTGGCCGAGTACATCGCGATGTCGGACCTGCGAAGGACATCCTCGGGGCTCATTCCCGAATCGAGGAACGACAGCCCGATCGAGGCGGAGACGTGGACGACCGCATTGTCGACGGACAGGGGCCGGGCGATCGCCGAGGTGATATTGGAGGTGATCTTCTCGATCGCTCGCCGCTCGCTGATCGGAAGAAGGACCGCGAACTCGTCACCGCCGAGGCGGGCGCAGCACGAACCTTCAGGAGTGCTGGAGATGATGATCTCCGCGACCTGCTTCAGGACCTGGTCGCCCGCGCAGTGACCGTGGAGATCATTCACGTTCTTGAAGAAGTCGAGGTCGAGGAGGAGCAGCACCGAGCGCGTCGGTTCTTCCGCTGCAGCCGACAATCGGGTCATCAGCCGCTGCCTGTTGGCAAGCCCCGTTACATGATCGGTGAAGGCGACTTCGAGCGCGAGGTGATCGGACTGAGAGCGGGCTTCGATGAGCGCGCGCTGGAGATCCTTCGTTCGCCGCCAGCCGAAGAGAATGATCGCGATGTTGAGAAGCAATGCGGTGGTGACCCTCGGATCGCCCGGCTTGACCCCGAGCGCGGCGGCAACAACCTCGTTCGCGAGCCACAGGAAGACGAACAGCGCCGAGAGCGTCGCACAGCTCGTCAGAAGGCGGCTGCTCGCAAGTTGCGATCTCTGGCTGATCCTTGAAATCGGCACGTCAATCCTCGCCTGTGAGCGAAAAGCTGCACGATTTTGATGAAAAGGCCGTTAAGCCTCGGCGAGGCGGCGTTTCCCCCAAGCCGAGCTGGGCCGGTTCAGAGCTGCGCCTTGCGGACCCGCCAGACAGTGAGGCCGCGCAGCCCCGGGAGTGCGACCGGCTCGAGCCATTGCGGCGCCCGACCGGAGTTCAGCATGTCGGCGAGGCCGCCCGGACCGTGGACTGCCCAGCGGATCGATTCCGGCGCCCTGGGACAGAAGACGACATAGTCGATGTGCCTTCGGGCGAGGATCGCGCGCGATGTCGCGGGAGCTCCGGCGAACAGAAGGATCACGTCGTGGATGCCGCTGTTGTTGCGATGGTAGCCGCTTGCGATCGCGCGGTGCGGAGTGCTGGCGAGGATTGCCGGGGTGATGTCCAGCGGGACCGCGAGATTGCTCGGCGGGAGGGCATTGAGCTTTTCGACCTGCGAGCGCCGCACGCAGGCGTCCGAAGAGTTCATCGCGTTCACGAGCCTGTCGTCGGCGGGCATCACCAATGCCGGCGCTGCATAGGCCGGAGCCATGATGAACACCGCCCCCGTCGTCGCAAGGACCCGCGCCGGCATCAGCGAGATCTTCCTCGCGCGCTGGAGCGCGAAGTCGCAAAGGAAGGCCGTCCCGGGCATGCTGAGCGTAGCCGCGGTCGTCGCTTCGCGGATGACGAAGATCGAGGAGAGCGTTACCGCGCCAAGGAGATAAGCGAAGGCAACCCATCCCCTGTGTTGCTCTCCTTCAGACCTCGAAATGGCGACGAGCGCGCCGAGAAGTCCGACGAAGGGCTGGGCGAGCCCGGCAGCAACGTCTCCAGGGGCGAGGCGCCAGATCGGCTGTCCCTCGTCCACCCCGGCATACCACCATTTGGCAACCAGCGGGTCGAGCGAGGAAAACGGACCGCTGAGGAAATGGGGATCGACCGCGAACATGATGGCGAGGGAACCGAGGCCGATTGCAGCGATGACCCCGAGGCGCAGCCTGAGATCTCGAAGCGGCCGGACCAAAAAGGCGCACGCGAGGGCCGCCACCGTGAATCCGGCGAGATGGGCGACGTTGAGCGCATCGTGCGGGTGGGTGAACCAGACCGAGGGATAATGGGTGAGAGCGAAGAGAAGCAGGCTCGCGCCGGCAAGCGCTGCAAGATAGGCCTTCAGGCGCTCTCCCGGCGAGCCGGTCGAGAGCCACTCGAACGCGAACCAGGCGCCGAGTGCAGCGACGAAGGGCAGCCCCTCGATCGAGATGTTGAGCCAGACCGCCATCGCGACGATGGCGGTCTGGC
>DASZYL010000090.1:0-14261 GCA_035545385.1 Sphingomicrobium sp. | reverse complement strand
TCATGCTGTGGTACGCTTACACCGTCTGGCGGAACCGCTGGCGCTGGCCGGGCAAGGTCTGGAGCCTCCTTCTCGTCATTTCGGCGGGAATGGTCCTCTATGTCGGCCTGGTCTTCAAGCTCGTTGCCCTGACGACGAATTACTGATGGGCGCCACCAGTCTCGCTTACCGCGTCGAGACCCATCGCCTTTCGGCGCCGTTCCGGATCTCGGGCTTCGTCTTCGAGACGTCGGACGTGGTGGTCGTCGAATTGTCCGACGGCGAATTCACCGGCCGCGGGGAGGCGGCCGGTGTCTATTATCTCGGCGACGATTCAGCGCACATCGTCGCCGAACTCGAAGAGCACCGCTCGTTCATCGAGGGCTGTCCGGACCGCGACGAGCTTCGCCGTCAAATGCCCCGCGGAGGTGCGCGCAACGCCGTCGATTGCGCATTGTGGGATCTTGAAGCGAAACGCTCCGGGACGAACGCCCTCGAGATCGCGCGGCTCGAAGGAGCCCGTCCGCTCGTCACCACCTTCACTCTTGGAGCCGACGAGCCCCAGGTCATGGCAGAAGGGGCGCGCGGCTATTCGTCGGCCCGGGCGATCAAGGTCAAGCTCACGGGCGAACTCGGCCTCGACATCAGGCGGGTGGCTGCAATCCGTGCGGCGCGGCCCGACGTCTGGCTCGGAGTGGATGCGAACCAGGGCTTCACTCGCAAGGACCTCGATCCGCTCGTCGATGCCTTGAGCGCTCATCGCGTGTCGCTTCTCGAGCAGCCGCTTCGGCGCGGAAGCGAAGCCGATCTCGAGGGCTATCGCTGTCCGATCCCGATTGCCGCCGACGAGAGCGCGCTTGGCCTCGACGATGTCGAGGGGCTGGTCGGACGCTTCGACGTCTTCAACATCAAGCTCGACAAGTGCGGTGGTCTTACCGAGGCGCTCATGATCGCCGCAGAAGCGCGGCGGCTCGGGCTCGGAGTCATGGTCGGCAATATGGTGGGGACCAGCCTCGCAATGGCGCCCGCCTTCATCGTCGGCCAGCATTGCGATGTCGTCGACCTCGACGGGCCGACGTTCCTCACGCAAGATCGCAAACCCTCGTGCGAATATCGCGACGGAACGATCTGGTGCGCGAACGACGTCTGGGGTTCGAGGCTCGCAGCATGAACGAGAAGGCCCAGCCTTCCAACTGGTTCGGACAGCCGCGCGGCCTGACCATCCTTTTCCTCACCAACATGTGGGAGACCTTCTCCTATTACGGGATGCGCGCACTCCTGGTCTATTACATGACCAAGCAGCTCCTCATCTCCCAGCAGCATAGCTCGCTGATCTACGGGACCTACACGTCTTTCGCTTATTTCACTCCGATCGTCGGGGGAGCGATCGCCGACCGCTATCTCGGCAAGAAGCGCGCGGTCATCATCGGTGCGACGACCATGGCCGCAGGCCATTTCATGATGGCCTTCGAACCCCTGTTCTACTTCGCGCTTGCGACCATCGCGCTTGGCAACGGCCTCTTCCTTCCGAGCCTTCCGAGCCAGATCAACGACCTTTACGGGCCCGACGACCCCCGCCGAGGCTGGGCCTATAACGTCTATTATGTCGGGGTGAACGTCGGCGGCTTCCTCGCGCCGCTCGTCTGCGGAACGCTCGGCGAAACCTTCGGCTGGCACTATGGCTTCGGTGCAGCCGGGGTGGGAATGCTCGCCGGCCTCGTCATCTACCTAGCCGGCCAGAAATATCTTCCGCCCTCAAGCACCAAGGCGACCATCCTTCCCGAAAAGACGCTGGAGCAGCGTTCCGGAGGTCGGCGCGACACGTTCCTGCTGCTCCTTGCCGTGGGCCTCGCGGTGACCGTCTTCAGGGGAGCATATGAACAGGTCGGGAATACGGTCGCGCTATGGATCGAGGGCGTCGACCGGCACGTCGGTTCGGCCGAGATCCCGATGACCTGGTTCCAGTCCTTGAACCCGCTTCTCGTCATCGTCCTCACGCCCATGCTTCTTTCCCGCTGGAGGCGAAGGGCGGACGTGGGGCTCGAGCACTCGCCGCTCCAGAAGATGGCGACTGGCGCACTCATCGTCGGCGGAGCCTATGCAATGCTTGCCGCTGCCTCCGCACTTTCGCCGACGGGAGCGAGCTGGCTCTGGGTCGCCGGCTATTTCTTCGTCCTGACGCTTGGCGAGCTCTATATCCTTCCAACGGGCCTTGGCCTCTTCGCGCGCCTCGCTCCGCCCAAGCTTGGAGCGACGACCGTTGCTGCCTGGTACCTTGCGATCTTCACCGGGAGCATGACCGCGGGCTTCATCGGGTCCTGGTACAGCAGCCTCGAGCCGCCACTCTTCTTCCTCATCCTCACCGGCGTCGCGGCATTGGCCGCGGCCATCCTCCTGTCGCTCGATAAGCGGGCGCGGTTCGTCGAAGCCCAGCGCATCGCCGAGCGCTCGGCGCTCGCCGCAGTCCCGGAAGGGCTCGCTGCCAATGCCTGAGGCGAGCTTTCCGCACGAATTTTTCGCTTCCACCGGCGAACCGACCAGGCGCGGTTCGTCGGCTAAGGACAATCGCCTGAATTCGAAAGGCAATTTCCATCGCGTCGTCGAAGTGACGAGCGGTGTGACGGCGCTCAAGAATGCTCGGAGGGGAACATGATCAAGCTTCAAAATCGCGCTCGCACGGCGTTCCTGTCGTCCGCGGCATTGTTTGCGTTTGCAATCGCTGCTCCCGCGGCTGCCCAGGCCCAGGACGCACCGCCTCCGTCGCGGGACCAGAACCCCTCGAACGACGTGGGGGAAGAAATCGTCATCACGGCGCAAAAGCGCGCCGAGGTCCTGCTCGATATCCCGCAGTCGGTGAGCGTCGTCGGCGGCGACACGCTCGAGCGGCAGAAAGCGACGAACATCCAGGACTTTGCCAACCTCATTCCCGGCCTCAGCCTTACCGAGACCAATCCCGGCAACACGCGCATCGTCCTTCGCGGAATCAACACCGGCGGCGTCGGCGCGACCGTCGGTGTCTACGTCGACGAGATCCCGTTCGGATCGAGCAGCGGCCTCGTCAACGGCGCTATCCTCGCTGGCGATTTCGATACTTTCGATGTCAGCCGCCTCGAGGTCCTGCGCGGCCCGCAGGGAACGCTCTACGGGGCAAGCTCGCTCGGCGGAGTCCTCAAATATGTGACGGTCGCCCCGCGCCTCAATTCGCTGAGCGGAAGCGTCCGCGGCGGCCTTGAATGGGTCAATGGCGGCGACCTCGGCTGGAGCGGCAACGCCGTCCTCAATGCCCCCCTTGGAAGCAAGGCGGCAGTCCGGGCCTCCGGATTCTATCATCGCGAGGGGGGCTGGATCGACGCCAAGGCGGACCACCTTTTCATCGGGTCGGCGGGCTCCCTTGGCGGCCACAACATCAACGATGACGACGTCTATGGCGGCCGCGCCTCGTTGCTGTTCAGCCCGACCGACAAGCTCAACATCCGGCTGACTGCGATCCTCCAGAAGATCAAGGCCAAGGCCAACAATTCGATCGAGGTCGACAACGTGAGCCAGGAGCCGATCGACGGACTTCAGCAGACGGTTTTCATCCCCGAGTTCACGAACACGAAATATCGGGTCTACGACGGAACCCTCGACTATGATTTCGGCTTTGCGACCCTGCTCTCCTCGACGAGCTTCGCGCGGCTCGACCAGAACTTCCTGACCGACGGAACGACGGTATTCGGGCCGCTCCTCACCCTCGCGATCTTCGGGACGCCGACCGGGCTTCAGCAGAACCAGTTCACCGGTTTCAAGAAGTTCACCCAGGAAGTCCGGCTGACCTCGCCATCCAGTGACAGGTTCGAATGGCTGGTCGGCGGCTTCTACACCAAGGAAAAGGGCCGGATCATCCAGGACCTCTTTGCCTACGACCTTCTTGCGCATGCGACGATCCCGACGGACGTCTTCCCGGAGACGTTCGCCCGGCTCCCGAGCAACTACGAGGAAATCGCTGGCTTCGTGAACGGCACCTACCACGTCAGCGACCGCTTCGACCTCACCGCGGGCGGAAGGTTCAGCCACAACAAGCAGGATGCGAGCCAGGTCCTTTCGGGACCGCTCGTCGGCGGGACGACGAATTTCGAAAACCAGAGGTCGTCGGAATCGGTCTTCACTTACTCCCTCGCCCCGCGCTTCGAGCTCAACGACAAGACCTCGATCTATGCGCGGGTCGCGAGCGGATATCGCCCTGGGGGCCCGAACGTTCTTGCTCCGGGAGGAGTCGAGGCCGGCGCCAAGCCAACCTACAAGTCCGACCGGCTGACGAACTACGAGGTCGGCGTGAAGACGGACCTTGGCCGTCAGTTCTCTCTCGATGCCTCGCTGTTCCTCCTCAAGTGGAGGGACATCCAGCTCTTCCAGCAGGTCAACAATGTCGGCTTCAATGCCAATGGCGGAAAGGCGACCTCGAAGGGCCTCGAAGCCCAGGCATCATGGAGGCCGATCAAGGGCCTTCAGCTTCTCGCGAACGCGGCCATCACGGACGCGCAGCTCGACCAGGACGCGCCCGACGCGGGCGGCTTCAAGGGAGACTGGCTCCCCTGGGTTCCAAGGACGAGCTTCAGCCTCAACGCCGACTATGACTGGATGCTCTCGCCGGACCTCCACGCCTATGTCGGTGCGGGCTGGCACTTCGTTGGCGAGCAATCGGGGAATTTCGACGCCGCCTTCCGGACCCGGACGGGCCAGCAGCGCCGCATCGATCCCTACGGGGTCGCCGATGCTCGAGCCGGAATCGATTTCCACCAGTTCTCGCTCGAGGCGTACGTGCAGAATATCACCAATACGCGGGGCCTCACCTCCGCGAATTTCCTGACAACGGCAGCTTTTGGAACGCCGGCGTTGCCGAATGGAGCGCTCAGCGCCGCGATCATCCGGCCCCGGACGATCGGGCTTAGCCTGACTGCCAATTTCGGCTCGTAACAGGCAAGACGGTGCTCGCACGAGAAGTTGAGGCAGTGGCCGACGCTCACTCGCTCGCTTTGCCTCAACCTTATCTTCTGTTCCTCGGCGATACGGTCGAGCCCGGCTATGCCAAGACGGCATTCGGCCTTCGCGACTGGGCGCGCGAGAAATGCGTCGGCGAGTTCGCGCTTCCGAGCGCGACGGTGAGCGCTGGACTTCCAAGGCTGACGCCCGAGGAAGCCTTCGAAAAGGGCGCGCGGGCGCTCGTGATCGGAGTCGCCAATTCGGGCGGATTCATCGCCGATTCCTGGCTACCGCCACTCGTCGCGGCGCTCGAGGCCGGCCTCGACATCATCAGCGGCATGCATGCCCGGCTTCGTGACCTTCCGACGCTTAATGCTGCCGCCGAGCGCCTCGGGCGAAAGCTCATCGACGTGCGCGTGCCGCCTGCCAACATCCCGATTGCGACCGGGCTGAAGCGGAGCGGCAAGCGGCTCCTCACCGTCGGCACCGACTGCGCTCTTGGCAAGAAATATACGGCGCTCAGCATCGAGCGTGCATTCAGGGCGCGCGGCATCGATTGCGATTTCAGGGCAACCGGTCAGACCGGCATCATGATCGCCGGAAGCGGGATCCCGATGGACGCGGTCATCGCCGACTTCGCTGCGGGCGCCGCGGAAATGCTGAGCCCGGATGCCGCTCCCGATCACTGGGACGTCGTCGAGGGCCAGGGATCGCTGCTCCATCCCGTCTTTGCAGGCGTCACCCTCTCGCTTCTTCACGGAAGCCAGCCCGACGTCATCGTCGTATGCCACGAACCGACGCGCACGAGGCTCTTGGGCGACGAGGAGTTCGCGGTCCCAAGCGTCGACGAAATCATCGAGCTCACCCTCCGCCTCGGCTCGCGCACGAACGGCGCGATCCGGGTCGGCGGGTTGAGCTTCAACACCTCGCAGCTGGGCGAAGACGAGGCGCTCGAGACCATGGCTTCGGAAAGCCGCCGTCTCGGGCTTCCAGTCGCCGACCCGGTCCGCGGCGGGGAATCGTTCGAGGCCCTGGTGGACGCATGCCTCGGCTGAGCGAGGCGGCGCCGAGCCGGTTCACGCGCTGGGTCCTACCGGGACTTGGAGTAAAGGCGGTCGTCATCGGCGGCGGTTATGCGACCGGCCGGGAACTCGCCGAGTTCTTCCTTTCGAAAGGCCCGTGGGGCGGGCTTTTCGCGATCTGCTTCGCGGCGGTGCTGTTCAGCATCTTTTGTGCTCTCACCTTCGTTGCCGCACGGCGCTTCCAGACGTTCGACTACAAGAGTTTCTTCAAGCAGCTGCTCGGCCCGGCCTGGCACCTCTTCGAACTCGCCTATCTCTTGTTCGTCGTCCTCATCCTCGCCGTCTACGGAGCCGCGTCGGGGGCAATCGGAACCGCCCTCTTCGGGATTCCCTTGTGGGTCGGCACCCTTGTTCTTGCGCTCTCGATCGCCGGGATCGTCGCCTTCGGAAACAAGGCCGTGGAACGACTGTTCCGCGACGTCTCCTACCTTCTCTACGGAGTCTACGCCCTCTTCATCGTCCTTGCCCTCTGGAAGTTCGGCGATCGTGTCCCGGGAGGCTTCGAGGCCCATCAGGAGACGGCGGGATGGCTGATCTCGGGGCTCACCTATTTTGGGTATAATATCGTCGGAGCGGTGGTGATCCTTCCTGTTCTCCGCCACCTCCTCAGCGACCGCGACGCCATTGTCGCAGGAGCGATCGCGGGACCACTGACCATGCTTCCCGCGCTTCTCTTCTTCATCCCGATGGTCGCCTTCTACCCCGAGATCCAAAGCGCCACTCTTCCAAGCGACTTCCTGCTCCAGCGCATCGGCATCCCCGCCTTCCACCTTCTCTTCCAGCTCATGATCTTCTCAGCGCTTCTCGAGAGCGGGACGAGCTCCGTCCACGCGATCAACGAGCGGATCGATCATGCGTGGCTGAACCGCACCGGTAAGGAGCTGACGCACCGACAGCGGCTTTCGATCGCGGCGAGTGTGCTCCTCCTTTGCATGTTCCTCGCCAGCGAGTTCGGCCTCGTCGCGCTCATTGCGACCGGCTACCGGGCCCTTTCCTACATCCTCCTTGCGACCTTCATCCTTCCGCTCGTGACGGTCGGAGCCTGGAAGCTGTTGCGCGGCGAGCGAGGCGAGGACGGCCGATCCCAACCCCTATCCGTCCAGGAGTAAGTCCATGCTCAAGGCACATATCCTCGCATTCGCTGCGATCGCGCTGGCGAGCGCGGCAGGCGCCGCTCCTCCCCAGGGCTTCGACCAGCGGGTCGAAAAGCTCCGCAGGGATTTCGGTGTTCCAGGAGTGACCGTCGCGATCGTCGAAGATGGCAAGGTCACCCTCGCCAGGGGCTGGGGTGTCCGCGACATCAGCACCAACGCGCCTGTCGATGCGGACACCATCTTCTTCACCGGCTCGACCGGCAAGGCGTTCACCAATGCCGCGCTTGCGACCCTCGTCGACGAGGGCAAGATCAAGTGGGACGACAAGGTCATCGACCACATGCCCGATTTTCGAATGTGGGACCCGTGGGTCACTCGCGAGATGACAATCCGCGACCTCCTCGTCCATCGCAGCGGCCTCGGCCTTGGCGAGGGCGATCTCCTGTTCCTTCCCAACAGCACGCTCTCTCGAAAAGAGAGCGTGCGGCGCATACGCTACCTGAAGCCCGCGACGAGCTTTCGAAGCGGCTATGCCTACGACAACATTCTCTACATGGCCGCCGGCCAACTGATCGAGGAAGTGAGCGGCGAGACCTGGGAAAAATATATCCACGACCATGTCTTCGGACCGCTCGGGATGAAGAACTCGACCGACACCGACGCCGAGTTCCGGGCCAGTCCCAACCACGCGCGCCCGCACAGCCGCGACAACGGCCCGATTCATGGCCTCGGAACTCAAACTCCGCTCGATGAAAATGCGACGATCGCGCAGAACGCGGCGCCTGCGGGCGGGCTCGCGATCAGCGCGAACGACATGAGCCAATGGCTATTGACGCAGCTTGGCCGGGGAAAGATTCCGGGCAGCGACAAGGAGCTCTTTTCGAAGGAGCAGTCGGAAGAGATGTGGACGGGGGCTGTGATCACGCCCATCCCCCACTATCCTTCCGATTTCGCAGTCGCACAGCCGCATTACAATCTCTACGCTTTGGGCTGGGATCTTTCGGATTATCGCGGTGCCCACCTCGTCGGCCACGACGGCGCCGTCCTCGGCTCTCAGGCGACCGTCGCCCTTCTTCCCGAGAAGAACATCGGCATCTTCATCGCCGCCAACAGCGAGGACGGCGAAATCATTCGCGGCCTCCTTTACGAGCTCCTCGATCATTATCTTGGATATCCGGCGAACCAGTGGCCGGAGAAGTGGCACAGCTTCAAGATCAACCGGCTGAACCAGGCGGCAAAACAGGTTCAATCCGCCGAAGCGAAGCCCGCGAAAATCGGCCCGTCGCTACCGCTTGGAAACTATGCGGGTGATTATACCGACCCCTGGTACGGCACGATCAAGGTCCGTCAGGCCGGAAACGGCCTCACAATCGACTTTCCCCACTCGAGCGGGATGGAAGGGCCGCTGACCCATTACCAGTACGACACGTTCAAGACGAACCCGAGGCTGAAGTGGGTCGAGCCTGCCTACGTGTCCTTCTCGATCGATGCCGATGGCAAGGTCGAGAGAGTGACGATGAAGCCGGTCTCGCCGAGAGCGGACTTCAGCTGGGATTACCAGGATCTCCTGTTCACGCCCGAAGCCGCCAAGCCATAAGAAAAGGGCTGGCCGGAAGCCCAGATAAGCTCCCGGCCAGCCCGTAGTTACTCCGGCGACCTAAAATCCGAGCGTCAGGGTTCCAGTCACCGCACGGCTCGCGACCGGGGTGAAGCGCGGAGCGCTCGAGCTCACCCCATAGGCGTTGATCGTCGTCGAGAGGTTCCCGAAATAATGCTCGTTCAAGAGGTTGATGACGTTCAGCTGGAAGTAGGTCTTCCGCAGCGGGATGAACCGCTCGAGATCGAGCCGCGCATCGAGATCGACCGTCGTATAGCCATTGACCCGGACGTCGTTGACGTCGGTCGCAAAACGCGAACCGACATGCTTGGCCTGGAGACCCAGGGTGACCGGGTCGACATGGAGCTCGGCGCGACCGCCGAACTGCCACTTGGGCGTTTCGACCACGAACTTGCCGCTCGTCTTCCCGCAGACCTGGACCGGAGCCGTCGTCGTCGGAAGCGGGCTGCAGAGATACTGGAAGGCCGTGAGGTTCGTCGGCGGTGAAGCGGGATTGTAGTTCACCGTGCCGATGATGATGTCGTCCTTCAGCTTCGCGTCGGTGTAGCTCAAAAGCCCGACGAGGTTGAGCTGGCGAACCGGCTTGAACCCGATACCCGCATCGAAGCCCCAGCTGCTGACCTTGCCGACGTTGCGGTCGATCGACGTGTTCGTTTCCGGGTCGTACGAGGTCACGATCCGGTTCTTGTAGCCGATCTTCCAGAACGTTCCCTGGGCCTGAAGGCGGCCCGTGATGTAGCGCGCTCCAAGGTCGAACGAATCCGTCGTCTCCGGCTTCACGTTGATGACCGGCTGACGATAGAGGTTGTCGGTGCGCGGGGCCGAAAAGCCCTTCGCATAGCTTGCGAACACGCTGAGGCTCTCGTTCAGCGCATAGGTCGCACCGACGTTCGGAAGCACCTTGTGGTACTTGTACTTTGCCTTGAACGGCGCCCAGATGGCCTTGCTGTCGGCGGTGGTCGGATCGATGTCGGGCGACACGACATGATAGCCAAGGCCGACCGGATTGACGACGCAGACAGGGAAGCCGGCGCCAAGCACCGGCGTATAGCAATGCTGGTCGAGGTCACGGACGAACCAGGGCGAGCGAAGCCCGAGCTCGACCCGCAGGCGCTGCTCGAAGAACCTTCCGATATATTGGCCCGACAGCTGGTTGAGGAGCGCGATCGAAGTGCGGTCGCGGTTCTGAAGAACAGTGTCGGCAGCGGTGATGACCGGCGTTCCGTTACGGCCGAAGAAGGGGTTCGTGAGATTGAAGTTGTCGTCGGTGAATGAATATTCGCCGGTCTGACGGTGATGGGCGCGGTCGAACGTGTAGGCGACACGGAAGGTGTTCGACGGGTTCATCCTCCACACCAGCGAGCTGACGACGGTCCAGCGATGCGTGTTGGTGATCGACGGGCGACCGACGAGCACCGAGTCAAGGAGATCGCCGTCACCATTGAGGTCGACGCCTGGACCGACGCCCTGCTTCAATAGATCGTCGGTTTCCCTCATCACCACCGACTGGCCGCCGCCGTCAGCGAGGACATATTGGAACGTCGGATCGACCGTGAGGACGAGGCCGTCGGTCAAGGTGAAGCGCGACTGGCCACGGATGTTCCCGGTATTCGACGGGTTGATCTGGGTGCCGAGGTAATTGACGCCGCAGCCAGGATCGACCTGGGCCGTTCCGTTCACTGGAGTGGCGCGCTTTCCGCAATCGCTCGCATAGGCGATGTTGTCGATCACGTGCCACTGGTCGCTCGTATAATCGCCGACCTCGACCGGGAACTGGCTGGGATTGCTCGGAACGACCGAGGTTCCGAAGAGATTCCTGAGGTCCGTGAGGTTGGGGTTGTTGTAATTGTTGTTGCGGTTCTCGTTGTAGTGACCGGCGATCGAGACGAAGTCGCCGTTTCCACCGAGCGGCTGGTAGATCTTGCCGTTGACCTGCCACTTTTTGATTTTGCCGTCGCCGCGCCACATGTCGTAGGTGTTGCGGCTCGCAGCGAACCAGGCCTTGGTTCCAAAGGGCGTGAACTGCCCCGTCTCAACCATTCCGAAGATGCGCTTGAACCCGAACGAGCCGAGCGATCCGTCGGCGAGGATTCCGAGATGATCGGTCGGGATGATCGAGCGGAAGTTGACGGTTCCGCCGGCCGCCGACGCGGTCGGCGAATCGACGTCGGTCGCTCCGAGGTTGACGTTGATCTCCTCGATCAACTCGGGGTCGAGCATCTGGTTGGGATAGACGGCATAATTGCCGCTGTCGTTGAGCGGAACGCCGTCGAACGTCACGCTCACCCGGTTGCCGTCGAACCCTCGGATCCTGAGGTTTCCGCCCGAACTTCCATAAGGATCGTTCTGGGTGAAGTTGACTCCAGGAATGAGGTTGATCGTGTTGAGCAGGGTCTGGCCCGGGCTCTGCTTGGCAATGAATTCCTGGGTGACCAGGCCCTTCGCCTTGGTCGAGTCCTGGATGACGACGCCGCTGACGCCCTTCTGGGCGCGGGTGCCGGTAATGACGATCGAATCCTTCTCGACCTCGACGGTACCGGTAGATTGAGCAAAGACAGCCGACGGCAGAAGCGCCGTCGTGCAGAACAGCACGAACTTTTTCACGGAAAAAACCCCCCGGAGAACTTTCGGTTTTTGGATGGACGGGGAGGCGGCTAGCGCGGGTTTAAGGCGGAGTCATGACACCCGGACGGGCGCGCGTTCGCTTTCCTGGAACCGTTGCCAAAATGCCACTATCGAAGGTTAGGACGAAGGCCGGTCGAGCCTTCGGCCGATAGCCACGAAGAGATAGACAAGCGGCGGCACCAGAAGTGCCGAGAGGACGACCTTTGCAAGCATTTGCCCGAGCAGGAGCTTGCCGATCGGGAACACGCCATAAAAAGCGATTGTGACGAAGATGCAGGTGTCGACGATTTGGCTAAGTACGCTCGCGACGGCCGAACGGAACCACAGGAGGCTCCTCCCCTCGCTCGTCTTCAGCCGGCTGAAGATCGTGACGTTGAGGAAGGTCGAGATGCCATAGGCAAGGATTCCGCCAAGCCAGATCCTCGGAGTCCCGCTCATCATCGTCTCGAAGGCTGCGAGCCGGCCCGGGTCCATGTCGGGCGAGGCTGGAAGAGCAAGGACGAAGAGGCTGAGGAAAAGCGACGCGAGGAGCGGGACGAATCCCATGAGGACCAGCCGATTGGCGGTCTTGCGGCCGTGAAGCTCGGCGATCGCGCTCGAGGTCACGACGAGAAGCAGGAAGGCAAAGATCCCCGATTCCACTGCAAGCGGGCCGAGCGCGACCTGCTTGTTGCCGAGCACTCCTGCAATGCAGACCATGCCGCCATAGAAGATGGCGAAGGCGAAGAGCGACTGGGGGACAAGGGGTGCGGCGACGCGCGGCTGTGTATCCATCGTCCGCGACGCCTAACCCGTTCACCGATGAGCGCAACTCTCCGTTGACCGCGATCGCACGCGGCGGCTAGCGCACGCGACCCATGGGCTCAGAGGCGCTGGATATTGTCGCGATCGGCGACGCGATCGTCGACGTGATCTCGACCTGCGGCGATTCGTTCCTCGAAGAGCGCGGGTTCGAGAAGGGATCGATGCGGCTGCTGAGCGCCGATGAAGCCCTCGATCTCTACGGCGCGATTGGACCCGCCCGCGAAATCAGCGGCGGATCGGCGGCGAACAGCATGGCGGGCGCTGCGGCGCTGGGTCTCAGGGCCGCGTTCGTTGGACAGGTCGCCGACGACCAGCTGGGTGCAATATTCGCTCACGACATGCGCTCGATGGGGATCCGCTTCGACACTCCGACGATCGCGGGGCCGCCCCCGACGGGCGTCTGCCTCATCCTCGTCACCCCGGACGCGCAGCGGACCATGAATACCTTTCCAGGCGCAAGCCATGAGCTCACTCCTCAAAGCCTCGACCCGGCGCTCGTCCGGTCTGCCTCCGTCACCTTCCTCGAAGGCTATCTCTGGGGCCCCGAGCGGCCTCGGGCAGCAATGCTCGAAGCGGCCCGGATCGCCCAGGAAGCGGACCGGACGGTGGCCTTCACCCTTTCCGAGAGCCTGTGCCTCGGCGAACGCCGGTCGGGCGTGCTCGGTATGATCGAAGGCAAGCTTGTCGATATCCTCTTTGGAAACGAGCATGAAATGCGCCACCTCGTCGGGTGCGATGATCTTGGAGAATGCATCGAAGCCCTCGCTGCAAAGGTCGGAACCCTGGTGATCACGCGTGGAGGTGAAGGCGCGATCGCGGTCAGGTCCGGCGAAAAGGTGGAAGTGGCAGCAGCGCCGGTTGAGAAGATCGTCGATACGACGGGTGCAGGCGACCAGTTCGCAGCGGGCTTCCTCGCTGCATCGCTGCGCGGACGCGAGCTCAAGGCCTGCCTCGAGGCGGGCGCGCTTGCAGCAGCCGAGGTCATCGCGCACTTCGGGGCGCGTCCCGAAACCGACCTTCGCCCATTGGTGGCCCTTTGAAGAACCTCGACCAGCTCGCCGTCTATTGCGGTTCCGCGCCGGGCAGCGACCCCGCCTTCTCCGAGGCCGCGCGAGCCACCGCCGAGGCCATGGTCAGGGAGAAGGTCCAGCTGGTCTACGGCGGCGGACGCCTCGGCCTCATGGGTCTCATTGCCGACAGCGTGCTCGAGCTCGGCGGGTTCGTCTACGGAGTGATTCCCCAGGCGCTGGTCGATGTCGAGGTCGCGCATCCAAGGGTCAACGAGCTCCACATCGTCGAAACGATGCACGAGCGAAAGGCGAAGATGACCGAACTTGCCGATGCCTTCCTCGCGCTCCCGGGCGGGATCGGGACGCTCGACGAATTCTTCGAAGCCTGGAGCTGGAATGCCCTTGGCTATCACAAGAAGCCGTTCTGCCTCTTGAACGTCGAGGGCTATTGGGACGGCCTCATCGAGTTCATCGATCATGCGACGAGGAGCGGCTTCATGTCGCAGCAGCGGCGAAGCCAGCTTCTCGTCGCAACCACCCCCGAGCAAGCGCTTGAATTGCTGGACGAAGCCGTCACAGCCGCTACGCAGGGCATGGTCTGGTAGAGATTCTTCTCGCGCCTCGGGGGAGGGGCTTTCATGAGTGACAAACTGCTCGGCGTCGCCGGGATCGCGGTTATCCTTGGCATCGCCGTTCTCTTGTCGACGAACCGGCGCGCCATCCGGCTGAGGGTGGTTGGAGCGGCGTTCGCGCTCCAGGCGTTCGTCGCCTGGCTGGTCCTTTATACGAACTGGGGCCGGGCCGGAATCGAGGCGCTCGCGGGCGGAGTCGACGATCTTCTTGGATATGCCACGAAGGGCACCGAGTTCCTGTTCGGGCCAAGCGAAACGAACCCCCTCGCCCACAGCTTCGCAGTCGCCGCCCTCCCGGTGATCATCTTCTTCGCGAGCCTCGTTGCGATCCTCTACCATCTCGGGATCATGCAGCGCATCGTGCGCTGGGTTGGCGGAGCGATCGGCTGGGTCACGGGAATAAGCCGGGTCGAATCTCTCTCGGCCGCGGCCAATATCTTCGTCGGTCAGTCGGA
>DASZYL010000089.1:0-27357 GCA_035545385.1 Sphingomicrobium sp. | reverse complement strand
ACCAAGGGTGGTTCCGCCGGCTAGGTTGTTGAAGGTGACGAGAGTGCTTCCCGCGGGAAGTCCCGTCTTGGGATCGATCGTTCCCGGTTCTCCAGGAACCGTACCGATCGTTCCAGGATCGCCGCGGCCGATGCTTCCGAGGATATGTCCGCCGGTGTTGTCGCGGCTGAGGAGATTCACTCCGAACTGCTTGACGAGCGAGCGGTTCATCTCGGCGACCCGGACCTTCAGCATCACCTGGAGCGGAGTCGCCACCTTCAGCCGGCTCACCGGAACGACGTTGAGCGCTGCGCCGGGCTTCGAGACGTCGACGCCGGGGTTGAGCGCGGCGGCGACGAGCATCTGGGCCTGGGCGGCGTCCTCGGGCGACTTCACGACACCGTTGAGGACAGCAACCTGCCCAACGTTGGTGACGCTGATGTCCGCTTCCGGCATCGCCTGGCGGAGGATCTCGTTGATCGAGCTGATGTTCTCGTTGACCCGGACCTTCGCCCCGTAGACGACCGATCCATCGGCCGCGGTCGCGATCACCGTCGCTTCGCCGGACTTCTTGCCAAAGAGGTTCATCTGGCGCGGTCCGTTGACGTAGACGTCGGCGACCTCGGGGTTCGAAGTCCAGACGCTCGACACGCTTCGAGACAGGTTGAGCATCTGGCCTTCGCCGACCGACAGCAGGACCTGCTGCGTTGGCTTGTAGGTGCCCGATGCATAGGCCTTGGGCTGAGCGGCGGCTGCCGGAGCAGCGGCCATGGCGACGCCAACAGCCAGTGCGGCGAGGGCGGTGCCGAGCCGCGCTCGGCGGCTGATTGCTTGAATATTCATCTTAGCGAGCTCCCACCGGAACGACGGTGACACTGTTGCCGCGTGCAATGCGGACGACGGGTCCGGCCACCACTGGGGCGCCTGAGCCGGCAGCTGCCGGGCTCGACCCGCTGCCCTGCTCGGCAGGCGCGGTTGGACGGCTGGGGACGGTGCGGCGCTGGAAGCGCGACACGTCGCCGCCGGTCGTGAAGGTCGTGTTGCTGTCGGACGGACGATCCGAGTAAGCGAGCAGCATCTGGCGCTCCTGCGCCGGGCTCGCGTTCGCCGGGACCTTGATTTCGCCGGCGGCAACCGCACGCTCGAGGTCGGCGGTGTTGTCGGCGATCGAGCGAAGCGACAGCGACAGCTGGCCGACGCTCTGAGCGACCGCGATCTTCTCTGCGATCTTCGGAGTGACTTCGAACGTCACGTTCGAAGCGGTCTTGACCACGGTCTTTCCGTCGGCGTCCTTGTCGGTGAAGCGCTGGTCGGTCGCGAGGACCCGAACGTTGCGAACGATCGTCTCGGAGACCTTGAGCGGCGGGCCTTCGCCGCCACCGCTGACCTGCTGCGTGAGGACGAGGTCGACATGGTCGCCCGGGAAGACGAAGCCCGCGACTCCGCTCGACGTGTTCACCGGGACGGTGACTGCACGCATTCCAGGGCCGAGCGCCGCGGCGAGGAAGCCGCGGTCCTGGGGACCGACGAGCGAACCACGGGTAACCGGCTGGCCGGCTGCGATTGCGTAGCGAACGACGGTGCCTGCGAGGTTCTTCGAATCAGGCTGGCCCTCGACGTAATAGGCACCCTGCATCAGCTCCTTCGGCCAGGGCTGGAAGCTGAAGCTGTCGGCATCGATGATCGTGCCGACCGGAAGCGCCTTCTTGGCGACCAGCACTTTCGGGCCAACCGGAACCGCAGGTGCCGCAGCAGCCTGCTGCGCACCGGCGCCGGCGAACATGTTCTTGGCCATGACAGCGGTGACCACCGCAATGACCAGCGCTCCAACGAGCAGAGCGAGCTTCTTCACATCCATGGCGCAGTCGCCTCCCCCAGACGGGTCTTCAGAACAGCCTCACAAATCAGACAAATTGGTTAAGAAAGCGTTGGGTGAGAATCGCGAGACCGCCGAATGCGATCGCGACCCCATATGGAACCTCCGGACGGCCCTCGCGCTTGCGTGCCCAATGCCAGGCGACGACGACGAGCGTCAGGACGCCACCGGCAATCGAGGTGAGAACCAGGAACTTGATTGTCGAAACCGGCGAAAACCACAGCGCGAGCGCTGCAGCGAGCTTGACGTCGCCGCCGCCCATCATCCCGGCATAGAAAGCGCCGGCAAGCAAGCCGAACACCAGAGTCGCTCCAGCGAGCTGAACGACCATGTCGGGCCAGGGCGAGAGCGCAACCGACGCCCAGTAGAGCGGCGCGAGCAGTGCGACGGTGAGATTGAGTCGGTTCGAAATCGTGAAGGTTCGAACGTCAATCACCGCCGCGACCACGAGGATCACTGCGAGCGCGACGAGCAGGAGGTCGGTAAATGGCGCGTTGAACATGACGCTACCTCTAGACGGCGCCGCTTTCCAATTCGTAACCGGCTTCTCCAATGGCCGATTTTGACATCGTGATCGTGGGGGGCGGCATCGCCGGGTCGGGGCTCGGCGCGAGCCTTGCCGCGAGCCGCCGGACACTGATCGTCGAAGCCGAAGACCATTGCGGCTATCATGCCACCGGCCGGTCGGCCGCCTTCTACCTCGAAAGCTATGGCGGACCGGAGGTCGCGAAGCTGACGCTTGCTTCACGCGCCTTTCTCGCCGCGCCCCCGAAAGAGGTTTCCGACCAAGGCTTCCTCCATGTACGCGGAGACGTCCACCTGACTCGCGGCGAGCTTCCGGAGCTCCCTCCGGGGGTCGAATCGCGCCCGCTCGACCGCCGTGAACTCGAGCGCCTCGTCCCGGGGATCCGGAAGGGATGGGAAAGGGCGCTGTTCGAACCGACCTGCGCCGACATCGACGTCGCCTCGCTTCACCAGGCCTATCTTCGCAAATTCCGGCGTGACGGGGGCAGGGTCGAGACCCGGGCGAGGATGATCCTGGCGCGTCCGACAGGCTCCGGGTGGACAATCGAGCTGGCGAACGGCTCGAAGCTCACCTCCTCGATCCTCGTCAACGCCGCAGGGGCCTGGGCCGACCTCGTCGCGGTGGCGGCCGGTGCGGCGCCGCTTGGGATCGAGCCCAAGCGCCGCACGATGGTCCAGCTGAGGGTCGCTCGTTCGGGCCTTAAGGATCTCCCGCTCGTCGATTCGGTCGACGGGACATTCTATTTCAAGGGGGAGGGGGACAATAGCGTGTGGCTCAGTCCCCATGACGAGATTCCGAGCAGTCCCTGCGACGCAGCGCCCGATGAACGTGACGTCGCGATCGCGATCGAACGCTTCGAAGAGGTGGTCGACTGGGCCGTCGAGCGGGTCGAAAGGCGCTGGGCCGGGCTTCGGAGCTTCGCTTCCGATCGCCTGCCCGTTTACGGTTTCGATCCCGATGTCCCGGGGTTCTTCTGGTGTGCAGGGCAGGGCGGCTTCGGGATCCAGACTTCGCCCGCGGCTTCCGCGATGGCTGCGGCGCTGCTCCTTGGCGCCGAGCTCCCAGCGACGGTGGACCATATCGACCCGGCGCCATTTTCGCCCGGCCGGTTCACCAGGGGGCAATGAGGACGGGGAGGCGGCTCGTGCCTCGAACGCCTCCCCCACCAACCTTCTAACAGGGGAACGAGAGTGTTGGTGTTGAGCGCCTGAGTTAGGAACCGAAGCGGCGATTCCAAGTGAATTTCTGTTTAATCAGAGCCTGTGATGGCGGCGCTGGTCGTCGGCCTCGGCGCATGCAAGCGCGTCGACGCGCTCGTTCTCCACATGACCGTTGTGCGCCTTCACCCAATGCCACTCGATCCTGTGCGGCTCGGATGCCTTGAGAAGCTCCTGCCAGAGCTCGGCATTCTTCACGGGCTTCTTGTCAGACGTCCGCCAGCCATTCTGGCGCCACTTGTGAATCCAGCGGGTGATTCCGTCGCGAAGATACTGGCTGTCGGTGTGGAGTTCGACGCGGCAGGGCCTCTTGAGGGCCTCGAGCGCCTTGATGGCGGCCATCAGCTCCATCCGGTTGTTGGTCGTCAGCGGCTCGCCGCCCGAGAGCTCCTTTTCCTTATTGCCCATTCGAAGAAGCGCGGCCCAGCCGCCCGGCCCGGGATTTCCCCGGCACGCTCCGTCGGTGAAGATCTCGACAAGGGGGAGTTCGCCCACGTCAGCCAACGAGCTCGCGGGGGAGCTTGAAGGTCATCCGCTCGGGCGTGTGATCGGCGATTTCCTCGGTGACGTCGAAGCGTTCGCCAAGCGCGTCGAGCACTTCCCGGACGAGCACTTCGGGGGCCGAGGCTCCGGCAGTCAGGCCGATCGTCTCCGGCTGGCCGATCCAGGCCCAGTCGATATCGTTGGCGCGTTCGATGAGGCGCGCCTGTACCCCCATTCGTTCCGCGACCTCGGCAAGCCGCAAGGAATTGCTGCTGTTGGGTGCGCCAATGACGAGGATCCGGTCGCATTCGGGAGCAATCGCCTTGACCGCCGCCTGCCGATTCGAGGTCGCGTAACAAATGTCCTCGCTTCGAGGGGCGCGGATCGCCGGGAATCGCGCCTTCAGCGCCTCGACGATTGCCGCGGTGTCATCGACCGAGAGGGTGGTTTGCGTAAGGAACGCGAGATTGGCCTCGTTTGGAACGTCAACTCGCTCGGCATCCGCGACGGTCTCGATGAGCGTGATCGAGCCTTCGGGCACCTGGCCGAAGGTCCCGATCACCTCGGGGTGTCCGGCATGGCCGATGAAAAGAATGTGGCGGCCTTCCTCGATCAGTCGCTGCGCCTGGCGGTGGACCTTCGACACGAGCGGGCAGGTCGCATCGACATAGGTGAGGTTCCGATCCTGGGCCTCGGCGGGCACCGACTTGGGAACGCCGTGCGCGGAAAAGACGACAGGGCGGTCGTCGGGGACTTCGTCGAGCTCGTCAACGAACAGGGCGCCAAGCGCTCGAAGCCTGTCGACCACGAACTTGTTATGGACGATCTCGTGCCGGACATAGACCGGTGCACCGAACCGCTCGAGGGCGAGCTCGACGATCTGGATCGCGCGGTCGACGCCCGCGCAGAAACCGCGAGGAGCGGCAATCAGCACACGAAGTGGGGGATGGTTCAGCATTCGGACAGGCACATAAGGCTTCGCTTGCAGCCATAGAAGGGCCTTCCTATGAACGCGCTCAGTCGATCTTGCCCCGTAAGGACCAACTCCACGTGAAGCTTCGCCTTGCCGCCCTCGCTGCCGTCATCCTGCTCAGCGCCTGCCGGCATGCCGGCGACATCACCACCGAAAATGGTGGAGGCGTCTATGCGGTGCGGAGCAACTGCCCGATTCCCGGAGTTCTTGCCGGGACCGGCGACCTGACGCTCTTCAATCCGCAGGATTCGACCGATTCCCGGGCGATCGACGTGACTGCGGCGATCACCGACCTCAGGGCCTCGTGCCAGGACGCCGGCGATGATGTCGTCTCGACCGCGACCTTCACCATCGTCGGCCTGCGCCGCGATGCCGGGCCCGCGCGACAGGTCGTTCTTCCCTATTTCAACGTCGCCCTTCGCGGAGGGCAGACGATCGCCGCCAAGCAGATCGGCCAGGCCGTCCTCAATTTCGCCGCCGGCGACATTCATTCCTACGCGCGCGTCCAGGCGACGGTCCGGGTGAATCGCGGTGCTGCGGCGCTTCCGGCGAACGTCCGGGAGATCCTCACCCGGCCGCGCAAGGCCGGCCAGGCCGAAGCCGCGGTGGACCCGTTGTCCGATCCCGCGGTCGCGAAGGCCGTTGCCGAGGCGACCTTCGAACATCTCGTCGGTTTCCAGCTGACCCCGGCCCAGATCAAGTACAACGCGACTCGCTAACGCGTTGACTTGGCTGCCCAGCGCGGCCAAGGGCACGCGTGTCTCCGGCGGCCTTGCTGCCGGGAAGGCCGCACGGGAGAGTTCCGCCTTCGCCCTTTCGGGGCAAGGCGGCGCCGAAGGAGCAACCGCCCCCGGAATCTCTCAGGCATCAAGGACCGTGCGCGCCTGACAGTCTGGAAAGTGCCGGCTGGAGCTTCGAGCAACAGCGGGCCGCCGAAGGGGCAAAGCTCTCAGGCGCTAGCGACAGACGGGGGCGGCGGCCGGAGGGCTCCTCGGGGGCACCGGCAGTCGCACCCTTTGCCGGAGCGCAGTGAATGAGCAGGGAAGTCCACAACGGCCCGACCGACGAAACCCAGGCCCGGGGCACGCCCTTCAGCGGCGATCCCGATGGAGGAACCGGAACTCCGACGCTCGACCGGCTGGTGCTCGACTCATGGCATCGCGGCCATGGCGCCCGGATGGTTCCGTTCGCCGGCTATGAAATGCCCGTCCAGTACGAGGGCATCATCTCCGAGCATCTCTGGACGCGCGAGAATGCAGGCCTGTTCGACGTCAGCCACATGGGCCAGCTCCTGGTGCACGGTCGCGGAACCGATTCGGCCCTCGAGAAACTGATGCCGGGCGATTTCCAGGCCGCCCCCGACATGAAACCCAAATATTCGCTTCTTCTCGACGAGGAAGGGGGGATCATCGACGATCTCATGGCGACCCGCCGGGGCGAGGATTTCTACGTCGTCGTCAATGGCGCCACCAAGCACGGCGACATCGCCTACATGGAGCGAAGGCTGCCCGGCGAGGTCATCGTCGATCATATGAAGGAGCAGGCGCTGCTTGCACTCCAGGGACCGCGGGCGGCCGAGGTTCTCGAAGCCATCGTCGAAGGGGTGAGCGAACTGGGCTTCATGCAGGCTGGTCCCTTCAACTGGCGGGGCACCAGCCTCTGGATCAGCCGCTCGGGCTATACCGGGGAGGACGGGTTCGAGATCTCCGTCCCGGGGAGCGCGGCCGCGGATCTTGCCGACGCGATCGTCGCCAACGAGCTCGCCAGGCCGATCGGGCTTGGAGCGCGCGATTCGCTTCGTCTCGAAGCGGGCCTTCCGCTCTACGGCCATGACCTCGACACCAGGACCACGCCGGTGATGGCGGGCCTCACATTCGCAATCAACAAGCGCCGGCGCATCGACGGCGGCTTCCCCGGAGCGATGCGAATCCTCGCCGAGATGGAAAATGGTCCGATCGAGAAGCGGGTCGGCTTCGAGATCGAGGGACGCCAGCCCGTGCGCGAGGGCGCCCTCGTCCTCGACGGCGAAGGCAATGAGATCGGCCGGGTCACGAGCGGGGGCTTCTCGCCGTCGCTGCAGCGCCCGATCGCAATGGGCTACGTCGCCGCCCCGTTCGCGCCTATGGGGACCGCGCTGAAGCTCGAGCAGCGCGGCAAATTGTTCGAGGCGCGAGTGGCGCCAATGCCGTTCGTCCCCCACCGCTATCACCGCAAGGGAGCTTCCGCATGAGCGTCTATTTCACCAAGGAGCACGAGTGGATCAAAGTCGAGGGCGACACCGCCACCGTCGGCATTTCGGACCATGCCCAGGAGCAGCTCGGTGACATCGTCTTTGCCGAAGTGCCGGACGCCGGAAGGCGCCTCGCCAAGGGCGAAGAGGCGGCGGTCGTCGAATCGGTGAAGGCCGCCTCGGACGTTTATGCCCCGGTTTCGGGCGAGGTCATCGAGGGGAACAGCAAGGTCGCGGACGACCCGGCGCTGGTGAACAGCGATCCCGAAGGCGAGGGCTGGTTCTTCAAGCTTAGGCTCGACAATCCGGGAGAACTCGACGGGCTCATGGACGAAGTCGCCTATCGCGAGTGGCTGAAGACGCTTTGAACCAGCGCGCCCTCTCGACCAGCAAGTGGGATGCGGGCGATTATGCCCGCGTCGGCTCATTTGTCGCGAAGCTCGGCGGGGCGGCGCTCGACCTTCTTGATCCCAGGGCCGGCGAGAGGATCCTCGATATCGGCTGCGGCGAAGGAACGCTCACGAAGAGGATCGCCGAGCGTGGTTCGGCCGTTCTTGGAATCGACAGCTCACCCGAGATGGTCGCCGCGGCCCGAGCCAATGGCGTGGACGCCATTCTCCTTGCCGCCGAGGACATGCAGTTCATAAGCGAGTTCGACGCCGCCTTCTCGAACGCGACCCTGCACTGGGTTCTCGAGAAGGAGCAGGCTGCGCGCGCGATCTTCCGGGCATTGAAGAGCGGCGGCCGCTTTGCCGGAGAAATGGGCGGCGAGGGCAATCTCACGCGGCTTCGCGAAGCGCTCGACGAGGAACTGGTCATCCGCGGCTATGTGCCGCCGCTCGAAGCGAGCAACTGGTATGCTTCGCCCGAGGAATTTGCCTCAGTCTACGAGGCTGCGGGCTTTGTCGAAACGGACGCCCGACTGATCGAACGCCCGACGATCGTCGATTCGGGGATCGCCCAGTGGGTGACGACCTTTCGAAAGGGCTGGCTCGACCGGGCGGGAGTGCCCGAGGCCGAGCGCTGGGAGATCGGCGTCGCGGTCGAGAACCGGGTCGGCTCCAACCTCGCAGATTATGTCCGACTTCGCTTCATCATGAGGAAGCCCGCCTGATGCGTTACCTGCCACTGAGCGATGCCGACCGCAGCGAGATGCTGCGCGTGACCGGGGCCGGCTCGATCGACGAACTCTTTTGCGACGTGCCTTCCGAGGCTCGGCTGACTGGGCCGATCGAAGGCCTTCCAATGCATGCCTCGGAAATGGCGGTCGAACGGCACATGACCGCACTTTCGCGCAAGAACATGGTCGCTGGCGACGTGCCCTTCTTCCTCGGCTGCGGGGCCTACAGGCACCATATCCCGTCGAGCGTCGACCATATCATCCAGCGCGGGGAGTTCCTCACCAGCTACACGCCCTACCAGCCGGAGATCGCGCAAGGCACTCTCCAGATGATGTTCGAGTTCCAGACGCAGGTCGCCCGATTGTTCGGCTGCGAGGTTGCCAATGCCTCGATGTACGACGGATCGACCGCGATGTGGGAAGCGATCCTGATGGCGCACCGGATCACGCGCCGGAACAAGACGATCATCTCTTCGGGCGTCCACCCGCATTATGTCAGCGTCGCCCGAACGATGGCGAAGTTCACCTCCGACGCGCTCGACACCAGCGTCCCGGAGCTCGATTCCACGACCGACGTCTCGCGGCTACTCTCGAAGATCGATTCCGGGACAAGCGCGATCGTCGTCCAATATCCCGACATCCTGGGGCGGATCGAGGATCTCACCCCGATTGCGGATGCTGCCCATGCGGCCGGAGCGCTCTTGATTGCGGTCGTCACCGAGCCCGTCGCGCTCGGGCTCATCCGCTCGCCCGGCGAAATGGGAGCCGACATCGTCGTCGGCGAAGGCCAGTCGATCGGGGTCGGCCTCCAGTTCGGCGGGCCCTATGTCGGTCTTTTCGCCTGCCGCGAGAAGCACGTGCGCCAGATGCCGGGCCGGCTTGCAGGCGAAACCGTGGACGCCGAGGGTAAGCGCGGCTTCGTCCTCACCCTCTCGACGCGCGAGCAGCATATCCGCCGCGAGAAGGCGACCTCCAACATTTGCACGAGCTCGGTGCTGTGCGCGCTTGCCTTCACCATCCACCTCACGCTCCTCGGCGAGAAGGGGCTTCGCGAGCTCGCCTCACTCAATCACGCGCGCGCGTGCGAGCTCGCCGAGCGGCTCGCCTCGATCCCCGGCGTTGAGCTCGTCAACGACAGCTTCTTCAACGAGTTCACCCTGAAGCTCCCACTCGAAGCGCGTCCGGCGGTCCACGCGCTCGTCGAGCGAGGTGTCCTTGGCGGAGTTTCGCTGGGGCGCCTCTACCCTGGAATCGAGCCGCTTCAGAACGGCCTCGTCCTTGCCGTCACGGAAACGGTTACCGACGAGGATCTCGACGCCCTCGAAACCGCGCTCGGGGAGGTGGTCCAATGACCGTCAATCCGTCGGGCTGGCGGCCCAGCACTCCAGCGAACGAGGAAGGTGAAGCGCAAACCGTCACCGGCAACCGGGCGCTGATGCTGGAAGAGCCGCTGATCTTCGAGATCGGAAGCATCGAGCGGACCGGCGTCGACCTGCCCAAGGCGCAAAGGCGCGAATCGCGCATCGGCGGCCTCGAACGCAATCGCGAGATCGGCCTTCCGGGCCTCAGCGAGCCTGAAACCGTCCGCCACTACACCCGGCTTTCGAGGCAGAATTACGCGATCGATCTCGGGCTCTTCCCGCTCGGAAGCTGCACGATGAAGCACAATCCGCGTCTCAACGAGAAGGTCGCCCGGCTACCGGGCTTTTCCGATGTCCATCCCCTCCAGCCCCAGGAAACCGTCCAGGGCGCTCTTCAGGTCATCAACGAGCTCGCCTTCTGGCTGCTCGACCTTACCGGCATGTACGGCGTGGCGATGAGCCCGAAGGCGGGAGCTCATGGCGAGCTTTGCGGCCTCCTTTGCATCCGCGCAGCGCTCGAAGCGCGCGGCGACAAGCGCGAGGTCGTGCTGGTTCCCGAGAGCGCCCACGGGACGAACCCCGCGACCGCGGCCTTCGCCGGCTACCGGGTCGAGAATATTCCAGCGAATGGAGCGGGGCGGGTCGACCTCGAAGCGCTGAAGGCGCGCCTCGGCCCCGATATCGCTGCGGTCATGATCACCAATCCGAACACCTGCGGCCTGTTCGAACCCGACATGAAGGCGATCAGCGATGCGGTCCATTCGGCGGGGGCCTTCGTCTATTGCGACGGAGCCAATTTCAACGCGATCGTCGGGAAGGTCCGGCCCGGCGACCTTGGCATCGACGCGATGCACATCAACCTCCACAAGACCTTCTCGACCCCTCACGGCGGTGGAGGCCCGGGATCGGGCCCTGTCGTCCTTTCCGAAGCCCTGTCGCCTTACGGGCCGCTCCCGTTCGTCGCCAAATATCCCGACGGCAGCTACAGGATCGTCGAAGAGGAAAATGCGTCCGAGGAGCATCCCAATGCTTTCGGGCGGATGGTCGCCTTCCATGGCCAGATGGGGATGTTCACGCGCGCCCTTGCCTATATCCTCAGCCACGGCGCCGATGGCCTGAAGCAGGTCGCCGAGGATGCGGTGCTCAACGCCAATTACCTGCTTCGAAGCCTCGAGGACGTTCTTGACGCACCATTCTCGAAGAGCGGCCCATGCATGCACGAGGCGATCTTCTCGGACAAAGGCTTTGCCGACGACATCACCACGCTCGATCTTGCCAAGGCGCTGATCGACGAGGGCTTCCACCCGATGACCATGTACTTCCCGCTGGTGGTGCACGGCGCGATGCTCGTCGAACCGACGGAGACGGAGTCGAAATCGAGCCTCGACCAGTTCATCCTCGCGGTTCGCTCGATTGCGGCGCGCGCGAAGAGCGGCGATCCGAGCCTCAAGGCAGCGCCGGTCTATGCGCCGCGCCGGCGCCTCGACGAGACCCTTGCCGCAAGAAAACCGATCCTGACGTTCAGGGAGCCGGAAGCCGCGAAGGCCGCCGAATGAGCTTGAGGATTCGAGGCGGGCTGCGAGCGGGGGTGGCCGGCGGGTTCTGATGGGCGACGAGCGGCGCTTCTACGAGGCTCAAGCGGGGGCAGGAGCCCTTCGCTCGGCTCCCGCGGCGCAAAGGAACCGTGACCCCATAGCCGAGGTCCTTCGCGAATGGCTTCCCGCCACCGGTCTTGTCCTTGAGATCGCGAGCGGAACGGGCGAGCACGCTGTCCATTTCGCCGAGCGCTTCCCCGGGCTCGAGTGGCAGCCGAGCGACATCCATCCCGACGCGCTCGCCTCGATCGAGGCGTGGCGGCAGGAATCGGGGCTTTCGAATATCAGGCCCGCGCTTCTCCTCGATGCCGGCTCTGACGACTGGCCGATCGGGCATGCCGATGCGCTCCTCAGCATCAAAATGGACTCTGACAGTTGTGATGATCGGAAAACCGCAGAAAAGGGCGGTTTCGATGTCGTGCTCAACCTCAACATGGTCCATATTTCGCCGTGGAGCGCAGCTCTTGGGCTCCTTGACGGCGCAGCGAAGATCCTCAAGCACGGCGGTGCGCTAATCCTCTATGGTCCATGGCTCCAGGCGGGCGTGGAGACGGCGCCAAGCAATCTCGCATTTGATCAGCAGCTTCGGGAGCGAGACCCGGAATGGGGTCTAAGACGCGTGGAGGACTTTGAGGCTGCGGCTTCGGAACGGGGCTTCGCGCTCGAGCAGACCCGTGCCATGCCGGCCAACAATCTGATGCTGCTTTTCAGGCTCGACAGTTAGCAAGTCTGCTTCCGGCTCATTCCTGGCAGTAGGAGTACCGGCTGCAATGCGCCCATCGCGGTCATTCGCGGGCCACGCGGCCTAATCCCGGAGACGGACGTCGGTTCAACTACCTCCTTGTGCTCGCGACGCGTTTGCCTACCAACCTCGAAAATCAGTCCGGCCGGCGTTAAGTCTTACCCTGGAAGGAAGGACTTATGGCAGACCTCACGGTCAACGAGGCGGCAGTGCTTGCAAAAGTCTCGCCTGCGCGGATTCGCAAGGCGCTCGAGGAGGGCGTCGTCCAAAAGCTGCGCCCGGGCCGGGGCCGGCGTTCGAGCGCAGTCTATGTCGACTCGAGCGCAGTGCTTTATGCTGCCATCTTGTCGCGCCTCGAATTCCCGCTTCCCGTCGAGAAGAAGCGCCAACTCGTTCGTCTTGTGAAGAAACACGGCAAGAACCGTCGCGAGCTCGAGCGCGTGGAACTCGCTCCGCACCTAATCCTCGACGCTTCCGCGCTGCTGGGGAAGGATGTGCCGGCGCGCGCGGCGACCTACGAGCGCCTTCGTGACGAGGTGATTGAGCGCAATCCCGAGATCCTCGGCGGCACGCCGGTGGTCAGGGGCACCCGCATCTCTGTCTACTCGCTGCTTGCCCGAGTCGAGGATGGCGAGAGTTTCGAGAGCATCCGCGAAGATTATCCGGAGCTCGACGATGATCGTCTCGAAACGGCGATCACTTACGCCCGCGCCCATCCTCGCATGGGCCGTCCCGGCGGCCGGCCCTGGGCGAGGTCTTGAAGCTCTTCATCGACGAATGCCTGTCGCCGGCGCTTGCCCATCGGATCAACGGCGGCGGTCTCTACGAGGCCATTCACCCGCGCGAGTACGGGCACTCGGGCGAGCTTGACCATGAGATCTGGGCTAGGTGCCTCGCCGAGGACCGCGTTATCGTCACCAAAACGCGATCGACTTCCGCAAGCTCGTCGGTGCCGAGGAGCTGCGTCCCGGCCTGATCATCCTGCCGAGTGTCGGTCGCGAGAAGAGCTGGGAGCTGCTCGAGGCGGCAATTGCTCATCTTGACGAGTTGGGCGCGCCAGCTGACGTGCTGGTCAATCACGTGCTCGAGATCGATGTTGCGGGGAATTGCACCCTGTACGAGCGCAGCTCGGCCTAGCGGCTAGGGCCCCCTTCTCGCCCCTTTGTGCCATGCGAAGAGCGAACCCGAGCGAGAAGGGGCTTCAGCTCATCGAAACCCGGGCATGCCGGCCAATAATATGATGCTGCTTCCGAGGCGGTGTTAAACGAAGTTTTACCACATCCGCGCTACGCGCCGTGGGATGGACGAGAGCAGCATGATGAAGAGCCGGCGTTCGAGGCGATCCCCGGTGCTGCTTGCCGCAACGATCGAGGTCGGCGGCAAGGCGGTTCCGGTGAAGCTGCGCAACCTCTCGGAGGAAGGCGCTCTGATCGAGGGCGAGCGCCTTCCGCTCGAAGGCTCGAGCACCTTCTTTCAGCGCAACGAGCTTCGGCTGAAGAGCCGCGTCATCTGGGTAGAGGGCCGCTACGCGGGCGTCGCCTTCGATTATCCGCTGAAGCCCGAGCAGGTCCTTCGAAACGTGCCCACTCCAAAGCCGCGGGCCCAGCAGGATTTCAGGAGGCCGGGGCTCGCGTGCCGCCCGCTCAGCGACTACGAGCGGCGCATGCTCGAGCGCTGGATGACGGCGTCGCCGATGGGATCGGTCGGCGAATAGTCAATCGCGGCCCTTCGCCGCTGCTCCTGCTGCTGCTCCTGGAGCCATTCGACAAGTTCCGAAAGAACGAGCGCGCGGTTGAAGGCGAGGCCATAGGCCTCTTTGTCGTTCCATTTGACGACCCCTGCCGCTGGGCTGAGGCCGGGAAGCGTGATCACGATATCGCCCCCTATGGCGAGCCTTCCTTGCGACTGGACGCATAACCCGCCCTGCGAAATGTTCACGACCCGGATCCTTAGAAGCTCGCTCTCCTGGCGCACCCAGGCGTTGCAGTCGACTTCGATCCGAGGGAGGCGGGGACGAGGTCCATCGCCGGGCGGAGCAAGAAGGAGGACGACGTCGATGGGCTCGTCGAACGTCACTCCGGTAAGCCCGTTCTCGACCCATTTGACCATTCCCTTGACCGGGGAGCCCTGCTTGAGCTCGACCGAGAGCTCGGTTCCGATCTCGATGTTCGAATAAGCGCGGATCATCATCCCGCCCGCCGAGATGTTCCTGATGAGGCACAGCTCGCGCCGGTCCCCCACCACGATGGCTCCAACGCGAAGAAGGCTGAGATAACGGTCGGCGCAGCGCCGGTCGGGCTGGGTCGGGGGTGTTGCCGCGATTGAATAGATGGTCGTTTCGAGGGGTTGATCTTCCACGAGCGGCTCCGACGAAGCACAAGACATATTTGCCCTTCCGGCCAGAAACTCCGGCCCGGCCCCACCCTCGAATGCGTAACAGTGGAAGACTTACCAGAGTGTTTCCGCGCGACCCCCGTCCGATTGCCGACACCTGGAGCGAGGTATAAACGGGTCGGAACGCTGGAGGTGTCGTCATGATGCGGCAATCGATTGTAGCGCTTGCGCTTTTGGGAAGCTCTGGAGCGCTCGCCGCTCAACCCGCGACGACCAGGCTCGAGGCGGTCTCGGGGATCCCGAACGTCGACAGCAAGACCCAGACCGAGGACGTCCAGTTCAGGAACGAACAGGACGACCGGATGACCGTCCCGGTGCAGCTGTCGGGCGTTGGCCCGTTCCGGTTCCTCGTCGACACCGGTGCCGACCGGACGGCGGTTTCCCGCGAAGTGGTCGGCCGGCTGGGGCTCGAGAGGGGCAGCAGGGCATCGGTCCACACCATTGCGGGGGTTTCGCAGGTCTCGACCGCCAACGTTCCCAATCTTGCGCTTACTCGAAAGCCCGTGAAGGTGATCGACGCGCCCGTGCTCGAAAGCGCGAACATGGGTGCGGACGGGATCCTTGGAGTCGATTCGCTCCGCTCGCAGCGCGTGCTGTTCGACTTCGGCACCAACACATTGTCGATCGTTCCCTCGGCGGTCCCCGATTTTCGCGACGAGCCGGGAACGATCGTGGTCCAGGCCATGCGAAGGAACGGGCGGCTGGTCGTTACCGATGCATCGGCAAACGGCCATAATGTAACGGTCGTCATCGATACCGGCGCGCAGCTCAGCATCGGCAACGAGGCTCTTCGCGAGCGACTTCTTGGGCGGGGTCTCGTCGATACCTCGCAGCAGGTCATTCTTCAGTCCGTGACCGGAGCCATGGTGACGGGCGAATATATGTTCATTCGCGAACTCGAGATCGGCGGATTATCGCTCAAGAACCTCGCGATCGTCTTCACCAATGCCCACACGTTCAAGGAGCTCCATCTCGACAAGAAGCCGGCGCTTCTTCTCGGAATGAACGCCATCCGTGCCTTCAAGAAGGTCTCGATCGACTTCGCGAGCAGCAAGTTCAGGGTCGTCCTGCCTGAAAGCAGCCAGCTCGACGTCCGCATCGCCGACGCTCGCCTCAGGTAGGTTCTTAGCCTCCCCCGCCTCCGCCCGGCGCCCTTAATGGGCGTTGGTCATGCACAACAGCATCGGGATCGAAAGAAGGGTGTTGAGCCTCGAGGCGATTCCCGCGGCGCTTGCCGCCTTCGCCTTTGCGGCGTCATCGGCCTCGACCAGGCCAAGAACCTTCTTTTGGTTGGGCCAGATGATCACCCAGACGTTGAATGCCATGATGAGCGCCAGCCACATCCCGATCCCGATCAGCCGGGCGCTCGGCTGAAGGGTCAGGGCCTCGACCAGCTCTCCATAGGACCAGGCGAGAAGGAGCCCGGTGAGGACGGTAAAGGCGGCTCCCCACCGGAAGTAGAAGAGGGCCTTCGGCGCGATATATTTGGAGATGCCGGGCTTAAGCTCTGCGGGCACCGTCGGCATCGTCGGCGTCTGGACGAAGTTGAAATAATAAAGAAGGCCGATCCACGTGATCCCGAAGAAGACGTGGAGCCATTGGAGGACCCCGTTCAAGAGATCACCGGTGGGTGGCCGATAGCCCGAATCCGGCAACAGGCAGATGATGATCGCGAGCACGAGGCCGGCGATCAGAACGAGACTGAGATTTGCGAAGAATTTGGCCATTTTCTCCCCCCTCACGACCCCCGATCCCCCGATCGGCAGCGCATTTCAGCGCAAAAGATCGTTTCGTGAGCGTTTCTGGGTTGAAATTCTCGAGCTTGCAAGCATGTCGGGTTAGAGACGGGCGGGGGACTCAAATGCGCGGGGATCTAAGGTCCCCGGCCTCAAAGGAGTGACTCGACCATGGCCTTCCAGTTGCCCGACCTGCCATTCGCAAAGGATGCGCTCGCACCGCACATGTCGGCTGAAACCCTCGAGTTTCACCACGGCAAGCACCACCGGGCCTACGTCAACAAGACGAACGAGCTCATCCAGAACGAAGCCGATCTTTCCGGCGCCTCGCTGCTCCAGGTCATCAAGGAAGCGAGGCGCGCAGGCAACAACAAGCTCTTCAACAACAGCGCGCAGCTGTGGAACCACAGCTTCTTCTGGCAATGCCTTGCACCCGCCCAGGGGCAACAGCCCTCGGGCAAACTTGCAAAGCTGATCGAGGACGGCTTCGGCAACGCCGAGACGATGCTCCAGAAGCTCCACGAGGAGGCCGTCAATCATTTCGCAAGCGGCTGGGCGTGGCTTGTGCTCGACCATGGGTCGCTTCGGATCACCTCGCTTCACGACGCCGACACTCCGGCAGTCCACGATGGAATGGTGCCGCTCTTCACCTTGGATGTGTGGGAGCACGCTTATTACATCGATTACAGGAACGAGCGGCCGAAGTTCGCGACCGCGGTGCTCCAGAACATCGTCAACTGGGACTTCGTCGGCGAGAACCTCGACGGTAACGGCTTCGAGCGGGCCAACCAGGAGGGCGCCCAGACGCCCGAGCTTACTGCTTGAGTCGATAGCCCGTCCGGAACATCCAGGCGATCACCGCCATGCAGCCGGCGATGATCGCCACCGTGACGAGGACGCTCGACCAGACGGGGACGTCCGCTACCGAATAGAAGCTCCAGCGAAACCCGCTGATGACGTGGACGATCGGGTTGAACAGGGTGATCGTCCGGAACGGGTCATGGAGCGCCTTGACCGAGTAGAAGGCGCCCCCGAGGAAGGTCAGCGGAGTGATGATCAGCATCGGGATGATCTGGAGCTGCTCGAAATTCTGGGCCCAGACGCCGATGGCGAAGCCGAACAGGCAAAAGCCCGTGCTGATTGCCACCAGGAACAGGAGCATGGCGATCGGGTGATCGACATGGACGGGGACGAACAGGGTCGCGGTCGCAATCGTCACGAGCGCGAGGATCACCGATTTGGTGACGGCCGCTCCGACATAGGCAAGCACCGCTTCAAAGCTCGAGATCGGCGCTGAGAGAAGTTCATAAATCGTGCCCGTAAACTTCGGAAAATAAATGCCGAAGCTCGCGTTGAAGATCGACTGCATGAACACTGACAGAAGCGTGAGCCCGGGAACGATGAAGGCCCCGAAGCTGACCCCGTCCATGCTCGTCATTCTGGAGCCAAGCGCCGAGCCGAACACCACGAAATAAAGGGCGGTCGTGATCACCGGAGTGATGAGGCTTTGCCACAAGGTGCGCTTCCAGCGCGCCATTTCGAACCGGTAGATCGCGCTGATTCCGTGGAAATTCACCGGGCGCCTCCATGGACGAGCTCGACGAAGATCTCCTCGAGGCTCGACTGGTGGGTCGAGAGATCCTTGTAGGCGATCCCAAGATCCGCGAGCCGGCGCATGAGGGAAGCGATCCCGGTTCGCTCGGCATGGCTGTCGAACTGGTAGCGAAGCATATGGCCATCGTCGCTGAGTTCGAGGTTCCATTCCGAAAGCCCGTCCGGAAGTGCATCGAGGGGCTCGGCGAGCGTGATATCGAGCGTCTTCTTGCCCATCTTGGCCATCAGCGACGTCTTCTCGTCGACCGCGATCAGCTCGCCCCTGCTGATGACCCCGACCCGGTCGGCCATTTCCTCGGCTTCCTCGATATAATGGGTCGTGAGAATGATCGTCGTCCCATCGGCCCTCAGCTGGCGAACGAGGTCCCACATGTCGCGGCGAAGCTCGACATCGACTCCCGCCGTCGGCTCGTCGAGGAAGAGGATCGCCGGCTCATGGCTCAGCGCCTTGGCGATCATCACTCGGCGCTTCATCCCGCCCGAGAGGTGCATCATGATCGTCTTGCGCTTGTCGAGGAGCGAGAGGCGTTTCAGCAGTTCCTCGATAAAAGCGTCGTTGCGGGGCTTCCCATAAAGACCGCGCGAGAAGCTGACCGTGTTCCAGACCGGCTCGAAAGCCTCGGTCGTAAGCTCCTGGGGGACAAGCCCAATCCGCTCGCGGGCATAGCGATAGTCGCTTTGCCAGTTCCTCCCGTCGACGAGGACCTCGCCCTCGCTCGGAGTGACGATCCCGCAAACGATGTTGATGAGGGTCGTCTTGCCGGCCCCGTTGGGCCCGAGAAGAGCAAAAATCTCTCCGCGGTTGATGTCGAGATCGACCGACTTCAGCGCATCGACACCCGTCCCGTAGGTCTTCCTCAGACCCCTTATGGAAAGGATGGGATCGCTCATTCGACGGGTCCTGGTTCGGCCGGAACGGCATCTTCCCTCATCAGGCCATGGCGAAGGAGCATCGGGATGTTCGCGGCGGCGAAGAGGAAGGTGAGTGGAAGTGCTCCCCAGAGCTTGAAGCCGATCCAGAAGTTCGTCGAGCTGTTGCGCCAGACGGCTTCGTTGAGGACCGCCATGAAGGCAAAGAAGAGGGCCCAGTTCCGGGTGAGCTTTGCCCAGCCGGCTTCGTCGAGGCCGGGGTAGGTGCTCCCGAGGACCCGCTGGAGGAGTGGGCGGTCGGTCGCGAGCCCGAACCAGAGAAGCGCCGAGACGAGGGCGTAATAGAGGGTCGGCTTCATCTTGATGAAGGCCTCGTTGTGAAGCCAGATGGTAAGGCCGCCAAGGATGACCACCATCACCCCCGAGAACCACAAGAGGGGCGAGATCTTCCGGTAGCGGATTGCCGAGAACAGCATCGCTGCGACCATCGCGATCATGAAGGCCCCGGTCGCGACGAAGATCTTCAGCACCGAGGGGACGGGCGCGAGGAAATTCACGAGGAAGAAGACGAGGAGCGGTCCAAGATCGATGAGCAGCTTGGCGCCGCCCTGGGGCTCGGTCCTCGCGCTCATTGGGGCGGCAACCCGGCAATCGCCCGGGCGACGGCACGCGGGTCGAAGGGGCGAAGGTCGTCCACCTTCTCGCCCACTCCGATCGCGTGAATGGGCAGGCCGAACTTCTCGGCCGCGGCGACCAGGATCCCGCCCCTTGCGGTGCCATCGAGCTTGGTCATGATGAGCCCCGTCACTCCCGCGCTCTCGCGGAACACTTCGACCTGGGCAAGCGCGTTCTGGCCGGTCGTCGCATCGAGGACCAGGAGGACGTCGTGCGGCGCTTCGGGATTCAATCGGCCGAGCACCCGCCGGATCTTGGAGAGCTCCTCCATGAGGTGGGTCTTGTTCTGCAGCCGGCCCGCCGTATCGACGACGAGCACGTCGATCCCCTGGGCGGTCGCCTGCTTCACTCCATCGTAGACGATCCCGGCGGCATCTCCACCTTCCTTCCCGCTGATGACCGGAGCCCCGATCCGGTCCCCCCAGATCTTGAGCTGCTCGATCGCGGCGGCCCGGAAAGTGTCGCCGGCTGCAAGCAGCACCCCGTAATCCTGTTCCTTGAGCCAGTGGCCAAGCTTGCCGATCGTGGTTGTCTTCCCCGAACCGTTCACACCGATCACCAGGATGACGTGCGGACGAGGAAAACCCCAGACTTCCAGCGGCTTGGCAACCGGAGTGAGGATCTTTTCTATCTCTTCGGCAAGGATCGAGCGAAGGCCGCGCTCGTCGAGACGCTCGAACTTCTGCTTCGCGATCGCCTCCCGGATCCGGTGCGACGCCTCGGGCCCGAGGTCGGAGGCGATCAGCGCTTCCTCGATATCGTCGAGGGTCGCGGTGTCGAGGGCCGCGCGGCTGGCGAGCCCCGTCAGGTTGTCAGCGACGCGTTCGGCGGTCTTCTGGAAGCCGCCGCGAAGGCGGTCGAGCCAGCTCATGCCCAGGCCGCCACGAGATGATCGCCGTCGCGTGCGACGATCCTTGCAGGACCGCTTCTCCCGCGCTTCGAACCCTCGATGAAGACCGGCGCAAAATTGTCGGCGTGGCCCTTGCCCGCGTTCTCGACGAGCACGTTCTGGATCGAGCCCACAAGGCTGTCGAGCCACAATCCACGCCGCCTCGCCGCGGCCTCGCGAAGCCGAGCGGAACGCGCCTTGACGACGTCACGGCCAAGCTGGGGCATGCGCGCTGCCGGAGTGTCAGGGCGCGGCGAGAAGGGAAAGACATGCGCTGCGATGATGTCGCAGTCTTCGAGCAATTTGAGGCTGTTCAGTGCCATCTCTTCGGTTTCGGTCGGAAATCCGGCGATGAGGTCGGCGCCGATGGTCGCGTCGCCGCGCGCCGCCTTGATCCGCTCGACCGTCCTTAGAGCGTCGGCGCGGCTGTGCCTTCGCTTCATGCGCTTGAGGATCATGTCGTCCCCGGACTGGAGCGAGAGGTGGAAGTGGGGGAGGAGGCGAGGTTCCCCGGCGATGAGCTCGTAAAGCGGCTCGTCCATCTCAACGCCGTCGAGCGAGGACAGTCTCAGGCGGGTGAGCCTCGGCTCGGCGGCGAGGAGACGCTGTAGAAGGGCGCCGATGCCGCCGTCGTAATCGGTGATGTCGACTCCGGTGAGGACGATCTCGCTGGCGCCGCGGTCGATCTCGATGGCGATCGAATCGCGGATGAGCTCGAAGGGGAGGGACCGGCTTGGCCCCCTGGCCTTCCAGATCGAGCAGAAGGTGCAGCGGTGATCGCAGCCGGTCTGGACCGCGACAAAGCTTCGGACGTGACCATTGAAGCCTGCTGGCGCCATGACGTCATTTGCGGCCAGGCTGCTCAGTTTCCTGGCATTTCCGACAACCCGTGCAACCTCGGGCATGGCCTCGAACGACTTGAAGTCGAGCTCGGCAGCGCAGCCGGTGACGAGGATCTTCGCGCCCGGCCGGCGACGGTGCGCGTGCCGGATCGCCTGCCTCGTCTGGCGCACCGCCTCGTTGGTGACGGCGCAGCTGTTGACGACGATCCAGTCCTCGCCGGGGGGCGCGGTTCGGGCGATCGTGCTGCTCTCGGCGAAGTTGAGCCTGCAGCCGAGCGTTATGGTTTCGACGCTCATCGAAGAGCCTCGAGATCGAGCTCGCCTTCGAAGACGTGCGTTGCGCTTCCAAGCATCCGGACTGCAGAGCCCGGTTCCCACGAGATCGTCAGCGAGCCGCCTGGCATCATGACCTTCACCGGAGAGGCCGAGCGCTTCGCCTTGATCGCCGCGACCGCCGTCGCGCAGGCGCCGGTCCCGCAGGCAAGGGTAAGTCCGGCGCCCCGCTCCCAGGTCCTCAAGCGGATCGAGTCGCCGCTTACGTGAGCGACATTGACGTTGATTCGCTCGGGAAATGCCGGGTCATGCTCGATTCGGGGTCCCACCTCCTCGAGATCGACGAGGTCCGGGTCCTCGACGAAAAAGACGAGATGCGGGTTGCCGACGCTGAGCGCCATCGGGCGTTCGAGCAGGTCCCACGCCATCGGGAGGGCGTCGGTATCCATGGCGTAGGCAAGCGGCACATCCTCCCAGCCGAAGCGGGGCTCGGAGATGCTGACCTCGACTTCGCTTCCGACATTCTCCCCGAGGAGCAGTCCGCCATCGCTGTCGATCGTTCCAGCGCCGGTGAGCTTGACGACGCAGCGCGTTGCATTGCCGCAGGCTTCGACTTCGCCGCCGTCGCTGTTCCAGATGCGCATCTTGAGATCCGCCTCCTCGCTCGGCTCGAGGACGATGAGCTGGTCGCAGCCGACGCCGGTGCGCCGCTCGGCAATCGCCCGGGCAAGCGAACGAGTGACCTCGAACGGCTCTTTGCGAGCGTCGATGATCACGAAATCATTGCCGAGACCGTGCATCTTGTGGAAGTGGCGCTGCATCGGGCGCGTGACTTAGGGAGCGTCCACAGCTTAGTCCACCTACGAGGCCCACCGATGCCGAGAGCCGCAAGCGACGTCATGCAATCGATTCTCTTCTCCGCGGTCCTCGACGGGATCGCGGCGCTGAAGCGCGGCTCCAAGGGATTGCCGAACCAGCTTCTTCGCGATGTGCAGGCGATCCATCCCAACGTGACCTTCGCGGACCTCCCCAAGGAGCTCCAGGACGCGATCGTCGAGAGCACGCGCTCGGCCTTCACCCAGCTCTTGAAGGAAGGCTATGCGGTCGGTCCTCGCCAGCAGATGCAGCAGTCACGGCCGATGGACCGGGTTCCCGAGCGCGACCGGAGAGGCCCTCCAAGGGGGCCGGCGCAGGGCCGTCACCGGGGTCCCCGGCCGCCCAAGGGCGACGGGCCCGACAGGCCGAAGGGAGGGCCGGGCGGTCCCTCGCGTCCCCGCAAGCCCCCAAAGGGCAAGCCGCGGCTGGGTTGAACTCATGCCCCTTAGCGGCTAAGCGCCGCCGCGTCTTACAAGGACATACATCGATGCCGAGCGCTCACGGGCGCACGCTGGCCGACGAGGTTTCGTCCGCCGGCGTATTTTGCGTTCGGCATGGAGTTTCGAGGGAAGGTCCCCACATCCGGCGGGAATTTTCCTCAAAAGTGGAGTGATTGAATGTTCGACACGTTGAGCGATCGGCTCGGCAGCGTTTTTGACCGGCTTCGTGGGCGCGGCGCGCTCACCGAGGCCGACGTGCGCTCGGCCATGCGCGAGGTGCGGGTTGCGCTCCTCGAGGCCGACGTCGCGCTCCCGGTTGCCCGCGATTTCGTCGAACGGGTCACCGAAAAGGCGGTCGGCCAGGAAGTGCTGCGCTCGGTCACTCCGGGCCAGATGGTCGTCAAATATGTCCATGACGCCCTGGTTGAGACGCTCGGTTCCGAGACTTCGGAGCTCGACCTCAACGTCACTCCGCCCGCGGTGATCATGATGGTCGGCCTCCAGGGTTCGGGTAAGACGACGACCACCGCCAAGCTCGCCAAGCGCCTTTCCGAACGCGACCGCAAGAAGGTCCTGATGGCTTCGCTCGACGTCGCCCGGCCGGCCGCGCAGGAGCAGCTCGCGGTCCTCGGCCGGCAGGTGAATGTCGACACGCTCCCGATCGTTTCCGGCCAGCAGCCGGTCGAGATCGCGAGGCGGGCACTCCAGTCGGCCAAGCTCCAGGGCTATGATGTCGTCCTCCTGGACACCGCCGGACGCCTCCACGTCGACGACCAGCTGATGGCGGAAATGAAGGCGGTCGCTGCGGCCTCGGATCCTGCCGAGACGCTCCTCGTCGTCGACAGCCTGACCGGCCAGGACGCGGTCAACGTCGCCAAGGGTTTTGCCGGCGAAGTCGACCTCACCGGAGTGATCCTCACCCGGATGGACGGCGATGCGAGGGGCGGCGCCGCGCTCTCGATGCGGGCGGTGACGGGCAAGCCGATCAAGTTCGCCGGAGTCGGCGAGGCGCTCGACAAGCTCGAGGCCTTCCATCCTGACCGAGTCGCTGGGCGGATCCTCGGAATGGGCGACGTCGTCAGCCTCGTCGAGCGAGCCGCCGAGACGATCAAGGTCGAGGAGGCGGAAAAGCTCGCGGCCAAGATGGCCAAGGGAAAGTTCGACCTCGACGACCTCTGGGCCCAGCTTCGCCAGATGCAGCGGATGGGCGGCCTTGGAGCGCTCGCCGGCATGATGCCCGGCCTCAAGGGCATGAAGGGCGCGATGGACAAGGCGCAGGACAGCAAGGCGCTCGTCCACATGGAAGCGATGCTCTCGTCGATGACCGCCAAGGAGCGATCGAAGCCCGAGATCATCAACGCCAAGCGCAAGATCAGGATTGCAAAAGGCAGTGGAAGGACTGTCCAGGAGATCAACAAGCTCCTGAAGATGCACCAGGAAATGTCGACCGCGATGAAGCGCCTCAAGAAGATGGGCGGACTGGGCAAGCTCGCGGCGATGTTCAGCAAGGGAGGGCTGGAAGGCGCGCTCGGCGGACTTGCCCCCCCGGGCGCGCTTTCTCCCGGCTCGCTCCCGGGAGGCGGCCTTCCAGGCCTCGGCGGAGGCTCGCCCTTCAACCTTCCACCCGGCTTTGACAAGTTTTCAAAGAAATAATCGAACTCACTGAAAGGAAATAATAAATGGCTCTAGCAATTCGCCTCTCTCGCGGCGGCGCAAAGAAGCGGCCCTATTACCGGATCGTGGTCGCAGACAGCCGTTCGCCGCGCGACGGCCGGTTCATCGAGAAGGTCGGCACCTACAACCCGCTTCTCGCGAAGGACTCGCCCGAGCGCGTCAAGCTCGACAGCGACCGGATCTCGCACTGGCTGAGCGTTGGCGCTCAGCCCTCGGACCGTGTCCTGCGATTCCTCGATGCAGCGGGCCTTCGCGAGCGCCCGGCGCGCAACAACCCGAAGAAGGCGGAGCCGGGCGAGAAGGCCAAGGAGCGCCTCGAGCAGCGCGCTTCGAAGGAGGCCGAGGCCGCTGAAGCCGCAGCTTCCCCGAGCGAAGAAGCCGTGGCGGTCGTCGCCGCCGAGGTCGAGGCCGCGACTGCAGAACCGACCCCCGAGGCCGAGAAGGTTGTCGAGGAGATCGCCGAGCAGACCCCGCCGGTCGAGGCCGAGGAGGTCGCCGCCGAAGAGGCTCCGGCCGATGCGCCCGATCAGCCGGCCGAGGAACCGGTCGCGGAAGAGGCTGCGAGCGAAGCGTCCGCTCCCGAGGAAGCCGCTTCCGACCAGCCGGACGCGACCGACGAGGGCGAATCGGCCGAAGCTCCGGCTGAAGGCGCCGACGACGTCGCTCCGCCGAGCGAGGGATCGCCGGTTGCCGCCGAGGCTGGCGAAGAGCCCGCCGAAGGCGCCGCCGAGGATGCCAAGGGCTGACCATGAGCGAATGCGGCGAGCGTAGAATCGCGCTCGCCGCGGTCGCAGGCGCGCACGGCATCAAGGGCGAGCTTCGGCTGAAGCTCTTCAGCGAAAGCAGCGCGAGCCTGTCGCTCCACCGGGAGCTTTATGTGGGAGGCGCCAGGCGGCGCCTCCTTGCCATTCGGGACAGCGGCAAGTCCGCAATTGCCTCTTTCGAGGGGATCTCCGATCGATCCTCGGCAGAGGCGCTTCGAAGCGTCCTTGTCGAGGTCGACCGCTCCGAGCTTCCTCCGCTCGAGGAGGGCGAATATTACCATGCCGATCTCGTCGGACTTCCCGCAGTCGACACCGCTGGAGCTCCGGTCGGCAAGGTCGTTTCGGTCGAGAATTACGGCGCCGGGGACCTGCTCGAGATCGAGACCCCGAGCGGCACGAGGTCGCTGATCCCTTACCGCGAAGGAATTGCCGACCTCGTCGAGGGAAGGATCGTTCTCGACCCCGAGTTCCTCGCCTAACTCCCGCTGCCGGCATCCTCCAGGTCTTGGGGCGGTTCGCGCCAGTGCGGCTGCCTCGCGCAAAGGTCGTTGCGGATGGTCGTTGCGGCAACTCCGCCCTGGCCCATCGAGTGACTGATCTGGTCGAGCCCGATGACGACGTCGCCGGCGGCGTAGAGGCCGGCGACACTGGTTCTCATGTGGCGCTCGACGACGATCGATTGATCGTCCGCGAGCTTTGCGCCGACCATTTCGGCAAGCTGGGTGTGCGTGTCGGAGCCCAGCGCCGGGTAGATGCTGTCGAAGGTATAATGACCCTCGGCGGTGTCGACGACGATGCAGTCTTTCAAGATCGCCACGGCCTGGGCGGGACCATCGACACAGCCGATGCCCGCTTCCTTCAGCTTCTCCTGGTCGTCGGCGCCAAGCTCGAGGGCCTTGTCGGGAGCAATGAGGGTGATGTCCGAGGTATAGCTTCGGATGAACAAGGCTTCGGCGACTCCATGGCTGTCGCTCCCGATCACTCCGACCTTCTTGTCGGTGACTTCATAGCCGTCGCAGATCGGGCAATAGCGAACGAGCCCGCGCTCGAGAGCCTCCTCGTGCAGTTGCTCATCCATCGGCGGGCGGCGGTTGGTCACTCCGGTCGCGATCAGCACGGTTCGTGCCCGCGTTGAGCCTGACCCCCAGCTCGCTCTGAACAGTCCCTCCTCGTCCCGCTCGAGCTTCGTCACGAACTCGGTCTCGATCTTCGCTCCATATTTCGACGCCTGGTCGCGCATCCTCTGGAGAAGGTCGGTCCCCTTGATACCGTCGGGAAAGCCCGAGACGTTGCGCGTGCAGGGGATCCACGAAGCGCGGCTCTTGCCTCCATCGACGACCATGATGTCGAGATGGAAACGGGCAAGGTAGATTGCGGCAGTGAGGCCGGCTGGTCCGCCGCCGATGACCAGGCAATCCAATATTGGTTCGTCCATGGTTCGCCCAATGGATTGTGATAGCGGCGGTTCCCGACTAGCCCCTCGGCGATGAACTGGACCCTCATCCTCCTCGGGTTTGGACTTGCCGTGCTCATGGGCGCAGGGATCACGTCGCTTCTCGCGACGATCCGGCCCGAATGGAGTGCGTGGAGGAGGAAGCTGACCGCCGCCTCGATCCTCCCGCTCGTGACTGCGGTCGCGACACTCCTCGGGATCATCTTCATCTCGACCTCCGAACATGGCGAGGGCGAGCGGATGGAGGAGCTTGCGATTGCCGCTGTCGCGACGATCGGGCTCGGCTTCATCCTCCTTGCCCTCGTCGGCGGCTTCATCGGGGCACTCATTGCCGGGAGGAGGCGGGGCTGATGGCGTTCCGAGCCTCGGTTCTGACGCTCTATCCCGACATGTTCCCGGGCCCGCTCGGCTCGAGCCTCGCGGGACGCGCGCTCGACGAGGGAATCTGGAGCCTCGAAGCGAGAAACATCCGCGACTTCGCGACCGACAGGCACCGAAGCGTCGACGATAGTCCGGCGGGCGGCGGAGCGGGGATGGTGCTTCGCCCCGACGTCCTCGCATCAGCGATCGACAGTGTTTCCGATGGCCGCCCGATCCTAGCCCTTACCCCTCGCGGAGCGCCACTCGAGCAGCGCCGGGTGAGGGAACTGGCGAGCGGCGAAGGAGTCATTCTCCTTTGCGGGCGGTTCGAGGGTTTTGACGAGAGGATCTTCGAAGCCCGGCCACTCGAACCGGTCTCGATCGGCGACTATGTG
>DASZYL010000088.1:0-10642 GCA_035545385.1 Sphingomicrobium sp. | reverse complement strand
AGCCGGCGGTTGCGATATCTTCAACGCACTGGCGGGTAAGCCGTACATGAGGCCCCGAGCGGCCGATTGGCATGAGGCTTGCTGCACTAAAGCCGATGAGAGCAGCTCATTTCGATAGGTCCCGAGAAGGGTGCGCCGCAGACAAGCGGGCAAGGTGTCCGCATCCGGACAGCGAGCGTTCGATCGCGGACATTGGCTCGAGAGCGACCAACCCCTTTTTCAGAAATGGATACCGCTGAAGAAATGGCGCGGTTCTGCGGAATTTTCGAAGGGGTTGGAGGCCCGAGCCGGAATCGAACCGGCGTGCAAGGATTTGCAGTCCTCTGCGTAACCACTCCGCCATCGGGCCTGGGAGAGCTGGGCTCTTTGCCGCGATGCTCACCGCTCGGTCAAGCCCAGCGGCGCCATCGCCGATCTTTCGATGAATGGCGGTTGGCTCGGCTCCCAAGCTCTATATATGGGCGCCCACGACTTGAACTCGAAGTGTATTAGCGGCATATAACAGCTATGACGGTGCAAACCCCGATTCCCGATTTCGCGGCCGCGCGCCTCGCGATGGTCGAAAGCCAGTTGAGGCCGCAGGGTGTCGTCGATCCCCTGGTCCTCGAGGCCATGGGCAAGATCGCGCGGGAAAAGTTCCTGCCACCCGAGACCAGGCCTCTCGCCTACGTTGATCGCAGCGTGCTGATGGGAGACGGGCGCTTCCTTCCGGCGCCCGCGGTCCTCGGTTCACTGCTGACGCAGATGATGCCGCTCCCGGGTCAGAACGCGCTCGTCGTTGGCGCAGGCACCGGCTATTCCGCCGCGGTTCTCGAGGCGATGGGCCTCAAGGTCACTGCGCTGGAAAGCTCGGACAAGCTTGCCGCCGCCGCCCGCGAGAATGGCATTGAGGTCGTCGAGGGTCCGCTCGAACAGGGATGGAAGAAAGCGGCGCCGTACGACCAGGTCCTTATCGACGGCGCTGTCGAATTTATCCCCGACGCGATCATCGACCAGCTCACCGAGGGGGGACGGCTCGGAACCGCCCTCGTCGATCGCGGAATCACGCGCCTCATCGTTGGCCGAAAGGCCGGAGGGGCATTCGGCTATCTGTCCTTGAGCGACGCGGGAGTCCCGGCGCTTCCGGGCTTCGCGCGCCCCAGGGCTTTCACATTCTGAAGAGGTTTTTCGAGTGGTTCGCAAGCTCATCACCGGATCGCTGATTGCTGCCCTGATGGCCGGCACGGCAAGCGCCGACACGCTGCGCGAGGCGCTCGTCTCGGCCTATAACAGCAACCCGACGCTGACGGCCCAGCGCGAGACGCTCAAGGTCACCGACGCCAATGTCGCGATCGCCAAGGCCGCGGGGCGCCCGCAGGTGAGCGCGAGCGTCGGGGTCAACAAGGATCTCAGCCGAAGCGGCATCCTCCAAACCGAAGGGAACGGCCCGACCCTCTCGGCCGGCCTCGATATCAGCTACCCTTTGTTCAACGGCGGCAGCGTCAGAAATAACGTCCGCGCCGCCGAGACCCGGGTCGAGGCGGGAAGAGCGACGCTTCGAGCGGTCGAAGGCGACGTCTTCACTTTGGCGGTGACCGCCTACATGGACGTGATCCGCGACCGAGCCATCGTCGAGCTCAACCAGAACAACGTGAAAGTGCTCGAGACGAACCTCGAGGCGACCCGCGACCGCTTCCAGATCGGCGATCTGACCCGAACCGACGTGGCCCAGTCCGAGGCGCGGCTCCAGCTCGGTCGCTCACAGCTCGCAGAATCCCAGGGCAGGCTGACCGCAAGCGAGGCAACCTACCGCCAGGTGATCGGCCATGCGCCGGGTGCGCTTGCACCCCCGCCGCCGCTTCCGCCGCTGCCCTCCTCGCCGGACGAAGCGGTCCGAATCGCGCTTGCCAACAACCCGGATCTCTTCTCGATCTCGCGCCAGGCACTTGCCGCGGGCTACGACGTCCGGGTTGCAGAGGCGAGCCGCCTTCCGACGCTCTCGGCAGTGGGAAGCGGCACCTACATCAACGAGCTCGGTGGGCACATAGCCGGGGTGCCGAGCACCGGTGGCCAGACGACGGTCGGGCTTAGCGCCAATATCCCCATTTTCCAGGGCGGCCTGCCGGCGGCGCGAATCCGCCAGGCGCAGGCCCAGCAGGGCCAGGTGTTCGAGCAGGTGGTCGGTACCGAGCGGGCAGTCATCCAGACCGCCCGAGCCGCCTTCGCCGACTATGACGCCGCTCAGAAGGCGATCCAGGCCGAGACCGTCGCGGTCCAGGCCAACGAGCTCGCACTCGAAGGCAACCGGGCCGAGCAGAGCGTCGGCACCCGCACCATCATCGAAGTGCTGAACGCCGAGCAGGAACTTCTCAATTCGCAGGTCGCTTTGGTGACCGCCAAGCGTGACGCCTATGTCGCCGGCTTCCAGCTCCTGAACGCCATGGGCCAGGCGGAAGCGCAGGACCTCGGGCTCGATGGCGGCCCGCTTTATGATCCGCTCGGAAATTACCGGCGGGTCGCGAACAACTGGAACGACTGGGCGAGCGACCCGACGCACGCGCCGGTCGCAACGCGCACCGTCAGCCCCCAGGAGCTGCCGCCAAATCCGATCGTCACTCCGGCGATCGATCCCGCGCGTATCGATTCGACTCCGCCCAATCCCTCGGGGCTCAGCACGCCGACCCCCGCGACCGGGACGACCCCGGCGCCTTCGTCCTCGTCCGAACGGGGTTGATTTCGAGAGTTTGCGGCGTGACTCAGCCGCGCCATTGAAGCTATCGTCGTCAAATGCAGTCCACCGGCCGCGAACCCTCGATGGAAGACATCCTCGCGTCGATCAAGAAAGTGATCGCCGAGGAAAAGGAACTGCGAAGCACGGTCCGGCCGGTCGAAACGGTTGAAGACGAAGTCCTTCCCGAAGAGGAGAGTTCGAGCGGGGACGAGGACGTGCTCGAGCTCGATGAGCCGCTCGCTCCGGCGGTCGATCTTGGGCCGCCCCTCGTCGACGAAGAGGTCGCCGGCCAGAGTCGCCACGCCCTTGAGCAGCTCCAGACGGTCGCTGCCACCATTCCGGCTGCGCCGCAGGTCAATCCGCTCGAAGAAATGGTTCGAGAAATGCTCCGGCCGATGCTGAAGCAATGGCTGGACGAGCATCTGCCGCAAATGGTCGAGGATCATGTGAAGCGCGAGATCACTCGAATCACCGGACGACCGCTCTAGTCCTTGCGCGCGGGCACGGCTTTGCTACGCCTGCGTCATGATCAAGCAGATGCTCTTCCTCGCCGCTTCGGCAGCCGCGATCGCCGCGTCTCCAGCACCCGCCCGCCCGATGACTGCGATCGACCTTCAGTCGATCCATCGCCTCGGCTCGCCCGACGTCTCGCCGGACGGCCGCTTCGCGGTGTTCACCGTCTCGAGCACGGACTGGAGCAAGAACAAGCGAGTCAACACGCTCAATCTGCTCGACCTCGCGAGACCAGGCTCGAAGCCGCAACCGGTTGCCGGCGCGGAGAAGGGACACGACGCCGTGTTCGGACCGGACGGCGCGCTCTGGTTCCTGATGAGCGTCAACGACCAGGACCAGCTGTTCCGGATGCCGATGGGCGGCCAGGCGGTGCAGGTCAGCAACTTCAAGGGCGATATCGGCGGGTTCAAGCTTGCCCCGTCGGGCGATCGCGTCGTCGTCTGGGCCGACCGCGACCTTCGCTGCGCTGACCTCAACTGCGAGGGGCTCGCAAAAGAGCCAAAGATCGGCTCGGGGAGAACCTACGACCAGCTTTTCATCCGGCACTGGGACAGCTGGATGGAGCCAGGTGTCCGATCGCGCCTCTTCACCTTCCCCGTCGCTGATGGGAAGCTGAGCGGCGCCGGAGTGCCGATCGAAGGAAGTCTTGTCGGCGATGCGCCTTCGAAGCCCTTCGGCGGGGGCGAGGAAGTCGCCTTCTCGAGCGATGGCAGGACGGTCTATTTCGCGCTTCGCGAGGCCGGCCGCCTCGAAGCGAAGTCGACCAACCTCGATATCTTCTCGGCTCCGGCCGACGGATCGGCGCCGCCCGTCAATCTCACCGACGCCAATGATGCGACGGACACTCTTCCCGCCGTTTCGCCCGATGGTCGGACCCTTGCCTATGTCGCAATGGCCCGCCCCACCTACGAAGCGGACCGCCAGGTCCTCATCCTTCGCGACCTCGCCTCGGGCAAGATCCGGCGGCTGACCGAAGGCTGGGACCGGTCTGTCGCCTCAGTAGAATGGGCAAAGGACGGGAAGAGCCTTCTCGTCACGGCCGAGGACACGCTCGAAGGGCCGGTGTTCCGGGTCGATGCCGCGAGCGGCAAGGTCACGCGCCTCACCGGAGAGGGCAATTACGGCAATGTCCTTGCCCTTCCCGGTGGCGGCATGATCGCGACCATGAACAGCATCATGGCCCCCGACGATCTCTATCGGCTGGACGCGCGCGGCAGGGCTTCAAGGCTGACGGATCTCAACCACGACCTCCTCGCCGAGCTCGATCCCGTCTCGTTCCAGAAGTTCAGCTTTGAGGGCGCCAACAAAGACACGGTCTGGGGCTGGACCCTGAAGCCCGCCGGAAACTCCGCTCCGCTCCCGATCGCCTTTGTCGTCCATGGGGGACCGCAGGGAAGCTTCAGCAACAGCTGGTCCTATCGCTGGAACCCGCGGCTCTTCTCGTCTCCGGGATATGCCGTCGTCAGCGTCGATTTCCACGGGAGCGAGGGCTACGGCCAGGCCTTCACCGATTCCATCCACCAGAATTGGGGCGGCTGGCCGCTGGAAGACCTAGAGAAGGGCCTTGCCTATGCGACTGCGCACGACCCGCAGCTCGAGGCCAACAACGCCTGCGCGCTCGGCGGCTCCTACGGCGGCTACATGATGAACTGGATCGAGGGGAAATGGCCCGATCGCTTCAAGTGCATCGTCCAGCACGACGGGGTCTTCGACGCGCGCGCCATGGCGTACGAGACCGAGGAACTATGGTTCGACGAATGGGAGCATGGCGATCATCCTTATTATGAAGCTCCGCAGGAGTTCGAGCGCTGGAACCCGGTCAACTTCGTCCAGAACTGGAAGACGCCGCAGCTCGTGATCACGTCCGAGAACGACTTCAGGATCCCCTATACGCAGGGGATCGCGGCCTTCACCGCTCTCCAGCGGCGCAACATCCCGTCGCGCCTCCTCATCTTCCCGGACGAGAATCACTGGGTGCTGAAGCCCAAGAACTCCGTCCAATGGTACCACGAGGTGTTCGGCTGGATGCGAAAGTGGCTGGGGGAGGGGGCTCCGGTGCCCGACACGGTTCCCGGATCCGCCCCGGACCACAGCGAGCGAGGTTGATGCTGCACCGCCGCATCGCTAACCGCGTGCGGCCATGAGTGAGCTTCCCAAGACCTTCGATCCGGCAGCGATCGAGCAGCGTTGGTACGAGCATTGGGAGGAACAAGGACTGTTCCGCCCCGCTCGCCCCGAGGCGAAGCCGTGGACGATCGTGATGCCTCCTCCGAACGTCACCGGCTCGCTCCACATCGGGCACGCGCTCGACAACACGCTCCAGGACGTGCTCACGCGCCGCGAGCGCATGCTTGGGAAGGACGCGCTGTGGGTCGTCGGAACCGACCACGCGGGCATCGCGACCCAGATGGTCGTCGAACGCAACCTCGAGAGCCAGGGGATCAAGCGGGCGGAGATCGGGCGCGAGGCCTTCCTCGAGCACGTCTGGGAGTGGAAGGCGCAGTCAGGAGGGGCGATCACTCGCCAGCTCCGCCGGCTCGGGGCCTCATGCGACTGGGCGCACGAGCGCTTCACGATGGACGAGGGATTCAGCCGCGCCGTCATCCACGTCTTCGTCGAGCTCTACAAACGCGGCCTGCTCTACAGGGACAAGCGGCTCGTGAACTGGGACCCCAAGTTCCAGTCGGCGATCAGCGACCTCGAGGTCGAAACGAGGGATGTCGAGGGGAAGTTCTGGACTTTGAGCTACCCGCTCGCGGACGGCAGCGGAGCGATCCAGGTCGCGACGACCCGGCCCGAAACGATGCTCGCGGACATGGCCGTTGCCGTTCACCCCGACGACGAGCGCTACAGGGCGCTCATCGGCAAGAACATCAGGCATCCGATCACGGGCCGGCTGATCCCGGTCATTGCCGACGAGCATGCCGATCCCGAGCTCGGCTCGGGCGCGGTGAAGATCACTCCGGGCCACGACTTCAACGATTTCGAGGTCGGAAAGCGGGCCGGCTTCAAGCCCGCCGAGATGCTCAACATGTTCGACGCACAAGCGTTCGTGGTGCAGACTGAGGATGGTCTCGTCCCCCAAGACCTGCTCGGTCTCTCCCGGGAGGAAGCGCGCACCGCGGTCATCAAGCGGCTCGAGGAAGAAGGTGCCCTCGTTGGGGTCGAGCACCGGGTCATCCCGACGCCCTTTGGCGATCGCTCGGGCGTCGTGATCGAGCCCTGGCTCACCGACCAATGGTATGTCGATGCGGCAAAGCTCGCGCTTCCGGCGCTCCAGGCGGCAAAGAGAGGCGACATCCGGATCGTCCCTGAGACCTGGAAGAAGACCTGGTTCAACTGGCTCGAGAACATCCAGCCCTGGTGCGTTTCAAGGCAGCTCTGGTGGGGGCACCGCATTCCCGCCTGGTACGCGGAAGATGGACGTGTCTTCGTCGCGGAAAGCGAGGCCGAGGCGAGGGCGGAGGCTGGCGACCAGCCGCTCCGCCAGGACGAAGACGTCCTCGACACCTGGTTCAGCTCGGCCCTGTGGCCGTTCGCGACCCTCGGCTGGCCCGAAGAGACCGAGGATCTCAGGCGCCACTATCCCAACGACGTGCTCATCTCCGGTTTCGACATCCTCTTCTTCTGGGATGCGCGAATGGCGATGCAGGGCATCGAGTTCATGGGCGAAGTGCCCTGGAAGACGCTCTATCTCCACGGGCTCGTGCGCGACGCGCAAGGGCAGAAGATGTCCAAGTCGAAGGGCAATACCGTCGATCCTCTAGGGCTCATCGACAAATATGGAGCGGACGCCCTTCGCTTCACGCTTGCCGCGATGGAGAGCCAGGGGCGCGACATCAAGCTCGACGAGAAGCGCGTCGAGGGATACCGCAACTTCGCGACCAAGCTCTGGAACGCGGCGCGCTTCCTCCAGATGAACGGAGTCGGAGCGAGTGAGAGCATCGCTGCTCCAATCGCCGAGCAGCCCGTCAACCGCTGGATCATCGGCGAAGTCGTCGAGACGCTGGCGAGGCTCGACCGCGCTTTCGACGAGCTTCGCTACGACGAAATGGCCGATGCCATCTATCATTTCGTCTGGGGCACCTTCTGCGACTGGTACGTCGAGCTCATCAAGAGCGCGTTCGACGACGAGACCAGGCGCGTTGCCGCCTGGGCGTTCGACCAGATCCTCGTCATGCTCCACCCCCTCATGCCGTTCATCACCGAGGAGCTGTGGCACGCGATGGGAGAGCGGCCCTACGATCTGATCGTCGCGAAATGGCCCGAACCCGAGGTCCAGGTGGACCCCCACGCAAAACGCGAGCTCGACTGGCTCGTGCGGCTGGTCGGTGAAGTGCGCTCGGCAAGGACCGAGCTCAACGTTCCGCCGTCCGCCAGGCTGCACCTCTTCGTCGGTGATGCATCCGAGGAGACGGCGCTCCGTCTTGATCGCAACCACGCCATGATTTCGCGGCTCGCGAGGCTCGAATCGATCCAATTGTCGCCCTTCCCCGGCCAGGGCGCCGCCCAGGTGGTGGTCGATGAAGCGACCTATTCGCTTCCCCTCGAAGGAATCATCGACATTGCAGCCGAGCGCGACCGGCTCGAAAAGGGCGCGGCGGCTGCAGAGAAGGAGCGTGACAGCCTTTCTCAAAGGCTTGCCAATCCGAACTTCACCGAGCGCGCGAAGCCCGAAGCCGTTGAAAAGGCGCGTTTCGACCGCGATTCCAAGGCCGCTGAGGCCGAACGGCTGCGTGCCGCGTTGGAGAGGCTCGGCTAAGCGGAGAGACGAGTGGCAAAGGAAGCTGCACGAAGGGCACCGCCCGGACGCGGTGACCTGACCCAGGGAAGCATCGGCCCGACCCTTCTCAGGTTCGCGCTGCCGACACTCGCCTCGTCGATCGTCCAGTCACTGAACGGCACCGTGAACTCGATCTGGGTCGGCCGTTTCCTCGGCGAGAGCGCGCTCGCGGCAACCTCCAACGCGAACATGGTGATGTTCCTCCTCATCTCGTTCGTGTTCGGGTTCGGAATGGCCGCGACCATCCTCGTTGGCCAGGCGTTCGGACGAAAGGACGTCGAGCAGGCGAGGCGCGTCGTCGGAACGACTGCCGGGGGGTTTCTCCTGATCACGATCCTGGTCGCAACGGCGGGCTGGTTCCTCTGCCCTTCGATCCTTCGCCTGCTCGGGACTCCAGCCGAGGCGACGCCGCTCGCACTCGCCTATCTCAGGGTCATCTTCCTCGCGATGCCGGCGCTCCTTCTCCTCACCATGCTGATGATGACCCTTCGGGGCGCGGGCGACAGCATGACGCCTTTGTGGTTCATGCTTGTCGCCGTCATCCTCGACAGCGGCCTCAACCCGGTCTTCATTCGAGGGCTTGGCCCGGCGCCGCGCCTCGGGATCGCGGGGTCGGCAACGGCAACGCTCATCGCCAATTACTCGGCGCTCGTCGCCCTCGTCGCCTACATCTACCTTCGCGACCTTCCACTGCGGCTCAAGGGCCGCGAGCTTCGCTTCCTCCTTCCCAATCCGGCCATCGTCAGGACGATCGTCACCAAGGGCTTCCCCATGGGAATCCAGATGATCGTCATTTCGCTCTCGGCCCTGGCCCTGATCGGGCTCGTCAATGCCCATGGAGTCGACACGGCTGCCGCATTCGGCGTTGCAATGCAGCTTTGGACCTACGTCCAGATGCCGGCGATGGCGCTCGGCGCCGCAGTGAGCGCGATGGTCGCCCAGAATATCGGCGCCGGGCGGTGGGACAGGGTTGGAGCGGTGACCCGCTCGGGGATCGTCTATTCCGTCCTCATCACCGCGGCGCTGGTCGTCCTGCTCACGATCGCGGACCGCTCGGTCATGGCTCTCTTCATGGGAGGCGGCAGCCCTGCGCTTCCGATCGCGAGGCACATCCACGTGGTTGCGACATGGAACTTCATCCTTTTCGGGATCACCATGGTGCTGTTCGCGACCGTCCGGGCCAACGGGGCGGTCTGGGCGCCGCTCGTCATTCTCACCATCGGCCTCCTTCCGGTGCGCTTCGGGTTCATCTTCGCGACCGACCAATGGCTCGGCGCCGATGCGATCTGGTGGAGCTTTCCGGTCAGCTCATTCGCCAATGTCGCTCTCGCCGTCGCTTATTATCTGCAAGGCAGCTGGAAGAAGGCGCGGATGGCGATTGAAGAGCCTCGCCCGGACATCGAGGAAACGACCGAGGAAGCGCTCGCGACACGCGAAGCCGGCGGAGCGCTCAATCCCGCCGGTTGACAGCGCTTTTCCCGCCCGTCATTTGCACCTCATCCATCGAGACCGGCTGAGGGACAGGCCCGAAGACGCCGGGGCAACCGGGAGCGAGGCGAAAGCTGCTCCAAAGGTGCCAAGTCCTGCGGGGACCTGAGGTCCACCGGCAGATGGTCGAGGCTCACCGCATGAAAAGGTGAGACCGAAAGCTGTCCGTCACCCCGCAAGCCTCGCTGGAGGAACTTGGCGGGAAGACGATGAAATTGACCGATCGATGCAATGCTGAACCCTCGCGAAGCGGCGCGGAGCGATCCCTCGCGAGGGCGCACAGGGGCGAAATTGATCTCGAGCTCGAGCTTCGTCACGGAGGCTCTGCCGCAATCAGCTTGCGCTACGAAATGGTCGGCGATGGCCCGAAAGTTCTCGTCGCCGCCGGAGGGATCTCCGCCGGCCGGCACCTCGTCTCGAGTGAGCAATTTCGAGGAGCGGGCTGGTGGGAAGCGCAGGCGCAGTCGCTCGGCCGCAGGGACCTGCGGCTGCTTTCGATCGACTGGGTCGGAGCCGACGGCGAGCTCGACCTTCCGATCGACGCTTCCGACCAGGCCGATGCCATTGCAGCGCTGCTGGACCATCTTGGAATCGGGCGGATCAGCGCCTTCATCGGCGCCTCCTATGGAGGGATGGTCGCGCTTCAGTTCGCGGCGCGGCACCAGGAGCGATGCAACGCGATCCTCGTGATCAGCGCTGCCGGCGCCTCCCATCCCTTCGCAAGCGCGTGCCGTTCGCTCCAGCGCCGGGCGCTCGAGCTCGGCGAAGAAAGCGGCGAGGGTAGGAGGGGCGTTGCTCTTGCGCGCGCCATGGCGATGCTGACCTATCGAACCCCGGACGAGTTCGAACATCGCTTCAACTTTCTTCCCCGCATCGAAGAGGGAAGGGTCCGTGTCGGAGCCGACGATTATCTCGATCATCACGGCCGAAGCCACGCCGAACGGATGAGCGCCGCAGCCTATCGCCGGCTTTCTGAATCGATCGACCTTCACCGTCTCGATCCTGGCGCGATCAGCGTCCCTGCGACCCTTGTGGCGGTCGACAGCGATACGCTCGTGCCCGCCAAGGATGTCGAGGCGCTCGCCGCGGCCGTCCCGTCGGCGAGCTTCCGACTGATCGCTTCGCGCTTCGGTCACGACGCCTTCCTC
>DASZYL010000087.1:0-13951 GCA_035545385.1 Sphingomicrobium sp. | reverse complement strand
ATCGCTTCCGATGGCGCGCTCGCGTCGGCGATGGCCGCGAACGTCAGTGTTCCCGCGTTCGTGAAATCGAGCGTCACGTCCCCGGTCAGGGCGAGGACGGCCTGGCGCATCACGCCGCCGGCGCTGCCGTTGAGGTGTGCGTTCGCGAATGCGCTGCCGGTTGCTCCAGTTGCCGCGGCGATGGCAACGGCGTCGAACAGGAGCCGGCCTTCGTTGTCGACATTGTAGTTGGCGTCGGCGGTGACGACATCGGTCTGCCAGGCGATGTTGATTGCCGTGGCATTCGCGGTGGCATTTCCTCCAAGGCCGCTCTTCGCGCTCGCGATCGCACCGAATTCCGCGGAGCCGTTATTGGAGAGCGTCGCCGTCCCGGAGCCCGGACCCTGGTTGATCTGGCCGGACAGGAAGCTGTTCAGCACCGCTGTCGAGGTTGCGCCGGTCGTATCGATCACGCCGAAGAAACAGGGGCTTCCAGCTGGCGTTGCAAGATCGCAGATCTCGACTGTATCGGCCGCAGTGGTGGCGCCCGGATAGGTCCCGTCCGCCAGGTTGCTGTGCGGAGCTGTAGTTCCTGGCGCAGCGTAAGCCGGCACCGCCGTTACGAGGGTGGCGAGCGAGGCGCCCGTAAGAAGAGCGATACGCCGTTGCGTCGTCGTCATTTTGTATTCCCCTGTTTAAACCGCGGCCGCGGCTCGTTTACTCCCAGGACCAACCCGCTTTGGGGAACTGCGCTTTTCGGCACGTGCGCAGCCCCGCCCCCAAATCGGGACGGTCCTCTAAGCGTGACTTATCGCTGATGATCGCGAAAAGCAAAGCGGAAAAGTTGATCCGAATTGAGATTTCCCGCGCTTTGGCGGACTTGATGTGTCCCCGCTGCAACAGCCATGGGTCCTCGCGCGCGCGCGTAAGACAGAAAAGTCCAGTGGGTTCCGTACTTTCGTGACGGGTTCACTTCAGGGCAAGGTTCGCGGGGCGACAGGGCTGCTGTCGACGGCGCCCGGACGAATCGCTACGGGTGCGCGCGCAGATTCCAACCGCTCCAGGATCCAGGGGGAGAATTACGTGACCAAAGTTTACCTCACGCTCGCGGCGACAATTGCAGCGGCGAGCGCATCGCCCGCGCTCGCTAGCGCAGTTGCTCCTGCGGCGGCACCCGCGCCCAAAGCTGCGGCGCAGGCTCCCAAGCAGCTGACTCGCGCCGGCCTCACCAAGAACCTCGACGACACCTTCAAGGCGATCGACACCAACGGCGACGGGACGCTGAGCCAGGCCGAGATCAGCGCGGCCGAGATGAAGGTCCTCCAGAACCGCGCCAGCATGGCTCGCCAGCGGCTCGAGGCGGAGTTCACCAAGCTCGACACCAACAAGGACGGGAACCTCAGCAAGGCCGAGTTCATGGCCGCCGCTCCAGCCGGGCCGACCACGGCGCCCAATGGCGCGCCGGCGCTTGCGCAGCTTGACAAGAACAAGGACGGCAAGGTCAGCCTCGACGAATATCGTGCGCCCCAGCTCGCGGTGTTCGACAAGCTCGACACCAACAAGGACGGCACGATCAGCCAGGCCGAGCGCCAGGCCGCCGCGCGCAAGAAGTAAATTCCGGATGGCCGGGCGAGACATCGCCCGGCTATCTCTCTAGAGCCGCAAGCCGTGGCCAATTATCAGAATATCGTCCGGCTTCGACCGGAAGTCCGCGAGTTCATCCGCAACCGCCGCTGGATTCACCGCGGCGATGTCATCACCTATGGCCCCAATATCCGCTGCGATTCCTTCTCGACGGATTCGGCGGGCTTCCGACACAGCGTCTTTGCCGGCGAGACGCTCTCCGTCGCAGACTGCCTGCAGCGTGAGCGGTACGGCCTCGTTCTGGGGCCAAGCAGCGTCTACGGCTTCGGCCTCGCCGGAAACGAGAACACGATGCCGTCGCTTCTTGCCGAGCGCTTCGGCTTCCCGTTCGCCAACATCGGGCTTCCCGAAGGCAACAGCCGCAATCTCTACTCGCTGCTCGCGGCCTTCATCGCGCGTGCGAAGCGCCCCCCGTCGGCGGTCGTCCACATCAGCGGCGGCGATTATACAAATTTCTGTTACACCTCGATCGCGGACCCGGTCTTCGGCTCACCCAATCTCAAGCAGATCGCGATGGTCCTGAAGGAGCGCGGCGGGAGGCCGCCCGCCGACCGCCAGATCGGCGCCCTCCTCGCCTTCACCTCCTTGTGGATTCGCGCCATCGTCGAGCTTTGCCGCCTTCGAGGCGTCCCGGTCATCCTTGCCGACGACACGACCTTCTTCGAGAAACGCGAGCCCAGCGAGATCGAGCTCGAGAGCGAGCTCGGCAAACCGTTCAATCCCGCGCAGACGGGCCAGTTCGAGACCCACAAGCGCTTCGTCGATGATTATCATTCCCGCAGGAAGTCGCTCGCCCAGAAGCTCCAGGTTCCACTCGCCGGCCCGGGGAAGGTCAACGATATCGGGTTCATCGACGAATTCCACTACGATCGGGAAGGCACGAGGGCGCTGTGCGATGATTTCGCGGCAGCGCTCGAAGCCTTGCTCTAAACCTAGCGCATCAGCCCAGGCAGGCCTAAGGACCGTCCTTCCCCGGGGAGGTAAACTCTCCCGCCGAGATTCGTCGGAGCGGGAGGAAAAGGCCTGAGAGGCAGGATTGTGACCTGCGACCCGCTGAACCTGATGCCGCTGATCCGGCCGTAGGGAGAAGGAGAATCTCATGGGTGACGCACCCGCTCGAACCGAACTCAAGGTCACGACCGGGCCGATCCGCGGCTCGCGCAAGATCTACGTTGGAAATCGCAAGGTCGCGATGCGCGCCGTCGACCTCGAGCCGTCCTGCGGCGAACCGCCGGTCATTCTTTACGACACCAGCGGCCCCTACACCGATCCCGCGCTGCGAATCGACATCATGGCGGGGCTCCCCGAGCTCCGCCGGGATTGGATCCGCGCCCGCGGCGATGTCGAGGAGGTGGCGCAGCGCGAGGTCCGTCCCGAGGACAACGGCCAGCTCGGGCCCGACCGGAGTGGCGGTGTCCAGCCCTTCCCGGGCGTACGCAAGCGCGTCCTTCGCGCCCGGCCGGGGTGCAGTGTCACGCAGATGCATTATGCAAAGCGCGGCATCGTCACTCCGGAAATGGAATATGTCGCAATCCGCGAGAACCTCGCCCGCGAGGAAGGATTGATCGCGAAGAGGGACGGCGAGGATTTCGGTGCCTCCATCCCGGACTACATCACCCCCGAGTTCGTCCGCGACGAGGTCGCCCGCGGCCGCGCCATCATTCCGAGCAACATCAACCATCCCGAATCGGAGCCGATGGCGATCGGCCGCAACTTCCTGGTCAAGATCAACGCCAACATCGGCAACAGCGCAGTCGCCTCCGACGTCGCCTCGGAAGTCGACAAGTTGGTCTGGGCGATCCGCTGGGGCGCCGACACGGTCATGGACCTGTCGACCGGCCGCAACATCCACGACACCCGCGAATGGATCATCCGCAATTCCCCGGTGCCGATCGGAACGGTCCCCATCTACCAGGCCCTCGAGAAGGTCGGAGGGGTCGCCGAGGACCTCAGCTGGGAGATCTTCCGGGACACGCTGATCGAGCAGGCCGAGCAGGGCGTCGACTATTTCACGATCCATGCCGGCGTTCGCCTTCCCTACGTGCCCCTCACCGCGAAGCGGGTAACGGGCATCGTCAGCCGTGGCGGGTCGATCATGGCCAAGTGGTGCCTCGCCCATCACCGCGAGAGCTTCCTTTACGAGCGCTTCGACGAGATCTGCGAGATCATGAAGGCCTATGACATCGCCTTCAGCCTCGGCGATGGACTTCGCCCGGGCTCGACAGCGGACGCGAACGACGAGGCGCAGTTTGCGGAACTCTACACGCTTGGCGAACTCACCAGGAAAGCCTGGGCGCACGATTGCCAGGTGATGATCGAGGGTCCCGGCCATGTGCCGATGCACAAGATCAAGGAGAACATGGACAAGCAGCTGGAAAGCTGCGGCGAGGCTCCTTTCTATACCCTTGGCCCGCTCACCACGGACGTTGCCCCCGGCTACGACCACATCACATCGGCGATCGGCGCCGCGATGATCGGATGGTTTGGAACGGCGATGCTTTGCTACGTCACGCCCAAGGAGCATCTCGGCCTTCCCGACCGCGACGACGTCAAGGTCGGAGTCGTGACCTACAAGCTCGCAGCCCATGCGGCCGACCTTGCCAAGGGACACCCGGCGGCCCGGCTCCACGACGACGCGCTAAGCCGCGCCCGTTTCGAATTCCGCTGGCGTGACCAGTTCAACCTCTCGCTCGACCCGGACACGGCCGAAGCCTTTCACGACCAGACCCTGCCGGCCGAGGGTGCGAAGACGGCCCATTTCTGCAGCATGTGCGGACCCAAGTTCTGCTCGATGAAGATTACCCAGGAGGTAAGGGAATTTGCCCGCCTCCAGGAGCAGCAGGCTGTTTCTGCGGATGTCGACCAGGGCATGGCCGACATGAGCAGGCGTTTCCATGACGAAGGCGGCGAGCTCTACGTGCCCGCGGCAGATAACCTTACGGAGAATCCCCGATGAAGATGGTCAGACTAGTCGCCGCGAGCGTGCTTCTCCTGGGGAGCGACGCCGTCTTCGCTCAGAGTGCGAACGATGCGCAATGCATCATCCTGGTCAATGAGTTCGCCAAGCAGGCGAAGGACCCCAACCAGCAAAAAGCGGCTCAAAACGCATTGTTCTTCTATCTCGGGCGAATTGGCGACGGTGCGACCTCGGGACAGCTCAGCGCCTTGTTCGACGCACAGATGAAGAATCTCAACGAGAGCAACGCACAGGCCAAGCTCGAAGCCTGCATGAAATCGATCGACGGCAAGGTTCAGCTGCTCTCGAGCCTCGGCGCTCCCGTGCAACGGCCTCCTGCGAAGCCGGCCGACAAGAAGCCGGAAGGCAGATAATAGCCTTTTGGGCTCGGCCCGCAGTGAAGACAGGAAGCTTGGGGTCGGCTCCGCTGAGGCAGAAGCGTGCGACAATTTCCCCGAGCCGACCCGCAAGCTGGCGTCCATCGATGGCCAAGGCGAACATGGTCCCTCCGCTTGTGGAGGGCATGACGAGGATCATGCCGCTCTTCGCCGGTGCGTTCGTTCCTCGCTGTTCGGCACATTTCGCGATCGGGCGAACCTTCTTCCGTCGAACAGGGCGGCCGTGCGTCTATAAGCGTTGGTCGTGAACGGAGCTCGCGAGCTAAGGCACAGACGTACCGCTTGGGGAAGAGGACCGATTGTCTAGGCCTTTGCGCGCTGCTTCCTTGGCGTTCGGTCTCTTGAGCCTGGGCCTGACGCAGGACGCAGTCGCGTCCGCGGACCCGCCGAAGATCAGCAAGCCCAGGCCCGCGCCCGCTACGCCTCCCGATATCCCGCCGCTTCCTCCCGCCTATTTCGATCCGAATCTCGCGGTCGGCGGCCAGGAGGTGAAGGCCCGAAAGGTGGAGACGCGACTTAGTGTCGACGTCCTGGTCAATGGCCGCGGCCCTTATCATTTCATCGTCGACAGCGGCGCGGACACGTCGGTCGTCGGCTTGCGGATCGCGCATGATCTCGAGTTGCCGCTTGCCTCGCCGGTCGTCCTTAACGCGATGACGGCGCGCAATATCGTCGACCGAGTGAAGGTCGACCAGCTGACGGTCGGGTCGAACACGATCTCCAATCTCGAGCTTCCGGCGCTTCGGGAAGTGGACGTCGGGGGCGACGGGATGATCGGCATCGACGCGCTCGTCCAGCAGCGGCTGATGATGGATTTTGAAAAGCATCTCATCAAGGTCGAGGATGCGAGGATCCCCGAGAGGCACGAACCGGGAGAGATCGTGATCACGGCCAGGCGCCAGCGCGGCCAGCTCATCCTCACCCACGTCAAGGCGGCGGGTTACGATCTCGACGCAATCATCGATACCGGCTCGGAAATCACGATCGGCAACCTTGCGCTTCGCGACAAGCTCATCCGGCACAACCGCGACAAGTTCGTGACGGTGCCGGTGATCGGAGTCACCGGAGCCTCGCAGGACCTGCAGTTCGCACGGATCGCCGAGCTTCGCCTGGGGCCGGTGACCCTGCGCGATGTGCCGATGGCTTTCGCCGACGTTCCGCCCTTCAAGATGTTCGGGCTTTCAGACGAGCCGGCGCTGCTTCTCGGGACAGACCTCCTCGATACGTTCCGCCGGATCTCGCTCGACTTTCGCGCGCGCAAGGTCCGCTTTCAGCTCCGCCGCTGCGAAGCTGCAGTCGTCATCAGCACCGATCCCGACAATTTCTCCCGGATATCGTCGAACGCGGGCCAGGAGGTCTGCATGAGATGAGCGCCGTTAAGCCCGCGGCTCGTCCCCGGTAATATCCGGCCGGTCCGCGGCTTCGGCGAACAGTGCGCGGTAGGCAGCGCCCCCGATCGCGCCACCGAGCAATGGGGCAACCCAGAACAGCCAGAGTTGCTGGAGCGCGAGGCCGCCGACGAACAGCGCTGGGCCCGTGCTCCTCGCGGGGTTCACCGAGGTATTCGTCACCGGGATGCTGATCAGGTGGATCAGGGTGAGCGCAAGACCGATGGCAATAGGTGCAAAGCCGCTCGGCGCACGATTGTCGGTCGAACCGAGAATGACGAGGAGGAACCCGGCACTGAGGACGATCTCGCAGACGAGGCCGGCCATGAGCGAATATTGCCCCGGCGATGCGGGACCGTAGCCGTTCTGTGCAAGGCCGTTGGTCGAAAGATCATAGCCGGGCGAACCGCTGGCGATGAACAGCAGCACCCCGGCGGCGATAACCGCCCCGAGAACCTGCGCGACCCAATAAGGAAGTACGTCTCGCGCCGGGAAACGTCCGCCTGCCCATAGCCCGAGGGTCACCGCCGGGTTGAGGTGGCAGCCAGAAATATGACCGATTGCATAGGCCATGGTGAGGACCGTCAGACCGAAGGCGAGCGCGACGCCGAGGAGGCCGATCCCGACATCGGGGAAGGCCGCGGCAAGAACCGCGCTTCCACACCCGCCGAACACCAGCCAGAATGTTCCGATCAGTTCCGCTGCAAACTTTCTCATGTTCCGCCCCCCAATATGAAGAAACCGGCCCTTCCCGCGCCTAGCGGCCAGCCGGCATCCGCCGCTATCGGGTTAACCCCGAGGGTGGCCCGGCGCCCAGCCCGGCTCAGCCAGCTCGAATCCGGAAAAGTCGAAGGCCGGGGCGACAACGCACGAGATGAAGGTGAAGCCGGCCTCTCCGGCTACCGGCTCGGCCGCCTGCCAATGATCCTTCGGAACGATAAGCTGGGGCTGTTCGCCCTGGCCGACCCGGCCTCCCAGCCTCACGGTGGAGGGCGCCGAGAAGTCATCGGCGGCTATCGCGACATCGACGGGATCACCCGCATGCCACAGCCAGATTTCGTCGGCGTCGACGCGGTTCCAATGGGACCTCTGGCCGGGCTTCAGCACATAATAGACCGCGCTTGCCGATGAGCGCTCGCCGGGATCGGCCTTCGCGCGCCATGTTTCCCGATACCAGCCGCCCTCGGGGTGAGGTGCCAGCTCCAGCGCCTCGATCAGTTGGTCCGCCGTCATTCGGCACCCCCTTTTCCTCGCATTCGCGCGATGCCGAGCCGCGAAGTGAATGCCGCAGGAGCGGCCGTTCTTGCAATCGCCCCGGCTAAATAGCTGATCAGCTGTGCTTATTTCAGCGTTTGCTCACTGGTTGCTCATCACTTTGAGGAGTAAAGGCCTTTTCATGCGCTCTGCTGACCAGGGGGCCTGACCATGCTCACTCCAATCCTGTTGCTGATCGCCGCACAGACCGCGGCGGCTTCTCCTCCCGAACCCTCTTCCGAGATCGTCGTCCAGGGCACGCGCGTCGGCAAGGAGCAGATCAGGGACTTCGTAAAATCGGTCACGAAGGCGCCGTTCGATGGGCAGGTGGCGCGCTTCGATCGGCCCGCCTGTCCCTCCTCGATGGGGCTGACGCCGGCCCAGAATGCCGCTGTTGCCAAGCGCATGCGAAACGTCGCCTCGGCGGCGGGTATCCGCCTCGCGCCGGCGCCGTGCACACCGAACGTGTTCGTTGTCGTCACCCGTGACAAGAAGGCCGCGATCGAGGCCATCGACAAGCAGTTTCCCGGCTATTTCGGCGACATGTCCTCGAAGGAAATCGAGGATCTGGCTTCCTCGTCCGAGCCCGCTGTCGCGTGGCAGGTCAAGAGCATGCTGAGTTCCGACGGAGACCTGCTCGAGAAACCTGCCGGCTCGTCCACCTACCGGGTCCAGGGTACATTCAATCCATCGCGCATCAGGGCGGTCACCAAGCCGACGTTCGTCGCGTCGATCGTGGTGGTCGATATCAGGGCGGCCGCAGGGCTCACGACCACCGAGCTCGCCGATTACGCAGTGATGCGGACCTTCGCCGCGACCGATCCCGATCGAGTCGTGAAAACCGGAGTTCCAACGATCCTGGGAGTTCTTGGCCAGCCCGACGACAAGCCGATCCCGGTAACGCTTACCTACTGGGACCTCGGCCTCCTCAAAGCTCTCTATTCGACCGACAATGCTTACTATGCCCGCTACCAGCGAGGCGAGATGGAAGAGGTCGTAAGGGAAGAGCTGGAGCGCTCGAGGAACGTCGAGAAGCGAAGGTAGGAAATTTTCAAAAAGGGGGCCCCCGTGCGCAAGAGAACGCGACGGGGGCCCCTCTCCTACCTCAGCAACCGCAGTTCTTGCAGCTGCACGGATTGCAGCGGCAAGCGCCCTTGTTCGAGCTGCAGCTGCAGGTCGTTTCATTCGTCTCGATCTTCTTGTCCATTGCCGTTTCTCCTGTTGTCCCGAGGCGCCGATTCGCTACGGACGAATCGCCTATGGCTCCCGTACCGTGGTACGGAATCAAGCGTCGAATCGTGGGAGTCGATGATGATTGCTGTCGAACGAGCAGAGATGGTGGCTGGAAAGCCATGCGATGGACCGCAGTCGTGGATCGCCGGCTGATGGCTCGCCTTGCGACACATCGCGACACGATCGGCGGTCTTGCAAAGGCGGCCGGCGTCGGCGTCGAAACCATCCGCTATTACCAGAGACGGGGATTGCTCGCCGAGCCTGCCCGCCCGAGGGGCGAGGTGCGACGTTACAGCGAAGACGACCTCAGGCGCCTCAAGTTCATCCGTTCCGCCCAGGCCGCCGGGTTCACGCTCAACGAGATCGGCGAGTTGCTGGATCTTTCAGCGTCGGATGATCGCGCACGTGCCCGGGAACTCGCGCAGGCGCGGGTCGCAGCGCTCGACCAGAAGATCGCGGAGCTCAAGGACGCACGGGACGCGCTTTCCGGGCTGGCGACTGCTTGCTCGAAAAAGAAGGGAGGTCCCTGCCCGATCCTGACGGCGTTCGAGCCTTGAAAGAGCCTGATTAACCTGTGTTATTCCGTTTCACCCCCGCAATCGTCTTAAGAAAGAGGCCTTCGGGGGAGTTGGCGTCGATGCCGGAGTATCGGCTTTATTGTCTGAACGAGCATGGCCGGTTCGCGAGGTCGCACGAGATCAGCGCGGGCAACGACGATGATGCGCTGGAAAAGGCCCTCGCGATGAAGCTTCCCGTCGTTTGCGAATTGTGGTGCCGAGAACGTTTCGTCGCGAAGCTCCCCGCGTACAAGCACGAATAGGAGAAGCGCGCCTCCGCGAACACGGGGGGTCGATCGGGACTTCTCGCGATTTTCCGGGACGCCCGCAGTTCGCTTCGTTTTCCCGTTGTTCACAAACGGCGAGGCGAGCCCCTCCGCCGCCGGGCCGACAACCTTCGTCCAGCCTCGTGTGTTGATGTGTCTAAACGATGCACGAAGAGGACAAGCAACCATGACACGAACGATCATCCTGACCCTCGCCGGTGCCGCCGTTGCCGCAAGCGCGGCGATGCCCGCCGAGGCACAGTACGGCCGCTGGAACGAGCGTGGCTGGCGCACCGTCGCCTACAGGCAGGTGAACGGCCGCGACACCGACATTATCCGCATGCGGGGACATATCCGGGAACGCCGGATCCGCGTCTGCGCGATCAACCAGCCGCTTCGCCTTCGGGACTTCGACATCCGCTTCCAGAACGGCGGACACCAGGACGTGAGGACCCGCGCCGTGCTCCGGGCCGGCACTTGCACGAGGGCCGTTGACCTGCGCGGCAACCGACGGGACATCAATGCGGTGAGACTGCGCTACGAGCCGATCTACCGCTCCGCCCTTCGGCCCTACGTCCGAATCCAGGTGCGTTAGATTGGGTGATCCCATGGCGGCGGGTCCGGGACCCGCCGCATGGGGAACCGCCGGGAGTGCCCGATCATTGGTTCGATGCCCCCGTTAGCCTTGAAGGAGAGTGCCATGTCGAGCGCAAGGACGACGACCAACCATGATGAAATCCGCAGGTGGGTGGAGAAGCGTGGCGGCCATCCGGCGGTCGTTTCGGCGACCGAGAACAAGAACGGCGGCGGGCTCCTCCGGATCGATTATGACGAGCCCGGCGGGAACAATGATGACCGGCTCCATCGAATCAGCTGGGATGAATTCTTCTCGATCTTCGACAAGAACGACCTCGCATTTCTCTACGACCCCGAGGGCGAAAGTCGCTTCAGCAAGTTCGTCGCAAAGGAAACGGCGGGCAGCTGAACTATTGGGCGCAGCCGAACGACACCGAGAGCGTGTCGCGCTTGACCATTCTGACCGCGTCCTTGGGCGTTCCAGGAGCGAGTTCGAGCGCGACGTCGTCGAGGTCCGCCTCGCCGGCTTTCGTAAAGACAGTGAGAAAGTGGCGGTGGTCGAGCAGCAGATGCTCGTCCAGTGGCCGGCACCCCGTTGACTTCAGGGAACGCAGTCCAACGAGCATGCCGTCGGCATCGTAAATGGCCGCATAGGTCCATTCGGCATCGATCGAGCCGTCCTTGAGGACGCCCGCGCACTCCGCTCGGACCGCTTCGCACACGACCTCGGTGTCGGGATCCTCGTCCCAGCGAGGGCTTGGATCATAAGAAAAGGTCGAGGGCCGCGCCGCCGCGCCTCCCGCGAGGAGGGCGAGAGCGCAAAGGACCGCCCCCCGCATCTCCTATTTCAGCGCCTTCACCGCGGCGAGAGTCCTTGCGACATGCTGGCTGAAATCGAGGTCGTCGTGAACCATCACGACCTTGCCCCGCCGGTCGATCACGTAGGAAGTTCGAGTGGTGATCCCGGGATGAGCGGCCCAGGCGACATCATATTCCTTCTGGATCTCGGGGCTTGCAGTCGCCACCGGGAACGCGCTTCGGCATTCCTTCGTCGAGAAATCATGAAGCGTTTTCAGGTTGTCGGCCGACATGCCGATGACCTCGGCCCCGGCCTTCTTGAAGTCGGCGATTGCCTCGCTGAAGGCATGGGCCTCGGCGGTGCACCCGCTCGTGAAGGCCTTCGGGAAGAAATAGAGGACCACGGGTCCGTGCTTGAGCTGCTCGGCGAGGTGGAGCTTGAACTCCTTGCCTCCGACAGCCCCGGTCGTGCTGAAGTCCGGCGCCTTGTCGCCGACCTTGAGCGCCGCGGTCGCGGGCGCTGTGGCAAAGGCTGCGGCGGCAATGAACAGAAAGAGCTGGCGCATTGGCGGTTCTCCTCTCGAGCGGCTGCTTAGTCCGGGCGATGCAAAAGTGCGAGTGTCAGTTCGTCCCGCTCGCCGGAAAAGAAGTTCACGAGGCCGTCGTTCATGAGCGCGGCCGGCTCGACCTCGTCGAACAGCGTGAGGCTCGAACGGAGCTTCATTGCATCGATGCTGCCGAATATGTCTTCAGCGCTTCTTTCGCCGGACCATCCGAGGAGCGCCTTGACGCATTCCCTGAGTCGCGAGCCGAGGAGCGGGTGGTCGAGATAGGCCCGGGCCTCGTCGATCGAGGCGAGGCCGAAGAATTTCGCGGTGGGGCTTCGACCGAGAGCGGAAAGCTGCGGAAAGACGAACCACATCCAGTGGCTCTCTTTGCTGCCGCTCTCAATCTCGGCAAGCGCGACTTCGTAGATGCCGTCCTGGGCATCGATGAACCGCTGGAGATTGAAGGAAGCTGGGGCCGCCACTTCGGCATGATGGCGATTGCGCGGGCGGCTGGAAAGAGCGGCTGGCGCCTATTGGGCGGGCGCCAGCAGCCCTGCGAGTACGTAAAACAGGATCATGACGGGGCCGGTGAGCAGCGTTGCTGCAATGAAGCCCAGGCGCACGATCGTCGGATCGACGCCGCTATAGTCGGCGAGGCCGGCGGCGACGCCCATGATCTTGGCGTCGCCGCGGTTGATCAGGAAACGTCCATTCATTCGAGTTTCCTCTCGAGCGGGTGGTTCAGGCAATCGGCAGCGAAGTGGCGGCCGAGACAAGCAGAAGCGCGGTGAGGAAGGCGCCAGCGAACATCGTGGCGGTCTCACGGGCGGAAGTGAACGACGTGAACATTGGTGAACCCCTTTTGCAATCCATTCGGCGAACCCACCATTGGGTCCGTGCCATCACCAATGCATTGGTCGTGCCAATTACAAAAAGTCCTTATTTTTCAGTAAATCTTTAAGGGCTCCGGACGAGCTCCCTCGCAGTCCTCACCGCAAGTTGGTGATTTTCACCACTGCGGGTGATTTGAGCACCGAAGCAGAGTGTCCGGAACCGGACATGCGCTACACTTGTAGCGCCCGTATCCGGTCACGGCTGCCGATAGCCGAGCCGCTCGGCCCACGGGAGCAGGACCTCGAGCACCGGGGCGAGCTGGTTCCTGTAGCGGTGCCAGCGTCCGGAGGGCGCAGCGCTCAGCTTCTCGCTGACCTGGTCGTAGCTCGGAGTGTTGATGGCGCCTCGCCTCAGGGCCGTTGCGCGATGGTCGAGGAGCTCCGGACGCCATTCGAGCTCGAGAAACTCGATGACCGGCCGCAATGCCGACTCGGGGTCTTCGATCAGCGCTTCATAGACGAGCGTCTCAGTGCGCAGCGGCAACGCTTCGCGGCTCTTCAAGAAGAGCTCCATGGCACAATCGTAAAGGTCCGCCGCGTCGGAGATGTCGAGAAAGGATGCCATCGCTGCATTGAGTGCGAACCCCTGCATGAAGCAGCTGAGGACCGCATCGCACGGATGCCGCTGCGCGAAGATGATGCGGGCATCCGGGAACAGCGCATGGATCAGGTGAAGGCGCGTCATGTTCAGCGGAAGCTTGTCGATCACCACGCCCTCGAACGGCCCGCCCACTGCTTCGTCGAGCAGCCGGAAATAGGCATCGCGCGCCTGGCGAAGCGTTTCGGGCGAAGATCGAGGAAGGCGCTCAATTCCTCCGAGCACGTCTTCGGCTGCTCCAAGCATTGGCTCTTCCTCCACCACCCTTATGGAAGGGTGCCCCATGAGGAAGGTGTCCGCGAGCGTCGTTCCAGAGCGGGGGAAACCGAGCAGGAACGCGGGGCTGGGGCGTTTGGCGGGCTCCACCACCGGCTGCACCGGGAAGGTGGCAATTGCGCTGGCGAGCTTCCTGAGGCCCTCTCGATAGCGCGCTCCCTCGAGGCGCCACTCGTCGAAGTCGTGGACCGAGGCGTTCATCGCTTCGGCCTCGGCAAAAGCGGTGTCCGGATCACCGAGCGCTTCGGCGATCCTCGACTTCAATCGGTGCGCGCGGACCGGGTCCGCGAAAGGGTCGGCCTTGAGTATCCGGGAAGCCTCGGTGGCGTCGCCGTCGCGCAGCGCCATCGCTGCCGCGACATAGCCGAGCTCCTCGCGTGCAATCCCCGATGCCTCTGCATCAAAAAGAAGAGATCTCAGCGATTCGATCCGGTTGGTCCGCTCGAGGAGGAGCGCAAGCTCGCGCAGGTTGTCGCTCGCGCGCCCCGGCGCCGAAAGGGCGATCTTCGCAAGGTCGGCGTCGCGGTGCGCGGCGCCTGCGTCCCCGACCGCGAGCCTCGCCGCAGCCTCGAGCTCGGCGCTGGATT
>DASZYL010000086.1:0-24766 GCA_035545385.1 Sphingomicrobium sp. | reverse complement strand
CGAGATCCGAAATGCTCCCGACCTCACTCCGGTGATCTCCTCTGCGGTCCCGTTCAACGGCGGCGTCCTTCTTGCAACCGACAACGACCGGACGTTCACGAAGACCCTGCACAAGCAGCGGGCGCTCATCACTGGCGCGATGGCGGTGGTGATCGCGATCTCGGTCCTCCTGTCGATGTTTCTTGCGCGGACCATCGTACGGCCGCTGCGGCGCCTCGCGATCGCGGCGCACCGGGTCCGGCTCGGCCGGGCCCGCGAAGTCAATGTCCCTCGCCTTCCCAAGCGAACCGACGAGATCGGGCTTCTTGCCCGCGCGGTCTCGGACATGAGCCAGTCGCTGAGGCAGCGGATCGACAACATCGAGGCGTTCGCCGCTGACGTCACTCACGAGCTCAAGAATCCACTCGCCTCGCTTCGCTCCGCCGTCGACGGACTTGACCGGGTCGAGGACCCCGAGCTGAGGCAGCGCCTGATGACGATCGCGAGGGAGGATGTCGGCCGGCTGGACCGCCTTATCAACGACATCAGCGAGGCGGCAAGGACCGATGCGGAGCTCCACCGGGCGACCTTCGAGCGAGTCGATCTTGGATCGCTCATCGAGCAGATCGTCTCGAGCTGGGAGGACCGGCGCGAAAAGGGCGACGCCCGGATCGCCTTCGCCCGGCCGAGGAAGGCGACGGCGGTGGTGATGGGAAAGCCCGATCGCCTCGCCCGGGCGATCAACGCCATCATCGACAATGCGATCAGCTTCTCCCCGCCCGGAGGCCTGGTCGAGGTGGCTGCCGCCCGGGTCGGCGACGAGGTCCGGATCCGGATCGACGACGAGGGTCCCGGAGTTCCCCCCGAGGCGCGGGAAGCAATCTTTAACCGCTTCCACTCAGTAAGGCCCGAGGGCGAGAATTTCGGACGACATTCCGGCCTCGGCCTTGCCATCGCCCAGGCAATCGTCAAAGGCCATGACGGGGAGATTGACGTGCACGACCGCGATGACGCTCCATCGGGCGCCCGCTTCACCATTCGACTGCCTGCAGCTGACCGCGAATGAACCAGATGCAAAGCGGGCTCGGCCCACGCCTGTCGGCCGAGACGATCCATTCGAGCACCGTCGCCGCCGACGGCCGCGCAGTGCTCATCACGGGCCCCTCGGGATCGGGGAAGTCGGACCTTACGCTTCGCCTTCTCGACCGGGGTTTCACGCTCGTCAGCGATGACCAGACGATCGTGAAGCGCGACGGCGATCGGCTTCTTGCGACCGCTCCTCCAAATATCGCCGGAAAGCTCGAGATCCGCGGAATCGGGATCGTCGAGATGGAAAGGGTCAACGACGTTCCCGTTGCCCTCATCGTCGAACTGACCAGCGACATCCAGCGAATTCCCGACGACAGCCGCGAACGCCCGATCCTCGGAGTGTCGCTTCCACTCATCTCGATCGACGCGATGACCGCCTCGGCTCCATCCAAGGTCGCGCTCGCGCTCGATCGCATGGGCCTGAAGTTCTGATGCAGGAGCGGCAGCCACGGCGGCTGCCGCGCCTGCTGCTCGTCACCGGGATGTCGGGAGCGGGCAAGTCGACCGTGCTCGACACGCTCGAGGACATGGGATGGGATGTCGTCGACAATCTCCCCGCCGATCTTCTCGACGCCTTCGTCAATGGCGGCGGTCAGTGCCGAACGGCTTCGGTCGCCGTGGCGATGGACTCGCGAAGCCGCGGCTTCGACCCACAGCGCCTCCCCGAGCTGATCCGCTCGATCGAAGGGGTCGAACCCGAGATCCTCTACCTCGATTGTTCCGGCACCGAGCTCATGCGCCGCTACGACGAGACTCGAAGGAGGCATCCCCTCGCCCCGGATCGACCCGCCGAGGACGGGATCGCCCGCGAGCGGCAGATGACGATGCCGCTGAGGAACGGAGCGGACAATGTCCTCGACACGACCGACCTTAGCCCTTCAGAGCTAAGGGACGAACTTCAAAGACGCTATGGAGGAGACACCGACCAGCCGGTCCTCACCATCGCTTCATTTGCCTTCGCCCGTGGGATCTCCAGGACCGCGGACCTCGTCTTCGACCTTCGGTTCCTTCCGAACCCCCACTGGGTCGACGAGCTTCGCCCTTTGACGGGCGCCGACCAGCCGGTCAGGGACTATCTTCGCAAGGAGCCGGCCTGGAACGAGACGATGGAGCGCATCGAATCCCTTCTCATCGACTGGATTCCCCGCTACTGGGCCGCGGGCAAAAGTTACGTGACCGTTGCATTTGGATGCACAGGGGGGCGCCACCGTTCAGTGGCCGCGGCAGTCGAAATGGCGGAACGTTTGAGTGGAGCCGGATTTGCTCCGAATGTACGTCACCGTGATCTTGCCTCACCTCCGAGGGACACGATTGAACGTCATCCCGGGCGCGTTTCGGCGATCGAGGGCGAGGACGAGTTGAATCGATGATTGGATTGGTGCTGGTGACCCACGGCCGGCTTGCGGCAGAATTTGTCACCGCGATGGAGCATGTCGTCGGACCGCAGGAAGCGATCGAGGCGATCTGTATTGGCCCCGACGATGACATGGAGAGCCGCCGCAAGGACATTGCCAAGGCGATCACCAAGGTCGACCTCGGCAAGGGCGTGATCATCCTCACCGACCTGTTCGGCGGCACACCCTCCAATCTCGCCATCAGCCTGATGAAGGGCGAGAATGTCGAGGTGATTGCCGGGGTGAACCTTCCGATGCTGATCCGGCTCGAGGGCGCCCGCAAGGTCATGCCCGTCCATGCCGCGGTCGCCGCGGCGCGCGAGGCGGGCCGCAAATATATTTCCGTCGCTTCCGAGATCCTCGGGGAAGCGGCGGCTTGAGCCGGGTCAGCCGCGAGGTTCGAATCACGAACCAGTGCGGCCTTCACGCACGAGCGAGCGCGAAGTTCGTCAATCTCGCGAGCGAGATCGGGACCCCGATCGAAGTCGAAAAGGACGGCAACAAGGTCTGCGGCACGTCGATCATGGGGCTGATGATGCTCGGCGCCGCGATGGGTGACGTCATCACCATCCACGTCGAGGGCGAGGGCGCCGATGAAGCGCTCGAGAAGCTGGTGGCGCTCGTCGAGGAGCGGTTCGGGGAGGAATAATGCCCCGCGAAGTCACGGCCTTTTCCAATTCGACGGTGAAGCTGCTTCGCTCGCTTCGCGACAAGAAGGCGCGCCGGGCCGAGGGGCTGTTCCTTGCCGAGGGACTGCGAATCCTTGCCGAAGCGCGGGACAGCGGGCGCCTTCCCGAGATCATCGCCTTTTCGAGCGAGGGCGCGAATCACCCGCTCGCGGCGGAGATCATCGCTGAGACCGAGGCTTCGGGCGGTGACGCCATCGTGACGACGCCCGACATCCTTTCGAAGATGAGCGGCAAGGACAATCCGCAGATGCTGATCGGCGCCTACCGGCAGGGCGACAGCGCAATCGAGCGGATCGACCGCCAACAGGCGCCCTTGTGGATCGTCGCCCAGGCGCTTCGTGATCCCGGGAATATCGGGACGATCCTGAGGACCGGCGACGCGGTCGGCGCGGGCGGCCTGATCCTGGTCGACGATTGCGCCGACCCCTTCTCGGTCGAGGCGGTCCGGGCCTCGATGGGCGCATTGTTCACCCAGCAGGTCGCGACCGCGCGCTGGGGGGAGTTCATCTCCTGGCTCCGCTCGGGAGACGGACAACTCGTCGGGACCAGCCTCAAGGCGAGCAACGATTATCTCGATGCAAGCTATCGCCAGCCCTGCTTTCTTCTCATCGGCAATGAGCAGCAGGGACTTCCAGCGGAGTATGAGGCGGAGTGCGATCTCCTGGTGAAGATCCCGATGGCCGGTCGAGCCGACAGCCTCAACGCGGCAATTGCGGCGGCTGTCATGGCCTTCGCGATCAAGGCGAGCTGGCGCTAAGGGAACCCGGTCCAGAAGTTCGAGGTTTGACAGCCATATGAAGCATCTTCTTGCGATCGGATTTGGCGCCGGCCTTTGTTCCTGCGCTCCCGTCCCCGGGCCTCCTGCGGCGCCCTATCACGCGCTCGGAACCGAGCCTTTCTGGAACCTTCTGATCGACGAACATGACATCACCTTCGTCGAGCCCGAGAAGCCGCCGATCAAGCAGCGCACGCCCGCGGTGATCCATGGCTTTGCCGGCGAAATCTACCAGACGCCGAGGATCAACGTGAACATCGTTCACGCTCAATGCTCCGACGGAATGAGTGACCGGACCTATCCCGACAAGGTGCAGGTGACGATCGATGGAAGACAATTCAGCGGGTGCGGCGGTCTTTAGGGCCGCTCTTGGATTTCTCGCCTGCTCGGCATGCACGAGCATGTCTCTCGATGCACGAAGCTTCGAAGGGACGCGCTGGGAGGTCGCCGCGATCAACCAGAACAGCACTCCTCCCGGGGGCAATTACAGGATCGAGTTCCATGACGGGCGGGTGAGCGCCCGTTTCGGATGCAACGCGATCAGCGGCGACTATGTCGCTTCTTCCCGCAGCCTTGCCGTTCACCGGCTCATCTCGACGAAGATGGCATGCGGAGCTCCAGCCGATGCCTTCGAACGGGCGGGTGTCGGGATATTGCAGGAGCCGCTGACGGTAAGGTCGAGCGGCAAGGGAAGGCTGAGGCTCAGCAATCGCGTCGGAACGATCGACCTTCAGCCCCTCCCCTGATCATTCGGCGGCGATCTGAGGGACGTCGCCCGGATCATCCTCGCCAAGCTTCAGTTCCTCCTCGGCATAGCGCGGAAGCGCCTCTACTGGAGAAAGGACGTCGATGTCGCGCCGCCCAGGCTCGATATTGAGTTCCCTGAACTTGCGCGCAGTAACGAGAGACCGGCTCTCAAAGCTCGCGACGAAACTATTGTAATTATTGACAGCAGTCGCAAGTCCGCTCCCGACCCTCCGAAGGTCGTCCGCGGCCTTTGCGAGGCGATCGTAAAGCTCCTTGCCGAGCTCCCCGATCTGGCGCGCTTCCTTGGCGAGCCGCTCCTGGCGCCAAACCGCGGCTACCGTCCTTGCGATCGCGATGAGGTTCGTGGGCGTTGCGAGAAGCACCTTCTTGTCGAAGGCATAGTCCCAGAGCGAAGGATCCTGCTCCAGCGCCGCGGTCAGGAAATGCTCGCCCGGGATGAACATGACGACATAGTCGGGCGCATCTTCGAACTGCGCCCAATAGGATTTGGCTCCCAGGGTGTTGACATGGGCCCTGATGGCATTGGCATGCGCGGCGAGATGAGTTTCGCGCGCCGTCTCGTCGATCGCTCCGAAAGCGTCCTGATATTCGTTGAGCGAGACCTTGGCGTCGATCACCAGTGACTGGCCGCCGGGAACTCGAACGACCACGTCCGGCCTGAGGCGGGTCCCCTCTCCGTCAGTGATGCTGACTTCCGTCGCAAAATCGCAATGTTCGGAAAGGCCGCAGGTCTCGAGCACGTTGCGAAGCTGCTGCTCGCCCCAGCGTCCCCTCGCCTTGGGGGCATTGCGAAGCGCGTTGACGAGCTTGGCCGCCTCGGCCGAAACCCGCTCGGTCCCGCTGCGCATCGCCTCGATCTGGCCCGAGAGGATCCCGAAGGCATCCCTGCGCTCGGCCTCGACCTTCTGAACCGTCGTCTCATAGCGTTCCAGTCGCTCGTGGACGGGCTGGAGGAGCGCCTTGAGGTTCTGGCCGGCATGCTCCTCCGATTGCCGGAAACGCTGGTCGGCGCGCTTGAGGAATGTCTCCTGGGCCTCGGCGAGAAGCCGGTTGCTGATTTCCGCAAATTGCGCCGAGAGGGCCTCCTTCGCTTCGACCAGCTCCTTGATCCGGGCTTCGAAGCCCCGGTCACGTTCCGATTGAGAGGCCTCGAGCGCAGCGAGCCTCGTCGCCGCATCGCGGTTGGCGTCGCGTTCCCGAACCGCCTCCTCGAGCTGGACCTTGAGATTTTCGGCCTTCTGCCTTGCGCCGGCGGCCTCGCGACCGGCCCATAGCCAGCCGATCGCCCCGCCGACGAGGAGCGCCAGGAGAATGCACGCGATTGCGGCCCAGTTCATGACCAAGACTCCCCGGAACAGAATGGGAACAATAAAGTCCTTGTTGCTCCCGCTCAAGGGGAACGTCATGCGCTGTCCACAGGTTTGTCGGAACGAAGGAGAATACCATGTCCATCCGCAAGATGATCGCCCTTCACCCGGACGTCGCGGGCCACGTCAACCAGCCGCTCGGCGATGCAGCGCATCATCTCATGTATTGCGCAAGGATGTGCCTCAGCTGCGCCGACGCCTGTGCGGCCGAGGAGATGGACATGCGCCAGTGCATCCGAACCTGCCTCGACTGCTCGGACATCTGCGAGGCCACGGGGAAGCTCGCCGTCAGGCGGACCGGCTCGAACGAGCAGGTGCTGCGCGAGGCGCTGGAGATGTGCGCGAGGGTCTGCGACTCCTGCGCCGTCGAATGCGAGCGCCACGATCACGAGCATTGCAAGCTCTGCGCCCAGATGTGCCGTGAATGCGCGGAGGATTGCCGCAACGCGGCGGCGTCAATCGCCGGTTAGGCCGCCTTTTTCTGCTGTTCTTTTCGCCACTTGGCGAGCTTCTTTAGGACCATGTCGCGTTTGAGGCGCGAAAGATGGTCGATGAACAGCACGCCGTTCAGATGGTCCATCTCGTGCTGGAGGCAGACTGCGAGAAGGCCCTCGATCTCCTCTTCATAGGCCTTGCCCTCTTCGTCCTGCCAGCGGGCCCGAATTCGGTCGGGGCGCATGACCTCGGCATATTGTTCCGGAACCGAGAGGCAGCCCTCGGTATAGGGCACGTCATGATCCGAGTGCCACAGGATCTCGGGGTTGATGAAGACCCTCGGCGTTTTGATCGACGGGCTTTCGGGATCTTCGGGGTCTTCCGGCTCCTGAAGGTCGATGACAAGCAGTCGGATAGGCTCTCCGACCTGGACCGCGGCGAGGCCGATGCCCGGAGCATCGTACATCGTCTCGAACATGTCCTTGATCAGCGTCTTCAGCTCGTCGTCGAACTTTACCACCGGCTTGGAAATCTGCCGGAGGACGGGGTCGGGAGTCTCATAGATGCGACGAATGGCCATGGCCTGGATTTAGGGCCTGTTCGCGAGGCGTTCAAGCAATGGGGCGCCGGGCCCGAAGCGCCTGTGCGAGTGTTCCTTCGTCGAGATAGTCGAGCTCACCTCCAACAGGAAGTCCGTGAGCCAACTGGCTAAGGCGTATAGGAAATCCTTCGAGCCGTTCGGCGAGATAATGGGCCGTCGTCTGCCCTTCCAGGGTCGCATTCATGGCGAGCACGACCTCGTCGATCCCACCTTCCGAAACGCGCCGGACGAGCTTGTCGATGCTAAGGTCGTCGGGGCCAACGCCCTCGAGTGCCGATAGGCGCCCACCGAGCACGTGATAGCGGCCCGGGAAAAGACGCGACCGATCGAGCGCCCAAAGGTCGGCAACTTCCTCGACGACGCACAGCATCTTCTCGTCGCGCCGCGGATCGCTGCAGATGGAACAGGGGTCGGACGTGTCGACATTCCCGCAAGTCGAACAGGTCGAAAGCTTCTCAGCGACGTCGTTGAGCGCTGAAAGAAGGGGCTGGAGCGCGGTTTCGCGCTTCTTCATGAGGTGGAGAACGGCGCGCCGCGCCGAGCGGGGCCCGAGGCCCGGCAGCCGTGCCAGCGCCTGCGAAAGCGCTTCGATCTCCTGGGACGCCATGGTGCGCACTCCTTGACCGCGCTTGTCGCGCCCCGCAAGTGCGGTCGCGATGCGCATCGTCTTCATGGGATCGCCCGATTTTGCAGTGCCGAGCCTCGAGGCGCTCTCAAAGGCAGGGCATGACATTGTCGCGGTCTATGCGCAGCCGCCGCGCCCCGCGGGACGCGGGAAAAGCGACAGGAAGACCGCGGTCCACCAAAGGGCCGAGGAGCTGGGGATCGAGGTCAGGACGCCTCGAACATTGCGCGATCCCATCGAACAACAGCGTTTTCGAGATCTCAGCGCCGACCTTGGGGTGGTTGCGGCTTATGGCCTCATCCTTCCAGCGGCGATCCTCGAAGCCCCGCTGAGGGGCTGCGTCAACGTCCACGCATCGCTCCTTCCCCGCTGGAGGGGCGCGGCTCCGATCCAGCGGGCGATCCTCGCCGGCGACGAAGTCAGCGGAGTTACCATCATGCAGATGGACGAGGGTCTCGACACCGGCCCGATGCTTCTCAAACGCGAAGTCCCAATTGCCGGTAAGAATGCCGGGCAAGTGACTGAAGAATTGTCACGAGCTGGCGCCGAGGCGCTGATCGAGTGGATTGACCATCCAACGCCGCCCGAACCGCAGCCGAGCGAGGGCGCGACCTACGCTTCCAAGATCGACAAGAACGAAGCCCGGATCGACTGGAGCAGCCCCGCGAGCCAGATCGAACGGCAGGTTCGCGCCTTCAACCCCGCTCCTGGCGCCTGGTTCGAGGTTTCGGGCGAGCGCGTGAAGCTCCTCGAGGCAAGTATCGGCGACGACATGTCGGGAGAGCCGGGCGAGGTGCTCGACGACCTGCTCGCGATCGCCTGCGGCAACGGATATGTCCGACCACTCAAGGTTCAGCGCGCCGGACGCTCGGCAATGAGCCCGGGCGAGCTCCTTCGCGGCTTTCCGATCCCGAAGGGCGTGATCCTTCCGTGACCCGCTGGCGGCTGACCCTCGAATATGACGGGGGGCCCTTCATGGGCTGGCAGCGCCAGGACCATGGGCCGTCGGTCCAGCAGACGCTCGAGGAAGCGCTTCAGCGGATGACCGGCGAGCCGGCGCAATTCACTGCGGCGGGACGGACCGATGCCGGCGTCCATGCCATCGCAATGGCCGCCCATGTTGACGTCATGAAGCCACTGACCGCGCATCGCCTGAGGGAGGGATTGAACGCTCTGGTTCGTCCCCACCCCGTCTCCGTCCTCGAAGTGGCGGAGGTCGCCGGCGACTGGCACGCACGCTTCTCCTGCAAGGGGCGGCGCTATCTCTACCGGATCCTCAACCGCCGGGCGCCGCCGGCGCTCGATTGCGGGCGCGTCTGGCACATCGCAGTTCCGCTCGACCCCGTGGCGATGCGTGAAGGTGCTGCCCACCTCGTCGGACGCCACGACTTCACGACCTTCCGCTCGGCGCAATGCCAGTCGGAAAGCCCGGTGAAGTCATTGGACGTGCTCGGCGTCAGCAAGGTCGGAGAGGAGATCCACGTCACCGCCGCGGCGCGGAGCTTCCTCCATCACCAGGTTCGCTCGATGGTCGGATGCCTCGCGATGGTCGGTCGCGGGCAATGGAGGCCAGACGACATGCGAAAGGCACTGGAGGCGCGCGACCGCTCGGCGCTTGGCTTCAACGCTCCGCCCCAGGGCCTCTACTTCGTCGAGGCCCTCTACTCCTGAGCCTATTCGGCGGCGAGCGCCTCGAATTCCATCTCGGCGAGATATTTCTCGGCGTCGAGCGCCGCCATGCATCCAGTCCCCGCGGCGGTCACCGCCTGGCGGTAGATCTTGTCCATGACATCGCCGCAGGCAAACACTCCAGGAACGCTCGTCTTCGTCGTACCCGGAGCAACGACGATATAGCCCTCCTCGTCGAGCTCGAGCTGCCCCCTGAACAGCTCGGTCGCGGGCTGGTGCCCGATCGCCACGAACGCGCCCTCGACCTCGAGCGTGCTGGTTTCGCCGGTGCGCTTGTTTCGGATGTTGAGACCGACGAGAGCCTCGGGCTCGCCGCCACCGACGAACTCGACGACTTCGCTGTCCCAGATGATGTCGACGTGCGGATTGGCGAACAGCCGGTCCTGGAGGATCTTCTCGGCGCGAAGCGAATCCCTGCGGTGAATGAGGGTAACATCATGGCTATGGTTCGTAAGGTACAAGGCTTCCTCGACCGCCGTGTTGCCGCCACCGATCACCGCCACTTTCTTGCCACGGTAGAAGAAGCCGTCGCAGGTCGCGCAGGCCGAGGCTCCCCTGCCCTTCATATGCTCTTCCGAAGGAAGGCCCAGCCACTTGGCCTGGGCGCCGGTCGCGATCACCAGCGAATCCGCGAAATATTGCGCTCCTCCGTCACCACTTAGCCTGAACGGCCGGCGCGAGAGGTCGACTTCGGTAATATGGTCCCAAACCACCTTGGTCCCGACATGCTCGGCCTGGGCCTGCATTTCCTCCATGAGCCAGGGACCCTGGATGACGTCACGAAAGCCCGGATAGTTCTCGACGTCGGTGGTGGTCGTGAGCTGGCCACCGGGCTGGATGCCCTGGATGACGATCGGCGAAAGGCCGGCGCGCGCAGCGTAGATGGCTGCCGTCAGGCCTGCGGGCCCCGAGCCGAGCACGGCGACGCGCGTCGAAATGCTGTTTGTCATTGGCCGCATTTAGGGACGCTTGTGACGCCCCGCAACGGCGAGAAATTCGCGCCTAGACGGCCCTTCGACCGGCGACGAAGTTCCAGATCAGGACGATGATGCCGATGACGAGGATGATGTGGATGAGGCCACTCGTCACGTGGAAGGCAAAGAAGCCCAGGGCCCAAAGGATGAGCAGGATGATTGCGATGGTCAGAAGCATTGGCGGCTTTCCTCGTTAGTATGGCGGTGGAACGGGCCCGTAACGGCCCAGCAGGAACCCTGTTCCCGCGAACCAGCGTCTCAGACGAGGCGCGATTGCTTTACCGCCGCCTCGATGAACCCGGCAAAGAGCGGGTGCGGCTCGAACGGCCTGCTCTTCAGCTCCGGATGGAACTGGACTCCGATGAACCATGGGTGATCGGGGCGCTCGACGATTTCCGGAAGCTCGTCGTCCGGCGACATGCCGGAGAAGACGAGGCCGGTCCTCTCGAGCGGATCGCGATAATGGACGTTGACCTCGTAGCGATGACGGTGGCGCTCGCTGATCTCGTCGGAACCATAGATCGAGCGAACGACGCTGTTTCCGTCGAGCTTGGCCGGATAGGCGCCAAGGCGCATCGTTCCTCCAAGATCACCGCCCGCGGCGCGCTTCTGGAGCCCCTCCTCGCTCATCCATTCGGTGATCATCCCGACCACCGGCTCGGGAGTGTCTCCGAACTCGGTCGTTGAGGCCTCTTTGATCCCCGCGAGATTTCGAGCGGCCTCGATGCAGGCCATCTGCATCCCGAGGCAGATTCCGAAGAAGGGGATCTCGCGTTCGCGCGCGAACTTCACGCTCGCGATCTTTCCCTCGCTGCCACGCTCTCCGAAGCCGCCCGGGACGAGGATCCCGTGGAGCGGCTCGAGCTCGGCGACGATGTCCGAATCCGGATGCTCGAAAACCTCGGCGTCGATCCACTCGATGTTGACCTTGGCGCGATTGGCGATCCCGCCATGGACCAGCGCCTCGCGCAGGCTCTTGTAGGCGTCCGGAAGACCGACATATTTGCCGACGACTCCGATCGTGACCTCGCTGTCATAATGATCGATGCGATCCATGATCTCATGCCAGCGATTGAGCTCGGGGGCCGGCGCGTCGGTGATGCCGAACGCACGAAGGACCTCGTCGTCGAGGCCGCTCTCGTGATACTGGAGCGGCACGTCGTAAATGTTCCTTGCGTCCAGAGCCTGGATCACCGCGGACTTGGGAACGTTGCAGAACAGCGCGATCTTCTCGCGCTCGCCTTCGGGAATCTCCTTTTCGGTCCTGCACAACAGGACGTCCGGCTGAACGCCGAGGCTCGAAAGTTCCCGGACGCTATGCTGCGTCGGCTTCGTCTTCAGTTCGCCCGCCGCCTTGATCCATGGAACGAGGGTCGTGTGGACGCTCACCGTCTGGTTGCGGCCAAGGTCGTTCCTCAATTGCCGGATCGATTCGATGAACGGCAGGCTCTCGATGTCGCCGACGGTGCCGCCGATCTCGCAGATGACGAAATCGCAGCTCTCCGTGTCGGCGAGCGCGAATTCCTTGATCGCGTTGGTCACATGGGGAATGACCTGGACGGTCGCCCCGAGATAATCCCCGCGACGCTCCTTCGCGATGATGTCGCGGTAGATGCGCCCGGTGGTCACATTGTCGGTCTGGCGCGACGATACGCCCGTGAACCGCTCGTAATGACCAAGATCGAGGTCGGTCTCGGCGCCGTCGTCGGTGACGTAGACCTCGCCGTGCTGATACGGGGACATCGTCCCCGGATCGACGTTGAGATAGGGGTCGAACTTACGAATGCGGACCTTGTAGCCACGCGCCTGGAGGAGCGCCCCCAGGGAGGCCGAGAGAAGTCCTTTTCCAAGCGATGAAACCACGCCGCCGGTGACAAAAATAAACCGCGCCATGGGATTCGAGGCTTAGGGGGACAAGCGCCGCCGACGCAAGCGGCGGCAGCAAATATTTTCTGGCTTGACCCGATTATTGCGCCAGCGGAACCGCGGGAGCCTGCTGATTCTGCTCGGAATTGGCAGGCGCCGCCGGCCGCGCCGGAGCCTGCCGCTGCTCGAGGGGCGCAGCGGTGTTCATGAGCGACGTATCGATCTTCGCCGGCTGCCTGGTCGCTCCGGCGATTGCCGCCATCACGATCGAAAGAACGATGAAGAGCCCGCCAAGGACCGCTGTCGATCGGGTGAGGAAGTCGGCTGCGCCGCGCGCGGTCATGAACCCGGACGAGCTTCCACCTACTCCAAGACCGCCGCCTTCGGAGCGCTGCATCAGGATCACTGCGATGAGAGCGACCGCAATCAGCGTTTGGACAATCAGCAGGAATGCGAACATGGGAGGCTTTCAAAAAAGGGCGGCGGGGCGCCACTTAGTCGGCGCCGCGCAGCCTTTCAACCGACCTTAATTGCTTTGAGCGCCCGAGGCTTCGCTATCGGCGGAAGTTGCGCCCCCGCCCGACGAGGAGCCCTTCACCAGCGCTTCGAGCTGATCGGCCGAATAGCCGATCGTGACGGTTCCATCGGGATTGCCGCGAAGCCCGTTCTTGGGAACCGCGATCTTGTTCCCACCTTCGAGGGTGATCGTCACATTGTCCTCGGCGACGGCGTCGATCGTCCCGACCTTGGCCCCGCCGATCCCGTTCACCGTCGCTCCCGCAACGATCGCGGAGTTCGCGGCGGAGAGGTTCTTCTCGATCTCGGCATCGAGCTGGGCCTGGGTCATTCCGAACAGGAGCTTGCCATTGGAAACGGTGAAGCTCGCCGATGGAAGAAGCGCTTCGTGCTTGTCGGTCTTGATCAGCAAATTGGTTCCCTGCACCGCCTTCACGGTGCCGACGGGCGCACCGCTCGCGTCCGTCACCTGCATTCCGGCATTGATCCCCGCCTGCGCAGCCACCGGCGAGGCAAAAACCAGCCCCACGGCAGTCAGCGTCCCAACAATCAGTCGCATCTTGGTCCTTTCATAACTTTCGATAGGCCTTATTAACGAAATTGCACCTTCTTGTGAACCGAACGGCGCTAGCGGACCGCCAATTGCGCGGCTTCGACGATCGGCATGAAATCGGCCAGTTTGAGACTGGCGCCTCCGACAAGCGCTCCATCGACGTTGGGCACTTTGAAGATCTCTCCGGCGTTCGAGGCCTTCACCGATCCGCCGTAGAGGATCCGTATGCCCGTCCCATCGCTTTCCCAGCACTGAACGAGGCGTTCGCGGATCGCTTCGTGCATTTCGGCGATCTCTTCCATCGTCGGCACCTTGCCGGTCCCGATTGCCCAAATGGGCTCGTAGGCGATCGCAAGTTCCGCTCCCGGCTGAAGCTTTTCGGGAAGCGAGCCATCGAGCTGTTCAAGAACCTTCTCGACGGCTCTCCCCTCCTCGCGGATTTCGAGGCTCTCGCCGACGCACAGGATGACATCGAGGCCGATCCCAAGGGCGGCCTCGGCTTTCGCTTTCACATCGGCATCCCTCTCGCGCTGCGCGTCGCGACGTTCCGAATGCCCGACGATGGTGAGCACCGCTCCGGCGTCGACCAGCATCTCCGCCGAGATGCAGCCGGTATGAGGGCCCTTCTCGGCATGGTGGACGTCCTGACCGCCAATCCTGAAGCCCGGAACGGCTCGAGCGGCCCGCTCGATGAGGATCGCCGGCACGCACAAGGCGACGTCGACCTGAGGGAAGTTCTTCGAGGCGGCCGCGATCGCCTGGATTTCGGCGATGTCCGACGCAAGGCCGTGCATCTTCCAATTGCCGGCGACGAGTTTCCTTGGTGCCACTTCGCTACCCCCTTGATCCTCGAGCGTCACTAGCGGCGCCGCCTTGATGCCTGCAAGGCTCGCCCCTAAAGCGTCGGAAAATTGGCCTTCCGCCTCGCAGGATCCTCATGCTCAGTTCCCTTCGCCGACTTCAGAAATCAAAGTTCGGCACCGCGATAGTCGCCCTTGTCTTCATCTTCATCCTGATCGGATTCGCCTCGACCGGAGTGACGAACTTCGGCTCGGGCAACATCGGGTTCGGGCTTGGCAGCTCGGGGCTCGTGAAGGTCGGCAGCCAGCAGGTCACCGAACAGGAAATGAACGACGCGATGCAGCGGCGGCTGCAGCAGGTCCGGCAGCAGAACCCCAATGCCGATTATGCGACAATCGTCGGCGATTTCGACACGCTGCTCGACGAGATCATCGACCAGAAGACGATGCTCGCCTTCGCCGACAAGTTCCACTTCCCACTGTCCAAGCGCCTCGTCGACGCCGAGATCGCGCAGATCCCGCAAACGAAAGGGCTCAATGGCCAGTTCAACGAACAGGCCTACCAGGCCTTTCTCGCCCAGCAGCGGCTGACCGATTCACAGGTACGGCAAATCCTCGCCGGCGGATTGCTCGAGCGCTATCTCCTGACACCGGTCGCAGCAAATGCCCGGGTTTCGGTCGGGATGGCGACGCCTTACGCGGCGATGCTTCTCGAAGCGCGCGAGGGTGAAGGCGCCATTGTCCCGATCGCCGCTTTTCGTTCGGGACTGAAGCCGACCGACGCTGACCTCCAGCAATATTATACCGCCAATCGCAACCGTTACATGGTCCCCGAGCAGCGCTCGATCCGGATTGCCCGGATCGGTCCCGAACAGGTCGCGAACCTCACGGCGTCCGAGCAGGAAATTGCCGCTTATTACAACGCACACAAGGCGGACTACGCGTCGAAGGAAACGCGCAATATCAGCCAGGCCGTGGTCCCCGACCAGGCGACCGCGAACGCGATTGCCGCCCGTGCAAAGGGCGGCGCAAGCATCGCTGCTGCGGCGGCGCCCGCCGGGGGCAATGCCGCCGTAACCTCGCTGAAAGACCAGAGCCGGGAAGCCTATGCCTCGGTCGCGGGCGCAAAGGCGGCGGCGGCGGTCTTCGCTGCTCCCTCGGGCGCCGTCGTCGGGCCCGTCCAGACGGACTTCGGCTGGGCGGTGGTAAAGGTCGATTCGGTCAAGACCTTGGGCGGCAAGACGCTCGAGCAGGCCCGCTCCGAAATCGCGTCCAAGATCACGGCCGACAAGCGCAAGAGCGCGATCGAGGACCTCGCTGGAAAGGTCCAGGACGAGGTGGACAACGGCGGCAACTTCACCGAGGCGGCAGCCAAGGCCAAGCTCACGGTCACCACGACCCCGCTGATTACCGCCAATGGTTCCTCGCGAACGGGTCCCGGATACAAGGTTCCTGCCGAGCTCGCGCCTGCCGTGAAGACCGGATTTGAGATCGAGCCCAACGACCCGCCGGAGATTGTCAGCCTTCCCGACGACCAGGGCTACGCCATGGTCTCCCCGGACCGGATCGTTCCTGCAGCTCCCGCGCCCCTTGCCGAGGTGCGCGAAAAGGTCGCCAACGACTGGATCAACGGCAAGGCGACGGAGCGCGCCCGAAGCGTCGCCCAGCAGATCGAAGCGAAGGTGGAACATGGAATCCCGCTCGCCCAGGCGATGAAGGAGAGCAAAGTGCCGCTTCCGCCGATGCAGCCGCTTGCCGCCAGGAGGATCCAGATCGCCATGGCCCAGGGGCCGGTTCCTGCCGCGATGAAGATGCTGTTCACTCTTGCCGCCGGCAAAAGCCGCATGTTCCCGGATCCTCAGGGCCGCGGCTTCGTCATCGTGAAAGTCACCAAGAGCGAGCCCGCAAATGCACTGATGCAGCCTGCGTTGATCGGGCGCATGCAGAGCGAACTGCAGGATGCGGTGTCGCAGGACTATGCGCGGGAGTTCCTCGCAGCGATGCGCGCGGAAGTCGGCGTCAAGCGCAACGATGCTGCGATCCAGGCCTTCAAGACGAGGCTGGTCAAGAGCGGCGGCTGAGGATGGGGGTATGGTGATACCCCCGGATTAGTCGCGAATGGCCTTCCTTAAAGGGTCCGACACGCATTCACCCGCTGCTTTGCGTTGGCGATCATCTGTTTGAAGCGGGCATGGCCGCGGATGGAATCCAGATCCGGATCAGCCTCGGCGTACTTGAGGAAGGTAGAGCTGTTCGTTCGCTCAAAAAACCGCTCAATGATCTCCAGAGACCAGTCCGGATCGGCCTTCGAAAAGCTCAAGTTACAAGCCATGTTATAGAGCATGTTGAGGTTGTCCGGGTCGAGGAGTAGGCCCCGTTTCGTCCATTCCTTCGCCCGTTCATTTTCGCCGAGGACGAGCAAGGCCTTGGCGCCTGCTGCGAGGGCGATTCCATTACCAGGGTCGTCGATGAGCGCAGCTTCTGATCGTTGAAGCGTCCGTTCTGCCGTTCGCTCGGCCGATTTCATATCTCCAATGCCGCTGTAGCAAGCGATCAGCAAATCGCCGCTGTGAAAGTCGTTCTCGACCAGACTCATCGCCTTTTCGAGATAGGGAATCGCATCCCGAAACCGGCCTTGCGCGAATAGAAGTCTCGCGACTTCGCGGTTTCCTTCCCAAGAGTCCGGCTGAAGACGAATGGCGAGCTGTGCTTCCGCGCTCGCCTCCTCCCCGCGATCCTCGTGCGCGAAATAACGTGCTCTTACGAAGTGTGGCTCGGACAGATTCGGATTGAGAACGAGCGCGCGTTCAGCCGCGGGTCGGGCGTCCACGTCCTCTCCATGAAAGAAACGGAGTTCGGCTTGAGCTAGCGCCATCAGTGCCCAGGCTTCGGCATAGTCTTCATCCAGCGCCAAGGCCTGCTTGCATATGCGGATGATCTCATGATCACGACGACGATCGACCGCGGCGCTGATCCAGTGCCGCCGCCCCATCAGATAGAGGTTGTACGCTTCGACATTTGCAGTGCCACGGCTTCCAATTGCCTCCTTCTCTCGAGGCAAGAGCTTCACCTTCAATGTGTCCACGATCGCCTTCGAAAGCTCGTCCTGAATTTCGAAGATGTCAGTGAGGTCACGGTCATATCTCTCGGCCCAGACGTGATCTCCAGTGCTGCCGTCGATCAACTGCGCCGTGATCCGGACACGCTCTCCCGCCTTGCGCACGCTCCCCTCGAGGACATGGCTGACGCCAAGTTTTGTGGCGATCGCGCACACATCGCCTGGTTCGCCCTTGAACATGAAGGCCGTATTGCGTGCGGTTACAGCGAGAGCGGAGACCTTCGACAGGTCCGTGGTAATGTCTTCGGTGATGCCGTCACTGAAATATTCCTGCTCGGCATCGCCGCTCATGTTCGCAAAAGGCAGTACGCAGATCGAAACGCTCGGCCGCAATGGTCGGCCGGGATTCACGCTCCCGATCGTTCCCGCGAGTGCCTGAATGCTGGTGGTCAGTTTTCGCCAGCCTGAAGTGTCACGAATCCCGTTCCAATCTTCCAGATTGGCGCATTGAATTTGATCGAACGGCATCGGTGCATTGGTGCCGTCGAGTGAAGCCTGGACGAGCGTCCCGAGCTGTCTTGCGACATCCGCTTCCGACCTCACCCATTGCGAGTTCGAGGCCTCTGACGACCAAAGAACGACCACGGCCCTGGCTGCCTTCAGTCGCTCTTCAATGACTTCGGCATAGGGTCGGTGAGCTGGTAGCTCGTCATCGCGCCAGACGCTGTAGCCGCCGACCCGAAGAGCTTCGGCAACGCGCTCAGCCTGCCGCTCGTCTGACCGCGCGTACGAGACGAATACGTCCGCCATCGATTGCCCCTCTTCATTCCGGAATATCAGCTCTTGAAGAGGGAGTCATGCGGGGGGGAAAGCGGGGTGTGGTCGATCCGGGGGACATCGCTATACCACCGGCGGCTGAGGACGGGGTTGACCCGAACCCGTTTGTTGCTTAGACGTTCACTGTTCGTTCCAACGGAATGACGGGGAACAGTCGATGCTCACGGCCAAGCAACGCGAACTTCTGCTCTTCATCGACGGACGCCTGAAACAGGATGGCGTCAGCCCAAGCTTCGATGAGATGCGCGAGGCGCTGGACCTCAAGTCGAAATCGGGAGTTCACCGCTTGATCTCGGCTCTCGAGGAAAGGGGCTTCATTCGCCGCCTTCCCAATCGCGCGAGGGCGCTCGAGGTCGTCAAGCTGCCGGAGACCGCCGGAGGCGCTGCGACGATCGCTAGTCCAGTCCGTCACGCCATTCCGGCAGCAGCCAACGATTCTCTGGAAATCCCGCTTCACGGAAGGATCGCCGCGGGTACGCCAATCGAGGCGCTCCAGGGGACCGAGACGTTCGCTGTCCCCGCGGCACTGCTTGGCCCGGGCGAACATTATGCGCTCGAGGTCTCGGGTGATTCGATGGTCGAGGAAGGCATCCTTGACGGCGACTTTGCGCTGATCCGTAAGGTCGACAGCGCCCGCGACGGTGAGATCGTGGTTGCGCTCATCGACAATGAGGAGGCGACGCTCAAGACATATCGGCGCGAGGGCCGGATGATCAGGCTCGACCCTGCAAACGCGCGATACGAGCCGCAGCGCTACGAAGAGGGCCGAGTGCAGATCCAGGGACGGCTTGCCGGACTGATCCGGCGCTACTGACCTTCGGTTACGGGCCGACCTTAACCGCTCTTCGCCTGGCTCTCCAAGGGACCGCCCTCCAAGAGGACCTACCAGGGCGCTTTGCGCCGACACTCAGTGCCTGCTGTGGAAGAGGCGCTTCCCCTATGTTAGGGGCCCCCTTCCGTTGCATTGCACCACAGCAAAACGAAAAGGAAAGCGCGCTTGAGCGCAAGCAGTTCGTCGCCGTCCGGCCCGGTCGTTACCCGCTTCGCCCCCTCGCCTACGGGCTTTCTCCACATCGGAGGAGCTCGCACCGCGCTCTTCAACTGGCTCTTCGCCCGCCATCACAAGGGCAAGTTCCTCTTGAGGATCGAAGACACCGACAAGGCCCGGTCGACCAAGGAAGCGATCGACGCGATCCTCGACGGCATGTCATGGCTCGGTCTCGATTGGGACGGGCACGAATATTACCAGTCGCAATTCTGGGCGCGCCACGCCGAGATCGCACACAGGCTGCTCGAGCGGGGGCAGGCCTATCGCTGCTACATGACGCAGGACGAGCTCGCCGCCCAGCGCGAGCAGGCGAGGAACGAGCGCAGGCCCTTCAGAATCAACAGCCCCTGGCGGGACGTCGATGAGGAACAAGGCGACAAGCCCTTCGTGATCCGCCTCAAGGCTCCCCGCGAAGGGGAGACGGTCATCCTCGATCGAGTTCAGGGCCGAGTGACCGTTCAGAACGAGGAGATCGACGATTTCATCCTGCTGCGCTCGGATGGAAGCCCGACCTACATGCTTGCAGTCGTCGTCGACGATCACGACATGGGTGTCACTCACGTGATCCGCGGCGACGACCATCTCAACAATGCTTTCCGGCAGCTGGCGATCATCCGCGCGATGGGCTGGCCGGAGCCGACCTACGCGCATGTTCCGCTGATCCATGGTCCAGATGGAGCCAAACTGAGCAAGCGCCACGGGGCGCTAGGAGTGGATTCCTACCGCGACGAGCTTGGAATGCTCCCCGAAGCGGTCGACAATTACCTGCTCCGCCTCGGATGGGGCCACGGCGACGCCGAGATCATAAGCCGCGAGCAGGCGATCGAATGGTTCGACCTCGACCATGTCGGCAAATCACCCTCGCGCTTCGACTTCAAGAAGCTCGAGAATCTCAACGGCCATTACATCCGCGAGGCCGACGATGAGCGGCTTGCCGATCTCGTGTCTGCGAGGCTGGGGCTTTCGCCAGATCAGAAGCCGCTTCTCGTGAAAGCCATGCCGGAGTTGAAGCCTCGTGCAAATACGATCGTTCAACTCGCTGAAGGTGCGGCATTTTTGTTTGCCAGTCGGCCCATTTCTCTTGACGAGGACGCATCGGCGCTCCTGACAGAAGATGCGCGCACGCTCCTGGCTTCGACTCACGAGCGCCTTGCTGCACTTGCGAACTGGGATGGAGCCTCGTTAGAGGCGGCTATCCGCGAAGTCGCCGAAGCTCGCGGCGTCAAGCTCGGCAAGCTTGCGCAGCCCCTTCGGGCCGCCCTTACCGGGCGTAAGACCTCTCCGGGGATTTTTGATGTTCTTGCCTTACTCGGGCGCGACGAGAGTCTAGCCCGTATCGCCGACCAGATGGAGCCGACCGAATGACCGATAAAACCGTCTCGATGAAAACGCCGGGGGGCAGTTTCGAATACCCGGTACTGGACGGAACAGTCGGTCCCGAAGTCATCGATATCCGAAAGCTCTACGCCCAGAGCGGGATGTTCACCTACGATCCCGGCTTCACCTCGACGGCAAGCTGCGAGAGTTCGATCACCTATATCGACGGTGAGCAGGGCATCCTTCTTCACCGCGGCTACCCGATCGACCAGCTGGCCCAGCGCTCGACCTTCATGGAGGTCGCCTATCTGCTCGTCCATGGCGAGCTTCCGAGCGCCAAGGAGCTCGACGACTGGGTCTACACGATCAGCCGCCACACGATGGTCCATGAGCAATTGGCGACCTTCTATCGTGGATTCAGGCGCGATGCTCACCCGATGGCGGTCATGTGCGGCGTCGTCGGAGCGCTCTCTTCATTCTACCACGACAGTACCGACATCACCGATCCCGAGCAGCGCATGATCGCGTCGCATCGGCTGATCGCGAAGATGCCGACGATCGCCGCGATGGCCTACAAATATTCGATCGGCCAGCCGTTCCTCTATCCCCAGAACGACCTCAGCTACACGGGCAACTTCCTTCGGATGACCTTCGGGGTCCCGGCTGAGCCTTATGTCGTCAATCCCGTCATCGAAAACGCGATGCGGCGGATCTTCATCCTCCATGCCGATCACGAGCAGAACGCCTCGACATCGACCGTCCGACTTGCCGGATCCTCGGGCGCCAATCCCTTCGCCTGCATCGCAGCGGGCATCGCCTGTCTCTGGGGACCCGCCCACGGCGGGGCCAACGAGGCCGCGCTCAACATGCTGCGCGAGATCGGTAACGTGAAGCGCATCCCCGAATATATCGCCCGGGCCAAGGACAAGAACGATCCGTTCCGGCTGATGGGCTTCGGGCACCGCGTCTACAAGAACTTCGACCCCCGGGCGAAGGTCATGAAGGCCACCGCGGACGAGGTCCTCAAGGAGCTCAACATCTCCGATCCGGTGCTCGACGTCGCCAAGGAGCTCGAGCACATCGCCCTCAACGACGATTATTTCATCGAGAAGAAGCTCTATCCCAACGTCGATTTCTATTCGGGCGTGATCCTCAACGCCATCGGCTTCCCGACCGACATGTTCACGGCATTGTTCGCGGTCGCTCGGACGGTCGGCTGGGTCGCACAATGGAACGAGATGATCGCCGATCCCGATCAGAAGATCGGCCGCCCACGCCAGCTCTATGTGGGCGCCACGCAGCGCGACTATGTTCCGGTCGAAAAGCGCGGCTAGGCGGCCGGCAGCGTAAGGGTGAAGCGCGCTCCTTCGCCAGGAGCGCTGTCCAGAGTGACGTCCCCGCCCATCGAGCGGGCAAGCCTGCGCGAAATGGCGAGGCCGAGGCCAGTGCCTCCTTCTTTCGAATGGGCCCGTTCAAATCGCTCGAAGATGCGCTGTTCGTCCCCGCCGGAAATGCCGGGCCCCTCGTCGGAGACCGTGACGGAAGCGGCTCCCGAGGTCCTCGCGAAAGCCAGCCTGATCGTTCCCCCTTCGGGCGAATAGCGGATCGCATTGCCGATGAGATTGACGAGGATCTGCATGATCGCTCGCTCCTGACCGCGCACGCGGAGCGTCTCGGGACGGCTGAGGTCGATCCGGACGCTCCGTTCCTCGGCCGACGATTCGAGCATGATCACCGCCTCCGCCGATAGCGACGCGAGATCGAGGACCGCCTGCCCCTGCGTCGGATCCTCGCTCATTGCGCTCAAGACCGAGAGCAGGTGGCGCGCGGCAGAAGCGATATCGTTTCCATAACTCGCATAGTCGCTGCGAAGCGGCCCATCCGAGCGGGCAACGATCCGCTCGGCGCTCTCGATGATCCGATCAATGGGTGAGCGGAGCAATTCGTCGAGCTCGTGATCGATGCCGAGGCTTCGGCTCGGGGCATGGGCCGCGGCGTCCTTTTCGCTCTCGGCTGTGCCACGAAAGCCCGCGAAACGGCCGTCGGCGGCGGTCACGACTTCGCCCTTGAGAACGACGAGGCAATTCCTGTCCGAGCGGCTCCTCGCGCGCTGCCCGGAAAAGCCGTGCCTCGCGGCGAGCGCGCCGATCAAGGGCATCTCGCCCGAAGCATCCTCCTCGAGGCGCAAAATCCTGGTCAACGGAGCTCCGGCGGCATCGGTGACATCGACCCCGAGCAGGCTCGCGAACTCCGAGGAAAGGGAGATGATTCGAAGCTCCTCGTCGGTCGCCCATTCATTCTGGGCGCTCGCTTCGGCAACATCGCTCCCGCCGCCGAGGATCGAGGCAAGCCGTGGACCCGCAGCTGGCCGAACGGTCCAGCCCTCGAGCGACAGCGCGATCTCGTCGCCTTCCGGCTTCGCGTTGACCCAAAGATCGATGTCATGCTCGGCAGAGGCGGCCACCGCGGGCCGGGCAACCTGAGTGCCGAGCTTGCGCGCAAGCTGAGCCACTGCCGCAACCTGCGGGATCGCCAGCAGCTGACCGAGCTCCGAGCCTGCCTCGCGCTGCAGGTTCTCAAGTTCAGGGTCGGCCGCGATCAGCCGACCGGCACGGTCAAGGCGGCCGAGCACCGGCTTCGGCTCGGAAGGAGCGCTAGCCATTGTTGCTTCCAAGCAGGTCGAGCGCGGCGCGATAGGCCCGCGGCGTCGAGACCCAGCTCGCCGCGGCCCTCACTTCGTCCGCGCTCATCCGGTCGTAGAAATTGATCGCTGCACCAGGATCATCGATCCCAAGGAGATCACCAAGGCTCGCGAGGAGACCCGCGCTCAATTCGCGCGAAAAGCCGGCGACGCGAAGCAGCGACATCACCTGCTCCCCCCTCCCCGAAAGCAGCTCGTCGAGGGCGACTGCTCCATAGATGCCGGCACGCCTCGCGAGGACTTCGGCGATGAAGGCGATCTCGCCCTCCTGGGCACTCGCAAGGAGGAGTTCGTCCGAAAGCCCGTCTCCTTCATCGAGGATCGCGACCACCGCGCCAGTCAAAGCTTCGATGCTTCGCGTCGGATCGTGCCTGTCGATCAGGCGGTCGGCGGACGCCGCGAGCTCGGTATCGGCTGCTGCTGCCCCGCGAACCGCGGCGAAATCCCCCCGCAGGGCGGCCGCGACATTGAGAACGAGGCGTTCGGCAGTTTCCTTCGGAAGGTCGTCGAACCCCAGCAGGCACTGGCCGAAACGATCGCGGCGACGGCCGCGCGCAAGGATCAGGGCCATGGCGGCCGCCGACACCGCGCCGCTCTGGTGACTGACCAGCCCCTGGATCGCCCGCGCCTCGCGCCGACCCGTCCGGGCCCTCGCCGCGGTCCCGATCCGCTCCTCGTCGGCGCGCCTCAGGAGAAGGAGCATCAACTGGGGATCGTTGAGAAGCCCGCTTCGGGTCAAAGCGTCGATGACGTGCGAATCATCATCGTTCGCGCTCACCCAGCCCGCGGGAAGAGTCGCCCGGATCTCACCGGCGATGTCGCCCACCAGGCAGTGGAGCATCGCCGTCATCAGCGCCCGTTCCTGCTCGGTGAGGCGCTCGGCCGGATCGAGGAAGAAATCGAGGCGGACTGTCGACAGCCGACCGCGACCCCCGGGGCGCGCGGGCGCATTCTCTTGTGCCGCCGATGCGGCAATCGGCCATTCTTCAGGCATCATTACCTGCGTGCGTTATCCGATTTCGGTTAACTTCCGGTCAACTAGAGGACTGATGGCGCACATGCTGAACGATGAAGAACGAAATTGCGGCATAGGCCAAGAGCCCGACGAGATAGCTCGTCCACGCGCCGAGGAGGGCGAAGGGAACGGCGAGCATGATCGCGCTTCGGCGCGAGATGAGCCACAGCTCACCGTCGGGGATGGCCGTTCGCTCGATCCGCGTTGCTTCGGCAAAGGCGCCGGCGGCAATCGCGGTGATGAGAGCGCCCCAACCGGAGTTGTGACGCATTTCCCACCAGCCAAGTACGAGCAGGGCAAGCCCGCTGGCAGGCCAGAGCGCGAGCCGGCTTGGCATACGCACCGGAAATGGGCGCAGGCGAAGCGCTGCAAGACGGCTCGCGATGAGATCGAGCGGCATTGAGCCAAGGAGCATGACCAACCCGGCGCCAAGCCATCCCCTGCCGAAGCAGAAAGCCGCGCCCAGGGTCAGTGCAAGCGCGCTCCACATCAGCCAGATCGGCCGAACGCGCGTTTCCATCAGCTGCTCGGTCGCCAGTTCCTCGAGTGGAGGCAGGAGGAAACGGCTGACCCAGTCTGGTCTTAAGCCCCTCGAGTTGGCGACGAGCTTGCGCTGGAAATCCTCGAGATCCTCGACCTTCTCGGCGAGAAGCGGCTCTCCCCCCGTCTT
>DASZYL010000085.1:0-19402 GCA_035545385.1 Sphingomicrobium sp. | reverse complement strand
GCTCGTCGCGGCGACCCCCTGGCGCCAGCAAGTGGCGCTGGTTCTTGGCGTCATTTTCGGTTCTGTCGTGATCCCGCCGATCCTCGATGTCCTGAACACGGCCTTCACCTTCCAGGGTGCTCCCGGCGCCAAGCCCACCGCGCTCGCGGCTCCTCAGGCGCAGCTCATCTCGGCCATTGCTCAAGGGGTGCTCGGCGGGAACCTCGACTGGAACCTGATCGCGATCGGCGCGGGTATCGGAGTCGTGGTGGTCATCATCGACGAGGCGCTTCGAAAGACGAAGCGCGGCGCTCTTCCACCGCTCGCGGTCGGGATGGGCATCTACCTTCCGATGGCGCTTACCTTGCTGATCCCGATCGGCGCTCTCCTCGGCCATTTCTACGAGAAATGGGCGGCAAGGGCGCCCGTCCCGGAGTTCGCGCAACGCATGGGCGTCCTCCTTGCGACCGGCCTTATCGTCGGCGAGAGCCTCTTCGGGGTGATTTTCGCGGGCATCGTTGCTGCGACCAACACGGACGCGCCGCTTGCTATCGTGCATGACTTTCCGATGGCGACCCCGCTTGGGATCATCGTCTTCGCGCTGTTGGTGAGCGGCCTTTATGTCTGGACTCGCCGCCAGGCCGCCGAGCCGTTAGCGGGCTAGCACTGCCTTTCGGAGCGCCGCCGGGGCGAGCGGCGGTGCTCCGGCCTCGGCCTTGTGGACCAAGTCGACGATCGCCCGGTTGACGGGCGCGGAGCGCTGCAGTCGGTCGGCCAGCCTCACGAGCTCGCCATTCAGATATTCGATCTCGGTCCGACGCCCCGCGGCAAGGTCGTCGGCCATCGACGAGCGCGCCCTCGAGTCGATCTTCCAGCGGTTGATGAAGATGCTGTTGAACAGCCAGTCGGGCGTTTCGACGATCCGCGGGAGAAGGTTCGGCGAGATCGGTCCGACGGACGCCGGCTCGATCTCGGCGCGCTTCAGAAGCGCGAGGCCTTCGCGCATCGAAGCGGCGAAGACGCGACGGTAATCACGGTGTCTCAGTTCCTCCTGGAGCGTCCGGCCGGAGAGGGCATTCACTGCATTGTTGAGATTGATGAGAAGCTTGCCCCAGGCGAGGCCGAGCATGTCGTCCGACAATTTGAGCGCCGCCGGGCCGCCGCCGATCGCGTCGGCGAGCGTGCGCATGGTGGCGCGCCGCTCGACATAAAGGTCGCCTGCCACTCCCTTGTGAAAGCGCCCATTGCCTAGATAGGCGATATTGAAGGGGACCATTCCGCGGGCGACTTCGAACCGGCCTCCAAGATTCTGTTCGAGGACCTCGACGTTGCTGACGCCATTCTGGAAGCTGATGACCGTCGCTCCGGGGGTGCCCTGGGTTGCGATATCGTCCGCTGCAGCGGCCGTGTCCCCGCTCTTCACGGTAAGGACGATGATCTCGGCGTCCTCGAGCGCCTCGGGCCCGCAACGATAATCGACCTCGCCTGGGCCGAGCCGAAGCTGCCAGTCGCTGTAGTCGCTTAACGTCAGCCCGAAATGATCGACGTCCTTCGAAAGACGTGGCCGGCCGATGAAAGTTACCGGCACTCCTGCCGCGAGCCAGGCGCCGCCGATGAAACAGCCAACCGATCCCGCGCCGAGGACCGCGACCCTGGGTGCCCCCGCCATGCTCCTATCCCCGTCCGCGGTAGGGCTGCACTCCTTGATCGGGAAGCCACAGGCCTTCTGGCGGAAGCGAGGATTGCCAGAAGACGTCGATCGGAATTCCGCCGCGCGGATACCAGTAACCGCCGATCCGAAGCCATCTCGGCTTCATTTCGCTGGTCAGGCGCTGTCCGATCCCGACCGTCACGTCCTCGTGGAACCCGCAATGGTTCCTGAAGCTTCCAAGGAAGAGCTTGAGGCTCTTGCTCTCGACGATGGTGTCGGCGGGCGCATAGTCGATGACGAGGTGCGCGAAATCGGGCTGTCCCGTCACCGGGCAGAGCGAGGTGAATTCGGGAGCGGTGAACCGCACCAGGTAGAGCGCCCCGCCCCTCGGGTTCGGTACATAGTCGAGCACTGCTTCCTCGGGCGATGCCGGCAGCGCGCTGGACTGGCCGAGATGGCGGGTTTCCATCGCTTGCTTCTACTCGGCGGCAGCGCCGTCGGGCAACGCCCAGTCGATGGGTTCGAGACCGCGGCTTTCCAGGAACGCGTTCGCCTTCGAGAAATGGCGGCAGCCCAGAAAGCCGCTGTGAGCCGAGAGGGGCGAGGGATGCGCGGCTTTGAGGACGAGGTGCCGCGAGGTGTCGACGAACTCTGCCTTCTTCTGGGCGTAGCTCCCCCAGAGCATGAATATGATGGGTTCGGGCCTTGCATTCACCTCCCGGATGATGCGGTCCGTGAAGCGCTCCCAGCCCCGATCCCGGTGCGAGGCGGCGCGACCCATCTCGACCGTGAGGACGCTGTTGAGGAGCAGCACGCCCTGCTTTGCCCAATGCTCGAGAAAGCCATGTGAAGCGGGGCGGATCCCGAGATCGCTTTCGAGTTCCTTGTAGATGTTGACGAGGCTCGGCGGCGGGCGGACCCCCGGCTGAACCGAGAAGCACAGCCCGTGAGCCTGGCCCTCGCCATGATAGGGATCCTGGCCGAGGATCACGACGCGGACCTTGTTAAGCGGGGTGAGGTCAAGTGCCCGAAACCATTCGCGCCCTCTCGGGAAGATCTTCTTCCCCCGCTCGCGCTCGTTCGCGAGGAAGCGCTTGAGGTCGGCCATATAGGGCTCGTCGAACTCGCCGCGCAGCGGCCCGAGCCAGCTTGGATGCAGCCTGATCTCTTGTGGGGCAGCCATCGCCCGGAACCTAGCGAACCCTCGGCCCCGGTTCTATGGAAACGCGCATGCAATCGCTGGTCTCCACGAACTGGCTTTCGGAGCACCTTGGCGAGCCCGATCTCGTCGTCGTCGATTCGAGCTGGCACATGCCCGCGAGTGGCCGGAACGGGCTCGCGGAATATCGCAAGGCGCATATCCCCGGCGCGCGTTTCTTTGACATTGACGGGATTTCCGACGCGTCGAACCCGGCGCCCCACATGCTTCCCGGCGCGGAGGAGTTCGGGGCGGCGATGGAGCGCATCGGCATCGGGACCGACGATCGCATCGTCGTCTACGACAATTCGCCTCTCCATACGGCGTCGCGAGCCTGGTTCTCGCTTCGCCTTTTCGGGGCCAGGAACGTCGCAGTCCTCGACGGCGGCCTTGCGAAGTGGATTGCCGAAGGCCGGCCGACGGAAGCCGGAGACCCCGCTCCAAGAAGGGCCCGCTTCGAGGCAAGGGAGCACGAAGGCGTGGTTGACAAGCAGGAGATCCTTGCCGGCCCCGCCTGCGCTCTCGTCGATGCGCGGGGCAGGCCGCGCTTCGAAGGGAGCGAGCCTGAGCCCCGTCCCGGAGTGGCGGCAGGCCATATTCCAGGAGCCCGAAATCTCCCCTTCGGCCTGCTCTACAGGGAGGATGGCACTTTAAGGGAAGCTGAGGAGCTTCGCCGGATCTTCGAGGAAGCTGGGATCGATCCGATGAAGCCGTTCATCGCAAGCTGCGGTTCCGGAGTGACAGCCACGAACCTCATCTTTGCAGCGCACCTCATCGGCGGTGATGCTGGCCAGTTGTACGATGGAAGCTGGACGGAATGGGGCGCTGATCCCGCGACCCCGAAGGCGATGGGACCCGCCTAGGCAAGGACGATTCCGGCGACCTCCTGGAGTTCGCGCCGGATCTGTTCGACGAGCGCCTCGGCCGCCTCGGAGTGGGGTTCGTGTCCCTCCTGGCGTTCGATGAGAAGCGCTTCGATTCCTGCGGCTGCCGCTCCCACCATCCGCTCGGACCTGCGGTCGAACAGCCTTTGCCTCGCTGATCCGGCCTCCTCCCATCCGCTGGCGACCACCTCGTCGTCAGGGAAGTCGGATGCCGGGCCGCCGCCGAAGGGCTGGACCAGCCGAAGGGCATGACGGACGCTCGCAAGCCTCGAGACGGCCTCGGCGTAAGGGGCCGGCGAATCCGCGGTTGCTGGCTGGGCGGTAAGATGAAGCATCGAGTCCGGGGCTACCCGGACAGGGTTAGGAAAGAGTGAATCGGGACTGGCGTGCCAGCGAAGCCCCTTCGCTGCTCCTCAGGCCCCGCTCTTCTCGTCGATATCCCGCAGGATCCAGCCGCGCTGCGGGATCGTCTCGATGAACTCCGCTCCTCCGGACGCATTGCGGAGCTTCTTGCGAAGCTTCGAGATGAAGACATCGATGATCTTGGGCTGCGGCTGGTCGTCGGCCCGGCGATAGAGATGCTTCAGGAGCATCGCCCGGGTCACGACGTTGTTTCGAGCAAAAGCGAGCAGCTCGAGCACGCGATATTCCATCTCGGTGATTCCGATCGGGTGACCGTCGATCCGGATCAGGCGCTGGACCTGGTCGACCGAGAGCCGCCCGCCACACAGCGTGTCTGGCATTTCCCCGCCACTCGCCTTGAGCGAAGCGAGGAGCCTTGAAGCCGCTTCCTCGCTGTCTTCCGGCGAAACACTACGCGGGCTTCCGATCAGCGCCTGCTGGATGTCGGCGAGCATCTTGTGCGCTTCCTCGACAAGGCGCGTGCCTTCCTCGAAGCGGCGGCGCGAACGGTCGAGCATCGATTCGATCTCGACCAGGCGCCCGGAGAGATTCTGTTCAGCCATCCTGGAGTTTGCTCCCCCCGTCCTCGCTTACTGTCCCGCCTGTGCCGAGGCGATGTTCGTATTCGCCGGGGCCGCAGCGAGGATCTGCAGGGTCTCGGCGCCCTTGTCGACGACGCGCGTGTCCTGGTCCCACACGGTCGAACGAATTCCGACTGGTGCGTCTTCCCGTCCGGCCTGGTCGAGCATGCTCGTCTCGGCGGGCGAGCGCGGAGCCGGTCCACCGAACAGCGCGTCGATCGCCTGCTGCTGGGCATCGCCGGCCGAAAGGCCCTGCGTCCCCGCAACCGGCGGCGCCAGGTTGAAATCGGGAGGAATGATCAGCGGCGCGTTGCGCGCGACCTGGAACTCGTCGGGCGCCTTGCTCTTGCCCGTCAGTGCGGCGCAGCCGCTCGTCGCCACTGCGGCGGCCAACGCGAGGACGGTGAAAGCTCTACGCATGTTCGATAGTCTCCTTGGGCTCGGGCCCTTCATGATGATCCTTACGGGCGAGGAAGGCTCGCAGCAACAGGATCACGACGGCAATGCTAATCGCGGCGTCGCCGACATTGAATACCAGAAATGGACGGAAATTGCCGAAATGGAGGTCAAGGAAGTCCACGACATAGCCATGTAGGGTCCTGTCGAGGATGTTCCCGAGCGCTCCTCCGAGCACCATTCCGAGCGCGATCTTGTCGATCTGGCTCTTTTCCCGACCGATCCAGACCGCGACTGCCAGCGCGATCGCCGAGGTGACGAGGACCAGCATCCAGCGACCGAGCGGATTGGTCGCATTCAGAAGGCCGAGCGAGATCCCGTCGTTGTGCGTGAGGGTAAAGCTGAAGATCGGAAGAAAATAATGCTCGTCCCCGATGTGCGTCAGGCCCATCGGGCCAGTCACGATCCATTTGAGGAGCTGGTCGAGCGCGAAAACCAGCAGCGCGACGGCGAAGCCGAGCCGATACCTAGCCATGGAGCACGCCCTCGCAGCGGGCGTCGAGCTCGCCGTCGGCACGGACCTCCGGCATGTGCCTCCAGCAGCGCCCGCATTTATGGTTGGTCGTTTTCGTCACCCTGATCTCATCGCCCCTGTGGACTGTCGAGGTGATGAACAACTCGGCGAGAAGCTTCGGATCCTCCTCGGACGGGACCCACACTTCGGCCTCGAGGCTCGATCCCAGCACCTTCTCACGACGCAAGGGCTCGATAGCCTCGGTGACCTGCGCCCGGAGCTCACGAAGCTTCGTCCACCTCTCCTCGTCCGAATCGACCTGGGGCACCACGGGCCACTCGAGAAGATGCACGGATCCGGCGTCGGGATAGCGCGTCGTCCACACCTCCTCGCTCGTGAACACAAGCACCGGCGAGAGCCATCGCACGAGGGCGTGGAAAAGGGTGTCGAGGACGGTTCGATAGGCTCGCCGGCGCTCGCTCTGGGTGCCGGTCTCGGCGTTCAGCTCGCAATAGAGGACATCCTTCCGGATATCGAAGAAGAAGGCCGAGAGGTCCTCGTTGCAAAAGTCTGTCAGCGAACGAACGTAGGAGTTGAAGTCGAAATCATCGACTGCGTTCCTGAGCTTCTGGTCGAGGGCCGCGGTCAAGTGAAGCATGTAGCGCTCGAGCTCGGGATAGGCCGAGACATCGTCGAGCCGTTCGTCCTCGCTGAACCCGGCGAGAGCGCCGAGCAGGTAACGGAACGTGTTCCTGAGCTTGCGATACTGGTCCGCGACTCCTGCGAGGATCTCCTTTCCGATCCGGTGATCCTCGGTGAAATCGACCGACAGTGCCCAGAGCCGGAGAATGTCGGCCCCATATTCCTTCATGAGGTCGATCGGGCTGATCGTATTACCAAGGGACTTCGACATCTTCATGCCCTTGGCGTCCATCGTGAAGCCATGGGTCAGAACGGCATCATAAGGGGCGCGTCCGCGGGTCCCGCAGCTCTCCAGCAGAGACGACTGGAACCAGCCGCGGTGCTGATCCGACCCCTCGACATAAAGGTCCGCCGGCCAGCGCTCCTCGGGCCAATGTCCGCTCTCGAGCGTGAAGACATGCGTGCAACCGCTGTCGAACCAGACATCGAGAATGTCGGTGACCATCTCGTAGTCGTCGGGACTGCGATTGCCGAGGAAATGAGCGGCATTCTCGGCGTCCCATGCATCGACGCCCTGCGCCTGCACCGCGGCGACGATGCGCTCATTGACCTCGCGGTCGACCAGGAGTTCGCCGGTCTTCCTCGCGACGAACAAGGCGATCGGGACCCCCCATGCCCGCTGGCGACTGAGCACCCAGTCCGGGCGCTGCTCGACCATCGAGCCCAGGCGATTGCGGCCCTTCTCGGGGACGAAGCGCGTGCTCGCGATGGCGTTCATCGCGAGCTCTCGAAGGGTTGGCGATTCCGAGCCGTTCAGGGGATCGGCGCCGCCCTCATTGTCCCATCGCTGCTCGGCCCGGCTCTCTACCGAGAGATGGGGCAAAGGCTTGTCCATCGCGATGAACCATTGCGGGGTGCAGCGATAGATGACCTTGGCCTTCGAGCGCCACGAATGCGGGTAGCTGTGCTTGAAATCGGCACTCGCGGAAAGGAGAGCGCCGGCCTCCCGAAGGTCGGAGCAGATTGGTCCGTCGGGAGCGTTGAACTTGGAGTTGATGACGCTTCCCTGGCCTCCGAGCCATGGCCAGTCAGCGCGGTAGAAGCCCCCGGCGTCCACCGCGAAGACGGGGTCGATGCCATGGGCGCGGCACAATTCGAAATCATCCTCGCCATGGTCGGGCGCCATGTGAACAAGACCGGTGCCCTGGTCGGTCGTGACGAAGTCGCCGGCAAGGAACGGCCGCGGCCTCGCAAAGAATTCGCCGAGCTCGTGCATCGGGTGACGAGCGATTGTTCCTGCAAGCTCTGAACCGCTGAACCGCCCGAGGACCTCCCCCGCGATCGCCACTGGACCATCGCCCGACTGCCTCGCGAGCTCGGCTCCTCGGCGCTCGAGGAACGCCTCGACGAGAGGCTCTGCGACGAGGAATGCCCGGGCATCACCGGACTGGTTCCCGCCGGTGACGCGGACGAGGACGTACTGGATATCGGGATTGAAGGCGATTCCCTGGTTGACCGGGATCGTCCAGGGCGTGGTCGTCCAGACGACGGCATAGGCGCCGACCAGCGCGGGCACCTCGCTTTCGACGATCTCCAGCGCGACATCGATCTGGGTCGAGACCACGTCTTCATATTCGATCTCGGCCTCAGCGAGAGCGGTCTTCTCGACCGGCGACCACATCACCGGCTTGGCGCCCCGGTAAAGCTGACCCGTCTCGGCGAACTTGAACAGCTCGGAGACGATCGTCGCCTCGGCGTGGAAGTTCATGGTGAGGTAGGGCTTGTCCCAATTGGCGCTGATCCCGAGCCGCTTCAGCTGCTCGCGCTGGACGTCGACCCAGTGCTGGGCATAGGCCCGGCACTCGGCCCGGAATTCCTTGACCGGGACCTCGTCCTTGTTGAGCTTCTTCTTGCGATACTGCTCCTCGACCTTCCATTCGATCGGAAGCCCGTGGCAGTCCCAGCCCGGAACGTAGGGCGCGTCCTTGCCAAGGAGGGTCTGGGTGCGAACGACCATGTCCTTGATCGTATGGTTGAGCGCATGGCCGATATGGATGTCGCCGTTCGCGTAAGGCGGACCATCATGGAAGATGAACTTCTCGCGGCCCTCGCGACTCTCGCGAATCCGCTGGTAAAGCCCTTGTGATTCCCAACGGGCGAGGATCGCCGGTTCCTTCTGCGGAAGCCCGGCCTTCATTGGAAAGTCGGTGCGCGGAAGGAAGACGGTCGAACGATAGTCGGTCGTGGTGGTCTCGGGAGCGTCGGCCATTTGGTGCGCGGCTCTAGCGGTCACTCACCAGATTGCAAATGGATGGGAAATTAGTCGATCGCGAGGAGGTGCCGCGCTTTCGCCTCGTCCTCGCGCATGTGCGCGATCAGCGGCTCGATCCCGTCGAACCTTTTCTCCTCGCGGATATAGGAGTGAAGGGCGACCTCGATCTTCTTCCCATAGAGGTCGCCCGCGAAGTCGAACAGGTGGGCTTCGAGCAGTTCCCGAGGGGGGTCGAAGGTTGGCCGGACGCCGAGGCTTGCAACTCCAGGATGCTCGGTCCCGTCCTCGAGCGTCACCCGGACTGCATAGATGCCGTATTTCGGGCGCTGATAGTCGCCAAGCGCAAGATTTGCTGTCGGGTAGCCAAGCTCGCGTCCGCGCCGGTCCCCGTCCTGCACCCTTCCTTCGATCGCATAGTCGCGGCTCAGCATCCGGGTGGCGGCGCCAGTATCGCCCGCGACCAGCGCCTCGCGGACGCGGCCGGAGGAAATCCGCTCGCCGTCGAGCTCGACCTGGGCGACGGCTTCGGCGTGGATGCCATGGCTGGCGCCGACCTTCTTGAGGAGCGCCGCATCTCCGCTGCGTCCTTTCCCGAAGCTGAAATCATCGCCGGTAACCACTCCTGCAGCACCGATCCTCAGCCCGAGCACCTCGGCCACGAACTCCTCCGCGTCCATCGAGGCAAGTTCGAGGCCGAACTCGAAGACCAGCATCGCGTCGGCCCCGGCATGGGCGAAGAGGGCCTGGCGCTGGTCGAGGCTCGTCAGCCGGAACGGAGGAACATCGGGCTTGAAGAATCGGACCGGGTGAGGATCGAAGGTCGCGACGATGACCGGCCTTCGCTCGTGGAAGCCGCGGGCAACGGCGCGGCTCACCACCGCCTGGTGGCCGAGGTGAAATCCATCGAAATTGCCGAGCGCGAGAATAGCCCCCTTCAAATGATCGGGGACGCCGCCGGCGAGGGTAAGCCGCTCCATCTGCGCGGCCTCTATCGGGCAAATCAGTGGGTGGGAAGGTGATGCCTCAGAAGTCGATATTCGTGGACTGCGAGCGCGATCACGAAGAGGTCGAAGATGCTGAGAAGGATGAGCGAGAACTCATGGGTGAAGCTGTAGCGGTAAAGCTGGTAGGCGATGAATGCGCCGAACACGACGAAGCTCGCGGGATAGGCCCAGAGCCTCTCCTTGAGGAGCCCATAGACGAGGATGATTTTCACGATCCCGTGGCTCAGCAGGTAGAAAGCGAAGAAATCGTGCTCGGCGACCGAGAAGGTCTCGCCGAATCTCAGGAGGTGGTTGGCGATCCAGTCCTTGGGGTCATTGCTGAGCTCGTCCGCGGTGAACCGCTCGATCCAGTCGAGTATTGTTTGGGTGCTGGTGAGATAAAGCGCCAGTCCGCCGACGATCTCGATGATCGCGTGCAGGCCCTTCAGCGACACGCTGACCTCGAAGACCTGGTGGATGCGTTTTTCCTGCATTGCCGGCAGTAACGCCGCGGCCTTGACTTGGACGCACGCGAATCCTATCTGAGCCTCATCCCGATCCACCGGTGTCCGGCGGCGCATTCGTGCGCGCGTCGGCTTTTCGTTTGGAAAGGGGTCTTTTCTAGCGACGAGATGGGGCGATTGGCGCCCCGTGGAGCTGAAGAAGGGTAACGAATGGCTCGAATTGCCGGGGTCAACATCCCCACCAACAAGCGCGTCGAGATCGCGCTGACCTATATCCACGGAATCGGCCGGACGACGGCCAAGAAGATCACCGAGCAGCTCGGCATTGCGCCCGAAAAGCGCGTCCAGGACCTCACCGACCAGGAAGTGCTGCACATCCGCGAGGCGATCGACAAGGACTTCACGGTCGAAGGTGATCTTCGCCGCGAGACCGCGATGAACATCAAGCGGCTGATGGACCTCGCCTGCTACCGCGGGCTTCGCCATCGCAGGGGCCTCCCGGTCCGCGGCCAGCGCACGCATACCAATGCGCGCACCCGCAAGGGCAAGGCCAAGCCGATCGCTGGCAAGAAGAAGTAAGCCCAGCTCAGCTGCAACAAGCGCCCCACTTCGAGGAGTGGGCGAACGGGATTAGGAACGGATTTTAGATGGCTCAGGCACCGCAGCGCCTCCGCAGGAGGGAGCGCAAGAACATCACGGCCGGCGTCGCCCACGTGAACGCTAGCTTCAACAACACCATGATCACCATCACCGATGCGCAGGGCAACGCGATTGCCTGGTCGAGCGCGGGGATGATGGGGTTCAAGGGCAGCCGCAAGTCGACGCCCTATGCCGCGCAGGTCGCGGCCGAGGACGCGGGCCGCAAGGCCGCCGAGCACGGCGTCCGGACGCTCGAGGTCGAGGTGAAGGGTCCGGGTTCGGGCCGCGAGAGCGCGCTTCGGGCGCTCCAGGCGGTGGGATTCACGATCACGTCGATCCGTGACGTCACTCCGATCCCCCACAACGGGGTCCGGCCCTCGAAGCGCCGCCGCGTCTGACGTTTCGGCCAGGGCGATGCCTTGGCCGAAGTTGAAAGAAGAATTGAAATCAGGGGTTTAGGCCCCCAACTGCCAAGGGATGAAAATGGCCGTCAACGCAAAGAACTGGCAGGAACTCAAGAAGCCCAACGCCCTCGAGAAGAAGCAGTCCGGAGGCGACAGCCGTCGCCGGGCCGTGTTCGTGGCAGAGCCGCTGGAGCGCGGTTTTGGAATGACGCTCGGCAACTCGCTTCGCCGCGTGCTCCTCTCCTCGCTTCAGGGCGCCGCAGTCACCTCGATCAAGATGGACGGCGTGCTTCACGAGTTCTCGAGCCTCGCCGGCGTCCGTGAGGACGTCACCGACATCGTGCTCAACGTCAAGCAGATCGCGCTCAAGATGGAAGGCGAGGGGCCCAAGCGCCTGCACCTGTCCGCGACCGGGCCGACCGAGGTCACCGCGGGCATGATCGCGACCACGGGCGACATCGAGGTCACCAATCCCGACCTCGTCATCTGTCACCTCGACGAAGGGGCGACGCTCAACATGGAGCTGACGGCGGACATCGGTAAGGGCTACCAGCCGGCCGCCGCGAACCGCCCGGCCGATGCGCCGATCGGACTCATCCCCGTCGACGCGCTTTACAGCCCCGTCCGACAGGTCGCCTACAAGGTCGAGAACACCCGCGTCGGGCAGGAACTCGACTATGACAAGCTCACCCTCACGATCGAGACGGACGGGACGGTGACTCCGGAAGACGCGCTCGCCTATGCGGCACGGATCCTCCAGGACCAGCTGCAACTCTTCGTCCACTTCGACGAGAGCCAGGTCCGCATGGCGCCCTCGCCGATGATCGGCCAGGCCGTCCCGATGGCGGCGGAAGCGCCGACCGATACCAACCAGCTCAATCGCTACCTCCTCAAGAAGGTCGACGAGCTGGAGCTGTCGGTGCGCAGCGCCAACTGCCTCAAGAACGACAACATCATCTACATCGGCGACCTCGTTCAGAAGACCGAGGCCGAGATGCTCCGAACGCCGAACTTCGGCCGCAAGAGCCTCAACGAGATCAAGGAAGTGCTCGCCTCGATGGGCCTTCGCCTCGGAATGGACATCCCCGGCTGGCCGCCGGAGAATATCGAGGAAATGGCGAAAAAGCTCGAGCAGGAGATGCTCGGCTGACGAGCCGGCACTTTTTCATTTCAGAAGGGCCGCTGGAAACAGCGGCCCTTTTCTTTTTGCGACGGCGAAAGACGGGCACCCGGGCCAACGCTCTTGAGCAAGCGGGCGAGCCAGCTTGCCTCGTGCTATGAACTTCAGCTCGAATACAAGGAGAGGCACATGGGTGAGCGGTTCGAGCGGCATCGGCAGCCGTGGCGACAGGACGAGATCCAGAAGCTGCATGTGCTTGCGGGCAAGGGAATGGCCCTGAAGGCGATCGCCAAGGCCCTGACGAGGAGCGAGGAATCGGTAAAGGACAGGGCCAAGATCGATCGGATCCGGATCGCGAAGCTTCGCTAACGTCAGGCCGCGTCCCATTCGCGGACGGTAACTTCGGAGCAATCCCTGATATGGAGCGGGTCCTGCTCGGCGAGCTTCCTTGCTTCCTCCAGGCTCGTGGCCCGGATCACGTAAGCGCCACCGGTGCGATCGGTGAAGGGCCCGGCCTGTTCGAGGATTTCGCGGTCGCGAAGAGACTGCAGGAAGGCATAGTGCGCCTCGACTACGGAGGCATCGAAATGCGGCTTTCGAAGGGTAAGTACGAGATATTTCATCTGGCCCCCTTTCGTCCCGACGAGGGTACCGGCGCAAGGCGAATGACCAATGCCGCGCGCCGCTCGAGAGCGAATTGATCGAAGGCATGAACTGGCGCACGGGTCATTTGCCAAAATGATGTTCGCGAAGCGCCTTCGTGAGGGGATCCGTGAGGGGAGGATAAGCTCGACGATCCGGATCTGGCACCGTCCCCGGGTCAGGGTCGGGGGCATATACCCGATGGAAGAGGGCCATGTCCGCGTTCGCTCGATCCGGCAGATCCAAATCTCGGACATCAGCGGCGAGCTCGCCCGGCGAACGGGTTTCAGCGGCGTCGTCGACCTCCTCAAGACGGCCAAGCATGGCAGCGGGACGAACGTTTACCTGATCGACTTCGACTATCTTCCTCCGCGCCAATGACAGCCCCGGCGCGTCGTGTCGGTTCGGGACACGTCCTTGCTTCTGGATTGTGCGGCACGGACGCTTATCCCAGGCGCGCAACGGATGAGTGCAGCGCTAGCTTTGATGCTCTTTGCCGAGGCGGTTAGCCCGTGCGCACGGGCGCGCGAGCTCAAGATGCCTGGAGGAGCGACCATCGTGCGTCCCGTTGGCACCTCCGATCCCGCGCCGTTCGAGCGCCTCGGTCCAGCGCCCTCGCTGCTGCGGCCCCAGATCATCCATGAGACGGGCTCGAGCGATGATCCGCCCGAGATGGAGATGAAGCCGGCTCCCGAGCAGTGCGTGGCCGATCCGGTCGAGATCGTCTGACCGGCCCGGCAGAGGCGCGGGACTTCTCTTTTCCGGCGTCATGGTCACGGCTGGCCGTCAGCATCTCTCGAGCGCTTTCGCCTGTTGATGCATGAAGGAGCAGCGTTAACTTCGCGCTATCCATGCCGCGGCCCCGTGCGTTGGAGATGAATCGGTTCGTTTCGGTGTCGGGCCGAGCTGGATTCCTCCCAAAAAGCGCTGCACCGTCCGATACTTAGACTCGGGCGACAGTCCTTTTCCGCGGGGGAAGTCACATATGGTCAGCTCGGTAGGCTCACGACCAAACCACTACCAGACGCTGGGGCTTACGCCGGCAGCCAGCGACGACGAGATCAAGCAGGCGTTCACGACGAAGATGGGCCTGTTCGGAGCTCATCCCCTGGGCGAGGCGGCACAATTGTGCATCGCCTACGAGACGCTTCGAAACCCCGCCAAGCGGCGGGATTACGATCGTGCGCTCGGACTCACTCCAGTGCCGGAGGGCAGGCAGTGGGGCTTCGGATTGGCGCAGAAGAAATGGCGCCCCTTTATCGCCGCCGGGCCGCTGGACGACGTCATCCCCCAGGCGCGGGCCGACGCCCGCTCCGAGCCCCACGTCACCGCCGAACCGCAGCGCGAAGCGCCCGAGCCGAGGATCGCCTCGTTCATCGCCGAATCGCTCCGCGAACTCGCACGGCCGATGGCCGTCGAGGAATCGGCAAGCCCCGCGCGGCCGCCGCAAGTGCGCGAGGTCCAGCCCGAGCCGACGCCCGAACCCGAGGTCGAAACCCGAATCGAGCAAATATTGGCGGCGCCCCAGGCCGAGGAGGACAGCTTCGGTTCGGTCGAGGAAGAGCGAGGCTTCGACCTCAAGAGACCAGCGCTGGCCGTGGGCGGCTTCATCCTTGCTGCGGGGCTCATCGGCACGATGTCCGGCCTGTCGCTCAAGGACGACGTCGAATCGGCTTCAGCCGCGCCCGAGCCCGCACTGACGATCCCCGTCCCCGCGGCCAAGGCTGGGACGGCTGCCAGCGCGGCGCCAACGCCGGGCGCGACAGCGCAGACGACCCAGCCTGACCAACCCGTCGCGGCTTATTCCTATGCTCCGAGGAGCAGGCACTCGTCTTCGCACAAGCTAACCTCCTGGGCGCGCCAGCAGGTCCAAAGCGATAGCGGGGTCGAGGAGGCCTCGGCGCAGGCGCAGCCGGCTGAAGTCGCGAACGCCGATCTTTCCACCGATCCGCTTGCGCCTAAACCGGTCGAGGCCACCATGCCGCTTCCGAGCAAGGTGATCGCCCGAACGATCGAGCGGATCGGCTATTCTTGCGGCGAAGTCTCATCGACCAGCGCGGTCGAGGGATCGCAGGGTTCGTACAAGGTGACCTGCAGCTCAGGGCAGACTTACCAGGCGACCCCGGTTCACGGGCGCTATCGTTTCAAGAGATCGGGCAGCCGCTAGGCATCGAATTTCCCATCGGCAGGAGCCAGCGCTAAGAGACTGGAATGGTGCGCGCCGGCGAGAAGGAGATCCGCCTCCGGATCGTGATCGACAATCCCGTGCCGGGGGTACTTCACAGCCTTCAGTCGAAGGATGGCCATCCGCTCGATCCGAAGAGGTCCGAGAAGGGCGAGGCGCTGTCTTTCGATTTCCCCATCCGTTTCGCTCCCGGGCCGAAATTCTTCGGCGACCAGGTGCGGCGGGAAGGGCCCTTGCGGCGCTTCGTCTATGTTCGCGTCGGCCAGTCCGCAGGAGACCATGGATCGCCCTGGTCGCGGCGGATGAAGATCGACATCCAGGACATGGATGAGGAACTGCTCGAGCGCGCGGCAAGGGGCGGCGTGATCGAGATCAAGGTGGATGGCACCGGCAAGGACGGTACGCCGGCGTGCGCGACGGTCCGGCCAATCGGACGAAGCCTGGTCGCCTAGCGTCGATGCAGGTCAGTTGCCGGACGCCGGAAGGATCGGACCCGGCTGCCAGACGATTTGACCGGTGCTCGCATCCTCGGGATGGCATTCCGGTCGCTCGGACGGATGGTCGCGGAAATATTCGTTCCGAAGGGCTTTCTCCGCGTTGGCATGCTTGACGCCATATTGAATCCACTTCCGCTGGACGGTGACCGGGCGGCCGTTTTCCGCGCTGGCGGGCCGCTTCCTGCTCCATTGCTGCAGGAACGCCCTGCAGACCCAGAAGCCCTCGTCGCCAAGGAGGTTGTTCCGTCCGATCCTGCAGGCCATCGGCCGACCATGTTCGTTGATGTCCAGATAGACATCGGCAAACCGGTCGCCGCTCATGATTCCATCGATGGCCCATCCGAGGGAAGCCGCGGCTCGGGGCGGACATGGTTCCGCAGCAGAAACGGGCGAAGCGGTCGCGAGGAAGGTGAGACAAAGCGCAGGTGAGTGCTTTCGCATTTGAGCTCTCCCTTGTCCCGATTTTGTCGGGGTCGCTGGCGCCACGGGAAGTTGAGAGAGATCAATAGTTCAGAATCTGCCTGACAAGCAGCAACGACCTTCTCTATTTTGCCCTCGCCCGCGACGCGATCACTTGGTTGCGCTGGCTGCAGCCCTTCAAATTTCGAGGAGTCATCTCCCTCATGAAGTTCGTCATCGCTCTTGCAACGCTGCTGCTCATGGCCTCCCCGTCGGTTGCGCAGGGTTGCGACGCGGGCCTTTACCGTTCGCCGGATGGCAAGGTCGAGGTAGCAATCACCGTCCTCGACGACGGGTCATTGCGCTACACCTCGAATGACGGCGTTCGCGGGATAGTCGGCCATTCCGGCGACCTTCTTTCATGCGAAAAGAGCGAGATTGTCACTGCGAAGGGTCAACAGCCGGCTGGGCGCTGGGAACCGATAGCACTCAAGATGACCGAGAGCAGCTTCGAGAGCCACGGGACGAAGCTGACCGGAGTTCTCATCGAGCCGCCGACCTCCGGGCACCATCCGCTCGTCGTCTTCGTCCATGGGTCGGAGCGCTTTTCGCCCATGAAACTCTATTATCCCTATCTGTTCGCTTCCTACGGGATGTCCGTTTTCGCCTACGACAAGCGCGGAACCGCGGGCTCAGGGGGCGAGTACACCCAGAACTTCGAGCTGCTCGCCGACGATGCCGCTGCAGCGCTCGATCATGCTCGCAAGCTTGCTGCCGGCCGCTTCTCGAAGGCCGGCTTCTTCGGCGGGAGCCAGGGCGGTTGGGTCGCACCGCTCGCCGCAACGCGCTCGCCTGCGGATTTCGTGGCGATCGGCTTCGGCCTCATCTCGAGCCCGATCGAGGAGGATCGCGACCAGGTCGCAAACGATCTTCGCCAGAAAGGTTTTGGGCAAAAGGAGATCGCCGATGCGCTCAAGCTCGCCGCAGCGGCCTCGAGCCTTGCTTCATCGCATTTCACGAAAGGGTTCGAGGAACTCGACGCCTTGAAGCACCGATACTCGGGCGAACCCTGGTATGACGACATTGTCGGGGAATATACGGGCGCGATGCTGAAGACGTCCGACGCGGACTTGAAGCGTGTCGGGCAGCCGCTCTTCGACAATGTCGAACTCATCTGGAACTATGATGCGCCCACGGTGATCCGCAAGCTCAAGGTCCCGCTCTTGTGGGTGTTCGCCGAGGAGGACCGTGAAGCGCCACCCGCGATCACCTTCGAGCGCTTGTCGGCGCTGAGGAAGGCTGGAGCCGATGTCACGATCTACAGCTTCCCGCACACGGACCACGGCATCTACGAGTTCACCGAGGCGGCCGATGGAAGCCGCACGGTGACGAGGATCGCTTCGGGCTATTTTCCACTTCTTGCCGACTGGATCAGGGGAATCCCGCTCAAGGCGAATTACGGGACATCGCGCAAACGTTAGGATCGTCCGCTCACTCTCGCTGCTTGTCCGCGGCGCTGTAGAGGCGGCAGATCATAGCTCGCTCATGATCGCTCAGATAGGGATTCCACACGTCCATGATCAGCACGGAGCGGTCTCTTTCGCTGCGATTCCAGGCTTCATGTTCAATCGTGTCGTCGAAGACGAATGCCTGTCCTTCGATCCAGGAGCGCGTTTCGCCGCCCACCCTGAATTGGCACGCGCCAGGAACGATCAATGGCAGGTGGACCACGCTTCGAACGTTGGTGACGCCGCTATGCGGCGGGATATGGCCGCCAGCCTTCAGCACCGAGAAAAAGACATTCGGGCCGCGACCCCTGATCTCGCAGAGCGGGAGGGATTCGGCGAGGGCCGCAGTCCGCGGTGCGCGCGAGCAAGCCTCGTCGAAGCGCACGCCTTCCTTCCAGAGATGGAAGGCGCTCCATTCGAGTGACTTGTCGAGCGCCGACCATTTGCCCGCGGGCACTCCCGGCGGCAGCGAGATATAGGGTGTCAGCTCCGGCCCGGGATCGGCAAGGATGGCCTCGAGCTCGGCCCTTATGATCGGGGCCGCGGACTCGAGGTCGCGCAGCCACGAGAAATGGTCCCGGTCGAAAAACTCGTCGGCGGGCAGGAAGGGATAATGCAATCCCTCGCAATGGTTGGCGTAGATGGGCCTGCGCCCGAGCCAGACGTCGGCCGCAGTCTTCATCCGCCGGCGATCGCGAGCGCTTGCCGTCGCAAGTTCGTCCGCCAGCGCTCGGTCGATCGCGTCGACCAGTTTCTGCTGCTGTTCGATGACATATTGCCTTGCGTGCCCAAGAATGCCGGCGAACTCTGGAGAGGGGTCATGAATTCCTCGCGAGAGCAAGAGCACAGCATTCCAGCGCTCGGCGGCCTGGGTCTCTTCTCCCAGGCGTTCGTGGAGTTCGGCGAGGCGGATCAATGCAAGAAGGTCCGTTTGATCGATGCTAAGTGCGCTCTCCAGCGCGTTGCGCTCGCTCGTCGCGTTGCCCAGCATCCGATAAGCGGTTGCGAGGTTGATCCAATGCGATCGCTCGCCGGGCTCGCGTTTGCACGCGATTTCGAAATGCGCGGCCGCGGTGACGGCATCGTTGCGACCGAGGGCATCGGCCCCGAGCCAATTGCGCGCGGCGGGCTCTTCGCCATCGATTGCAAGCACCGCTTCGAAATGGGATCGCGCCTGCTCAGTGAGGCCCGCCTGCCGGGCGCGATGCGCTTCGGCAAGGTGCTGCTGGATGTCGTCGAGCGACATCCCGGGATTGAGGCAGAGCGCTCGAGGTCCGTCAAGCTTCCCCGTCGGGCCCGGTCGGGCCCCGAGATGCGATGTTCCAAGAGCTCAGCTTCGATCGGGGTAAGATCTCAGGCCTTCATCGATCCTGCCCGAAGCTCAACTCATGCTTCTTCAGAATAACTCACATCAGGATTTGGAACGATCACGGCCCCGAAACGATGAACCGGGGTGCCCGTCGGACAACCAGCGAGAATCCCTGAGCCGAATGTCATCAAGCGCGCCTTCGATATCGCCTCGGAATGCGGCTCGCTTTCGGAGCTGAAACGACGTCTCGTTCTTGAAGGCTATTTCCAGGTGAACGCCCATCTCAGCGGTTGGCAAATCAGGCGCGACCTTGCTCAGAAGCTGAACCGCAAGCTCGCGCGCCGGGTTCCGAAACGCGTCTGGGAGGTCGTCGAGCGCTAGCCCTTGGAGCTAGCGTCTCAAATCATCCAACCCGCATTGATGAAGGCCTTCAGCACCTGCGAGTGTACCAGACCACGCCATTGCGGTGATGGCGCCTCAGACAATTGGAGCGGTGATAGCGATAGGTCGGATAAGAATAGCCGTAGGTTGAATAGCCAAAGCTGAAGCTCGGGTAGGCATAGCCGTAGCTGTAGCCGGGGTAGGAGTAACCGTAACCGGGGTAGGAGTAGCCGTATCTGTAAGGGCTGTAGCCGTAACCATAGCTGTAGGGGCTGTAGCCATAGCTGTAAGGCGAGTAGCCGTAGCGGTAATCTTGGGCCTCGGCGGGCGTTGAGGCTACAACGCTCGCCGC
>DASZYL010000084.1:0-3909 GCA_035545385.1 Sphingomicrobium sp. | reverse complement strand
GACCTTTATCGCTTATGTCGCCCAGCTGGTCCTCAAGCTCAAAGCGAACTTCCTGCCGTCGCGCGCGACGACGACCGAGCTCGTCATGCCCACCCGTGAGCGTATCTCCGGCCGCTTCGCCTTCCTTGCAGTGACGACTCTCAACAAGGTGCTCCTGTCGAACACGGTTGGCGGCGAAGGACATGGCCGATTGAAGGTGGTCGCGATCGAGGAAAAGGCGGGGACTGTCCTTCGAGCGCTCGCTGCCGGGCTGACCGGTGGATACAAGGGCAAGAAGATGCGCGGCATCCACTTCGAGGAAGTGGACGAGGTGACGATCGAGGGCGAGAGTTCGCACCTGATCCTCGACGGCGAGACTTTCCGCGCCGAGCCCGGCAACCCGATCCACCTGGCTCCCGCCCAGCCATTGTCGTTCGTGAAGCTGGCCGCCTAGGGCGAGCGGGCAATGCCCGAGCTTAGGAAGCTCGTCGCCGACGAACTAGGCGCGCCCGTCGATCCGAGGGTGAGCGCGGTCGCCGAGGCGATCGCAGCAAAGCACGGAAGCTCGAGCCGAGCGGTGCTCTTTTACGGCTCGTGCCTGCGCGAGAAGCGGCTCGAGGGGCTGATGCTCGATTTCTACCTCATCGTGTCGGACTATCGGTCGGCCTATGAGAGGCGCTGGCTTGCAGCCGCAAACCGGCTGATCCCGCCCAACGTCTTCTATTTCGAGCATGAGGGCCTCGTTTCCAAATATGCCGTGCTGAGCGAGGCGGATTTCGCCCACGAATGTTCACCGCTCGCCTGGACGGTCTCGACGGCCGCCCGGTTCGCCCAGCCCTCGCGCCTCGTCTGGAGCCTGGACGAAGCTGCGCGCGAGCGGATGTTCAACATCGTCAGCGAGGCTGCGCCTACCCTCCTCGGCTGGACCATTCCGCTGGGAGGCCGAGAAGACGTACTGGATCTCTGGAAGCGGGCTTTCGATCTCACCTTTGCCGCCGAGCTCCGGGCGGAGCGCAAGGGACGATCGGCGGCAATCGTCGAGGTCGACCCGAAGCGCTACGAGCGATTCGGGCAGGCAGTGCTGGAAAATCGGTCCGCCGCTTTGCGAAACGCCGGTGAGGCCCTCCGCTGGTGGCGCTCAAAGCAGCGCCACGGCAGGTTCTACTCGGTTGCCCGGCTTGCCAAGGCGAGCCTCACCTTTGCCAATGGCGCCGACTATATCGCGTGGAAGATCAACCGCCATGCGGGAACCGACATTCGGCTCGCGCCCTGGCAGCAGCGCCATCCGCTGCTTGCCGCCATCAGCCTGTTGCCGAGGCTCATCCGGTCGGGAGCGGTGCGCTAACCCTTGGCAGCGGTCCTTGGCGGTTCGCTCGCGTTGCGGGCAAGGGCTGCGGCCACTGCGCTCGCGAGGGCCCCGACGGTGAACGGCTTGCGCAGAAGCTCGTAGCCGCGAAGGTCGTCGCTTTCTCCTTCGCCGACATATCCGGTGACGAACAGGACTGCGAACTCGCGCGCCGAGTTCTTCTTGAGGTGCCGGATGAGCTCGGGCCCGGTCATCTCGGGCATGATGACATCGCTGATGACGAGGTCGAATTCCTGCGCGCCGAAGATCTCGATCGCCTCGGCGCCGCTGCCGCAGGCGACGGGATCGTAATCGAGGTCCTCGAGCGCATCGACGGTCGCCGTCCTCACTCGAGGATCATCCTCGACGAGCAATATCCTGGCACCCGGGACATGGATGTCTGCAGCTTCGGCGCGCTGAACGGCGGGATGGACCCGGATCTCCGCTGCCTTTTCGGTGCGCGGAAGGAAGATCGAGACGGTGGTGCCGCGCTGAACCTGGCTCTCGATTCCGACTTCGCCTCCCGACTGGTGGGCGAAGCCGAAGATCTGGCTAAGGCCGAGGCCGGTGCCCTTGCCGACAGGCTTGGTCGTGAAGAAGGGCTCGAACGCCCGCTCAAGCACCGGGGGCGGCATTCCGCATCCCGTGTCCGTGACGCTGATCTTCACATATTCGCCCGCGCGAATGTCACCCACCTCGTTGGCGGCGAGCCTCACGTTTTCAGTCGCGATGCGCATGAGCCCCTCCCCTTCCATCGCGTCGCGGGCGTTCACCGCGAGGTTGACGATCGCGTTCTCGAGCTGGTGGGGGTCGACGTAAATCGGCCACGCCCCCGATGCGAGGTCGATTTCGACCCGGATCCGTTCGCCAAGAGTGCGGTCGAGGAGGTCCGACATGCCCCCGATCAGTTCGTTGCTGTCGACCCGCTCGGGAAGCAGCGGCTCGCTCCTCGCAAAGGAGAGCAGGCGCCGAGTGAGAGCCGCGGCTCGGGTCGCGCCTTCCATCGCATTGTTGAGGTGCATCATGACCTCGCGCCGCGGCCCGTTCAGGCGCCTTAGCGCAAGGTCGATACCGCCGACGACGACCGCCAGCATGTTGTTGAAGTCGTGCGCGATTCCCCCGGTCAGCTGGCCGACCGCTTCCATCTTCTGGACCTGGCGAAGCTGGGCTTCGGCGGCCTCGCGCTCCGCCGCCTCGGCCTTGAGCGCCTGGTTCGCTTCCCACAGCTCCTGGGTTCGATCTCGAACCGCGAGCTCCAGCGCTTCGGCGCGGTCGGCTTCGCTCTCGGCAAGCCGCCTCGACTGGGCATATTGGCGGAGCGCCTGGACCGAGACCACGGCGAGGAAGATGGCGCCGAGGCCGACGAGGACTCCGAGCCAGCTCAGGTAGTTGGTGAACTGGTCGGCCTGGTCGGAGAAGAACTGGCTCTGCTCGATCCGATCGCGAAGCGACTGGCGTTCGGCGCCGACGATATTGTCGAGCTCCTTGTCGAGTTCGCCGCCGGTGCTCGTCTTCGAGGCCTGGTAGAAATAACTGATCCCGGCATCGCCCTGGTGTGCCATCGCAGCGCGCGCCGCGAGCGCGAATTCCTTGCTCCGGACGGCATAGAGCTGCTGGACATGGCCGACGCGCTTCAGCTGGTCGGGGCTGTTGCGCATGAGGTTGGCGAGCTGCTGGATCTGGTAGCCCGCGAGCTGCCAGTCGCTGGCGTAGATCTTGCCGTTGGGAAATTCTTTCTCGTCGAGCACGTAGCGCGCGAGCGCGGCCTCGGCCCGCGACACGTTGGTGCTGACGTTTCTTACGATGAGGGCGACTTCATAGGTGTGGCGCTCGGCATCGAGCGCCCTTTCGCGCGCATCGTTCGCGAACTTCACGAGGAAGACCATGGCGACGAGCACGAGCGCGGCAATCAGGCCTGCTGCCGCAGCGCCTCCTCTCCGCCAATCGAAGCGGACCTCGTCCTCTTCCCCGTCCCCGATCATGCGACCAATCTAATCGCGTTAACCTTTCCGGGGAAGCGAAAGGTTCCCTCCAAAATCCTCAGCTTATACAATTGGTTGCACGGCCTGCCGCAGCGAACATGCCGAGGATCTCTTCAACCTGCTCGCCGCTATGAAGCGCACAGAGCGAGCAGCGCAGCAAGGTCATGCCCGCCGGCGTCGCCGGCGGTCGGGCGAGGTTCACGTACAATCCCTCGTGAAGGAGCGCCTCCCACATGGCGGCGCCCGTCTCGAGGTCCGGCATGATGACGGCGATGATCGCGGACTGGGGCTCGTCGGTTCCAAGCTTGAACCCGAGCTGGCGGAGGCCCGCGTGAAGGCGTTTTGAATTTTCCCAGAGGTGGGCGCGCTTGTCGGCGCTGTCCATCAGCTTGCGGATCGACGTCGCCGCCGTCGCGACCACCGATGGGGGAAGGGACGCGGTGAAGACATAGGGGCGGCAGACGAGCCGAAGGATCTCGAACTTGGGATGGTTGGATACGCAGAAGCCTCCGACCGTCCCGACCGACTTCGAGAAAGTGCCGATGACGAAGTCGACGTCGTCGATCACGCCCTGGGCTTCTGCAACGCCCCGGCCGTGCTCGC
>DASZYL010000083.1:0-23023 GCA_035545385.1 Sphingomicrobium sp. | reverse complement strand
AAGTCGACCAGGGTGTTCAGGCCCTCGACGCACTCCGCCCACACATCGCCGCCGCGCCCGCCGCCGCCGCCGTCGGGACCGCCGAACTCGATGAACTTCTCGCGCCGGAACGACACGGCGCCGGGGCCGCCCGCTCCGGAGCGGATGAAGATCTTCGCCTGGTCGAGGAAATGCATGACGCGTGCGAGTTAGGCGATGCTGCGCTGAAGGGGAACCTTTGCAATCCCTGCGGACATTTTTCGTTAACCACGATCGTTTAACATTCTTCGGGAATGGACCAAGGCGGGAGGCCGAAGTGCTGGTCGACTGGGGTGCAAATGCAATCGTCTACCAGGTGCTCGACGAAGTGCTTGGCCAAAGATCCGTGCCTGCGGGAGCGCGCGCGGCGATGTTCGCTGTCGTTGACGAGCTGCGCTTTGCCAATGCACTCGAGGAAGATGTTCGTCGAGCGGAGCGGATTTCGCTCGAGATGCACAAGATGGAGTGGGCGCTCTGTCGGGGTGATGCGGCCGAAAGCGAAGCTGCCCACGAGGAGTTGAAAGCCCTCGCAGCCGAGTGGATCAACCGCAGGATCTCGAGCCGGCACTAGGTTCGCGCCTGGGCTCCTGAAGCCTCGGGGTGATGGGGTACGAGGATCAGCGTACGTCCTTCCACGCGCCAGGATTCGAGCTTGGAGAGGAAGTTCATCCCGAGCACGTCGAGGCCGCCAAGCCCCGGCGCAGTGACGATCCTGAGGTTTCTCGCGACGATATTCCCAACACGAAGCTCCGCGATCGCCCCGGTCCGCGCCGGGGCAACCCCGTTCGCGGTGTGGAGCAGGACGGGGGTGAGGCCGGTCCCGGTATCGACCCCCGCGGCGCGCGCTGTTTCCTGCGAGATCGCGGTGATGGTCGCGCCGCTGTCGATGAGCATCCGGCGCTCGACACCGTTGATCGAGGCCTTGACCCAGAAGTGCCCGTCAGGGGCCAGGGTGACGCGCAGTTCCTTGCCGACGACTTCCTGGTCGTCGAGGCCAAGGCTGCTCGTCAGCCTCGAAAGCTCGGGCTGGTAGGGTGCCTGCTGAAGGATGATGAAGATGAGGAAGGCGAAGAGGCCGAGAGAGATTGCGAAGCGGACGATTCTCCCGACGAACGGGAGCCTCGAGAGCAGCATGATGATGAGCGCGGTGCCGATCGCGTAGATCGCCATCTGGTGCCATTGCGGAACGGCCGACGGGATCATGATGAGGCTCATTCTCCGGTGCATGTGGAGTGCCCCGGCCCGCCGGCCAAGAGGTGTCCGTGGTGTGACAATTAGCGCACGCCCCCGGGAAGAAACGATGCAGCAGTGAAATTATAGGCACTCCAGCCGCTTAGGATCGTTTTCAACACAAATTAGCAGAGCCAAATGCCATGCAGGAACGTATCGTGGCGGTTGGCCTCCTCACGCGGCGTGACCTGGATGTGCTTGGTCCGACCTTCGACCGGGTTTGGCCGGTTGAGGAGGCACCCCATTTCAATGAACTTTTGCGCGCGATCGACGACGCCGATCAAAGGCTCGTTCAGACGTCGGCCAAGAAGTCGAGCTGATCAGAAGCGCTCGAGCAGCCGGTCGACCGTGTCCTGCGCAGTACGGTCCTTGTCGCCCGCGTCCCTGGCGTAGCGTTCGAGAGCAGTTCGAACGAGCTCGATCTGCTGATCGTTGAGATGCTCGATGCCGATGAATTTCTCGCGGGCCTTGTCGACGGCGCGAAGAAGCTCATCGAGCTTCGCCTGCATGGCGGCGCCGTCCCGATTCTGGCTGTTCTGGATCAGGAACACCATCAGGAAGGTGACGATGGTGGTGCCGGTGTTGATGATCAGCTGCCAGGTGTCGGAATAATGGAAGAGGGGCCCGGTCACCGCCCAGACAATGATGATCGCGACGGCCGCGAGAAAGGTCATCGGCTGGCCTGCCGCAGTTGCGATCCATGCCGCAATCCGAGTGAATGTCGTGCGCATGCACGCCGTAACGCACGTGGAACGGATTGGCTGCTGTTAGAAGGATGTCGCGAGCATCGCGACTGACGCAATCGTCATGACGAGCGTCGCTGCCCATCCCCAAATGAGGAGCGGCCGCGTCGCGGTGAAGCGGCCCATGACCTGGTGGCGCGAGACCACGATCATCATCGCGATCATCAAGGGAACTGCAGCAAGGCCATTGAGGACGGCGCTCCAGAACAGGGCGCGCATCGGATCGATCGGCGACCAGTCGATGAGAACTCCGATGAAGCATGAAACGACGATGATCGAGTAGAAACCGGCGGCTTGCTGCGGCTGGTATTCGAGGCCTTCCTTCCAGCCGAAGACCTCCGCGACAGCAAATGCTGCCGAGCCTGCAAGCACAGGCACCGCGAGAAACCCGGTTCCGATGATTCCCAGTGCGAAAAGGCCGAACGCGAACTGCCCGGCGACGGGCCTCAAGGCTTGCGCAGCGTCGGCGGCCGAGCCGATCTGGGTGATTCCCTGCCGGTTGAGAGTCGCTGCCGCTGCCATGATGATGGCAAGGGCGATGAGGTTCGAAAACGCCATTCCGGTCAGCGTGTCGAAGCGCATCCTTCGAAACTGGCGCCTGGCGCTTCGCGGCTCCTCCCGGATCGGCCTGTGCTTGGAATTGGCGATCTCCTCGGCTTCCTGCGAGCTCTGCCAGAAGAAGAGATAGGGGCTGATGGTGGTCCCGAGGAGCGCCACGATGGTGAGCAGGGCGTCCCTCCCAAGATCCTCCGGCCAGACCAGACCGCGAAGGGCTGCGGCCCAGTCGGTGCGAACCACGAGCAGGACCGCGACATAAGCGAACAGGCTCAAGGTCATCCACTTGAGGATGTTGGCGTACCGCCGATAGGGAACGAATAGCTGGAGCGCCGTGCTGATGATCGCAAAGGCGATGACGAACAGATGCTGGCCGCCTCCGACGACGAGTTGCATGGCCGCGGCCATCGCCGAGAGATCGGCCCCGATGTTGATGATGTTGGCGACGAGGAGGACGCCGATGAGAAGGCCGACGAGGCGCTTCGGGAACGTGCCGACCAGATTGCTGGCAAGACCGCTGCCGGTCACCCTGCCGATATGCGCGCTGACGAGCTGGACTGCCGACATCAGCGGATAGCACAGCACCATGGTCCACATGAGCCCGTAGCCGAACTGGGCCCCCGCCTGTGAGTAGGTGGCTATTCCGCTTGGATCATCGTCCGCAGCGCCGGTGACGAGACCGGGGCCGAGCTCTTGGAGCGACCGGACGAAGGTCTTTTCAAGCCGCCTGAATCCAAGCTTCGATCGAGCTGACACGTTCGCCAACGTGCATCAGAATGAGTGATCGCGCTACTCTTGGCTCGGCGGTCGATGGTAGAGTTCGAGGCGGGCCCGCAGGCGCTCGGCCGCGAGCTCGCGGGCGGTTTCGCGGCGAAGACCCAGAGCCTCGGCGATGGCTCCGCCGAGGAGCGAATCGCCGAGAGCGTTGAGGACCAGCGCCAAAGTCGTCTCGGCGACCTGGTGATCTTCATGGCCCGCGCTCAGCTGGGCAACGAGGTCGTGGATCGATTCGAGGATCGGGTTCAGGGCATCGCGATTGCCGGTGAGGATCATCCACGCGGCAAGAGCGCCGGCGCCTTCGCGGTCGAAGGCATCGAAGGTCATGTCCACGATATCGCGCGCGTCCGCCTCGCCGGCGCGTGCACTCTCGACGGCGACCGCGATACTTTTGGTGACGGAGTCGGCGATCGCCCGGACAAGTTCTCCCTGGAGGCCGGCGGCGGACCCGAAATGGTGAAGGAGGTTGGCGTGGGTCCGACCGACTTCGGCAGCGACGGCTTTAAGGGTGACGGCCTGGGGACCGTCGGCGAGAAGGAGTCGCCGAGCCGCCTGGATCGCGGCCGAGCGGCTCTCCTTCGGGCTCAGTCGTGTGCGTCTTGTTGACACTAGTGTAAGTTAGCCTATCTTGCCCTTCGTGAGCACGATCACTCTTCCAACGCCGGCAGAGCTCAGCATCACGCCGCGCGACCGCCGCTTCGGCCGCCACTCGGCGACGCCGCGACTTTGGCACGGCGGGCGCGTGGAAGCGACCGCAATCTACAACGCATTGTCGGCGACCTTTCCCGCCGGCGAGGCCTTCTTCGTCGAAAGCGTCCGCGCGTTCCGGGACGGCGCTCCTCCGAAGCTCGCCGAGGAGATCAAGGCTTTCACGACGCAGGAGGCGATCCACAGCCGCGAGCACGACGCCTTCAACAGGCGCGCGGCCGATTCGGGCTACGACCTCGGCACGCTTGAAGCGCAGGTTGAGCGGCGCCTCGAGGTGACGAAGGGCAAAGCGCCGGTCGTCAGCCTCGCTGCGACCATGGCGCTCGAGCATTTCACAGCGATCCTTGCCCACCAGCTGCTTGCCGATCCGAGGCACCTTCAAGGAGCGGACAAAGAGACTGCCGATCTTTGGCGGTGGCACGCAGTCGAAGAGATCGAGCACAAGGGAGTGGCCTACGACACCTGGTTGCATGCGACGCGCGACTGGCCGCGCTGGAAGCGGTGGAAGGTCAAGGCCCGGGTCATGCTCTACGTCACTCGAAATTTCGTCGTTGACCGGACGAGGGGGGCGCTCGAGCTCATGCGACAGGATGGGGTCACCGGCCCCGCCGCCTGGGCGCGGCTCTTCACCTATCTCTGGATCAGGCCAGCGATGTTCAGGAAGATCGCCGGCGCCTGGCTGAGATATTTTCTTCCCGGCTTCCACCCCTGGAACGAGGATGACCGGGACTTGCTTGGACGCTATTCGGCCGATGCGTCGGGCGACGAACCGAAGCGCAAGGTGAGGCGGGCGGCCTAGGCCGCCAGCGCCTCTTCCTCGATGATCACGGCCGGATCGAGGACCAGCCTCATCAGCTGCGCAGGAACTTCTTCGCCACGCGCACAGCTCATTCGCGGAGCGATGATCCCGAGGGGCTCGAAGCCCAGTTTCTCAAGGACTCGCCCGGAAGCGGGGTTGTCGATGAAATGTCCAGCTTCGATGCGCGCGAGGCCAAGCGCCCGGGCCATGTCGATCAGCGCCGAACAGGCTTCGGTTGCAAAGCCCCGGTTCCAATAGGCCCGCCCAATCCAGTAGCCGAGCTCCACCGTCCCCGACGGACGCCGCCTGAGGCTGCAGACTCCGACGAGCTCGGGTGCGCCCGAAGTGCGTTCAAAGATGAGGAGCGAAGGGAGTACCGGGTCGCGCGGCGAGGCGAGAAACGCCTCGGCGTCCCTGAGCGTGTAGGGCCACGGAACCACTGCAAGGTGCCTGACGATCGCTTCGTCAGCAATCGCGGCGGCAAGCGCCGGGGCGTCCTCGGGGAAGCCCGGTCTCAGCAGCAGTCTCGGTGTTCTCGCGAACATCACTCTTCTCCTCGTCGGGCGCGGAGCTCGCGACCCGTGACAGTCCCGGGAGAAGGCAAAGAAAAAGGGGAGACCCCTTCCGGGGCTCCCCTTCTCCCTTTTGGTCTTGATCCTGTAGGATCCAGTCCGGGCCGCCCCTTCTGGGAACGGTCCCTTTCTGACCGTTCCTATGCTGTCGTCGTCTCCGTAATCGGCATCACATGGACGTATTTGCGGCCAAGCTTGCCGTCGCGGAACGCGACTTGTCCGTCGGTAAGTGCAAAAAGGGTATGATCCTTGCCCAGGCCGACGTTGTCGCCCGGGTGCCACTTCGTGCCGCGCTGGCGCACGATGATATTGCCGGCGAGGACCGACTGTCCGCCGAACTTCTTCACGCCGAGGCGCTTGCTCTCACTGTCGCGGCCGTTGCGGGACGAGCCGCCTGCTTTCTTATGTGCCATGACGAAATACGGTCCTGATTACTTGGCCTTAGGGGCCTTCTTGGAGCCGCCCTTAGCAGGTGCAGCATTTTTTGTCGACGGGGTTTTCGCCGTTGGCTTGTCGGCCGGCTTGGCTTTGGCAGCCTTCGGCGGAGCGTCGGTGTCCTGAGCGGGCGGGTTCGCCGCCGCTTCGTTGTTCGGCGCCGGGTTCTCGGTCGGTGTCGCATCGACGGTGGCAGGCTCGGCGCTCGACGGCTTTCCTCCCTTCGCAGGTGCGGGAGACGCTTCGGCCTTGGCGGCCTTCGCCGGCTTTTCGGCCTTGTGATCGCCGATCGCGACGATCTTCAGGATCGTGTGCTGCTGGCGATGACCCTTCTTGCGCCGGTAATTGTGGCGACGGCGCTTCTTGAAGACGGTGACCTTCTCGCCCTTCGCCTGGGCAATGATCTCGGCAGCGACGGTGAGGCCGTCGGTCGACTTCAGATTGCCGCCGTCACCGGCGAGCAGGACATCGCCGAGGGTGATCTTGTCCCCGGCGGCGCCGTCGAGCTTTTCGACGACAATCTTGTCTCCAGGGTGCACGCGATACTGCTTCCCACCCGTGCGGACGACTGCGAACATGGCTCTTTCTTCCTCAGAAAATCGTGATCCCGGCGCGCGCCGTCGCTCGTCCAAGCCGTGTCGCGTTCGGGGAGTGAGGCCGCCTATGGCAGGGGGAGGCGGGTGTCAACCGTCAGGGCTTATTGGCGCAGCTGTCCGCGTAGCCGGTAGCGACCGTCCTCGACCTGGTCGAACATCGTCGCAATGGCCGGATGGTCGACCGGTTCGTCGCTGTCGTCGGCAACCAGGTTCTGCTGACTGACATACGCCACATAGCTGCTCTCGTCGTTCTCGGCGAGGAGGTGGTAGAACGGCTGGTCTTTCGACGGACGAAGCGCCTCGGGGATGGCTTCGTACCATTCCTCACTGTTCGCGAAGACGGGATCGACATCGAAGATCACTCCGCGAAAGTCGAAGATCTTGTGACGAACGACGTCGCCTATGCCGAATCTTGCGAGGGGGATGTCGATCTTCCGGCCCATGACAGAGAAACGCTTGAAAGGTTCAAAAGGGGTCATCGCATACTATCTAGGCAACCTCGGTGCCCGCTGCTAGAGCGCCGCGTCCGACCGGAGCCAGCGTCTCGCCTGGCCAGCATGGAATCCTCGCGGAGAGGTGGCTGAGTGGTCGAAAGCACCGCACTCGAAATGCGGCGTACGGGCAACCGTACCGTGGGTTCGAATCCCACCCTCTCCGCCATATTCAAGTTACTGATTCCATTTGATATTTAGATGTAATCTGACGTCCGCGGAAACGCGCCTTGTCTTGCAGTCCGCATATTGGATGGGGCGCGCACTGTGTCTCAGAAAGAGATCCTGATCCGTGCAAGACCCTCAGAGATATGAAGAGAGAACAACTAGAGACTTAAAAGAGCGGAAGGAAATCACAGAGGCTGAGAAATACTTCGATTGTGACAACAGAGGTAGATTCAAATGAGTTGGTTTGCGGCATCCATTGTCAGCACCGTGATCGTCCACGGAGAAAATCAAACCACATTTCCGGTCTTCTAGACCGTGTACCTCATTGAGGCACAGGATTTCGTTGGGGTCGAAAAGAAAGCTCGCATCATCGGATCGCGGCAAACTCGATCGCGCAATTATATCTTAACATCAGTACATAATATATCTTCTTGATGGGTACAGCGTTCGTAGCCAAGCGTTTTGACACTCTCGACCTGCTGCGTGGCGTCGCCGCTTTGGCCGTCGCCACCCTCCATTACGCTGCGATCACTGGCAGTCCGCCCGTCTTCCCGCACGCTTATCTCGCTGTCGATATGTTTTTCGCTCTGAGCGGTTTCGTCATCGCCCATGCGTACGGCAGCCAGCTCACTGACGGCGCATCGGTGTCCCGGTTCATGGTCCGACGGCTGGTCCGCCTCTATCCGCTCTATCTGCTCGGCTCGCTTCTTGGCTGGTTCCTCATCCTTGGCGAACTCTCGCCGGAACGGTGGTTGTCAGGGTTCGGAGCGAACCTCCTTTTCCTTCCCGCATTGCCCCTAACAGGAAAGATGACCGCAGGGTTGTTCCCGGCCCTGTGGCCCGCCTGGTCATTGTTCTGGGAGCTCATCGCCAACCTTCTGTTCGCGATGCTCGCTCCACGCCTAAGCACACGGGTCCTGGGGGCAGTTCTGGCACTTGGATTGCTGGTTCTCGTGGCGACGGGCGCGGGCTACGGCACGCTCGATGCCGGTGCGCGCTGGAGCACCTTCTTTGGAGGCGCTGGGCGCGTGCTCTGGAGCTATTTCGCGGGGGTCGCAGTCTACAGGCTCTATCAGCGATGCGGCTCTTTTTGGTCGCCGTCCGCCGGCCTGTTGGCGATGCTCCTTCTTGCTGTGCTCGCTCTCCCGATAAGCGGATGGGGCTATGACGTCGTGATCGCCGCGCTTCTACCCCTGTTCGTGCTGTTCGGAGCGCAGATAGCCGCGCCGTCGGCTATTGGTCGCTGGCTCGGCCACGCCTCGTACGCGCTTTATGTTCTGCATGTGCCCATTCTCAACGTGGCCATGCGGTTCACGCCCCTTAGCAACACTCCCCAGCTTATCCTGCTGTTGCCTTGCATGGGGATCACGCTGTGCGCCGCTGCGTGCGTCGCACGATACTTTGACGATCCTGTGCGCGGCTGGCTCGGTCGGCTTGTCTTCTCCGGCCCCCGACGGATGTTGATTCCCGTGATCCCCCTGCAGTCGTTTCGAAGAAGCTGACACTTTGTCGATCGCTCTTCAGTCGCGTCGCGGGGAAGAGTGCTCGGTACGCGAGCTACCGCTTCGATGGGCAGGGATCGAGGTCGGCGACCACCGGGAAATGATCCGAGGCGACGTGACCGCCCTCGCTGTGCCAGGCCAGAGTTGCATAGCGGTCGACCGCCATCTTGGGGTCGAGCAGCACAAAGTCGATGCGTTCGCTGTCCTTGGGCAGCAGAACAAAATCGTTCCAGGTTCCCTCGGGGCCGACCGGGGGAGTCCTTGAAACGGCCCGTGCATCGCGAAGATTTAGCGGAGCCGACGTGAGCGTCTCGACCGGCGGGCTGTCGGGCGTTGTGTTGAAATCTCCAGTCATGACGATGAGTTCGTCTTTCGCGACATTGGCGGCGATCCAGCGGGAAATCTGCCGCGCACCTTCGAGCCGCGCCTCCTTGCCTTCATTGTCGAGGTGGGTGTTGAGGGCGAGAAACATCCGACCATCACTCCGCCGGACGAGATGTGCCCAGGTCGCCACCCGGCTGTAGGCCGAATCCCATCCCTTTGAAGGCACGTTCGGGGTTGGCGAAAGCCAGAAGGTCCCGCTCGATTGCAGGCTGAAGAGGTTGTGATCGAAGGCAAGGTTCGCAGCCTCGCCCCCTTCCTCGCGCGGAAGACCAAGGAAAGAATAGTCCGGCAGCCCACGTTCAAGGTCGGCTTTCTGTCCCGGCACGACCTCCTGGAGCCCTAGGATCGCCGGGTGCATCAAACCGATCTGCCCAATGAACTGGTCGCGCCGGTTGGCCCAGCGGTTGATGCCGTCTGACTCGAGGTCAAGCCTGATGTTATAGGTCATGACTCGAAGGCTGGTGCAGCGTGGCTCGGCAGCCGCGCGCGCCGACATTGCCATCGCCGCAAGGGCTCCAAGAGCGACCAGCTTCCTTGCTGCGATGAATGCCATGTCCGGTTGTGGCCCAGCATCGGTTTGACCGCAAGCGCGCCGGGGAGCAGCCGGCGAGGGAACCGAGCGGCAACTCAGCCGCTTCTACGGGTATGGGCTATCATTCCGACCGACCAGCCGATCAGATGAAACTCGAGGCGAGGCGTTTCCAGGAGGAACTGCGCCGGGCCCTGGCGTCGTCCCGTAAGATCACCAAACCGCGCAGGTAATCCGCGCCGGGACCAGGTCCGGCCATCAACAGGCTGGATCAGGCAAGAGCTGGTGCGCGACGTGAAGCTCATACCCCGCGGTCAGCGTTATATTCTGCAATCGATAGAATGCGGTCGTTAGCCGGGATATTTGGCCGCCTCCGTCTTACAGTCGTAAGCAAGTTGTTCGCTTGTGCAGAAATCCGGCCAGTTTCCGGTGCTTCGCCAGTAGCTCAACAGCTTCAGATCGGCCGCGACCTTCATGAATCGTGGATCGGCACGTACGGGTGCGAATTCTGGTCTGAACAAGATGCTCGGATCGACGAGGCGCTGAAAACCGCTTTCCTCCAGTAGCGCGTATGTATCGTCGACTTTGCCGAAGAGGCCGAGCGCAAGCAAAAGCCGGTTGCGGGCACGAGGATCTCCGGAAGGGGCGGACCGGAAAATGTTGATCGCATCATCGATCTTCGCCGGCGTTGGATCGATCCGCGCAGCGACGACCTTCCGGTAGGGCACCAGTTGCGCGTCGCTGTAATGCAGCACGCGCGGCATCAGCTTTTCAGCCGCCAACGGATCGCCATAGCGAAACTGAAGACTGAACTCCGCGAGGTCGATCTCCGGATCATTGGGCCACTTCTTGCGCGCTTCGGCGATATCCGCCTTCGCCGCGGAAAACTGACCGGCGTAGGTGAGCGCCATGATATAGTTCGATCGAACGAACGAGGCGAGCGGATCGAGTTCGACGGCTCGTTTTGCGCCCTTTACTGAATCCGCCAAGCGCCCGACCGTCTGAAGTGCATCCGCACGCGTCGTTTGCAGCAGCGCATTATCGGGCTCGAGTTCGGTTCCCTTGTCCAGGCGGGCGAGCACCTGCGCCCGGTCCTCGGGGTTCAGAATGGTTTCGGCGAGATAAGCAAGGCCGCTCCGCGGGTTCAGCTTGCGTGCCGTGGAGATCGCTTCTCGAGCCCCTTTTATCGCCGCGGGCGATCCCGATTGCGCCGCAACCGACCTGCCGATTGCCAGATATTCCCAGCCGCGGGGGAATTCCGGCGCGAGCCTCACGACGCGTTCGAATGCAGCCAACAGCTGGGCGTCCGACCATTCGGAATCCCCGATCCCCACACAGCCACTCATGAATATGCTGAGCGCCGGCTGGACGAGACGCTTCTTGCCGCCTTTGGCCTCGGTCAGACAGAGGGCCGCCTGCGACGCCGAGCGGGAGATTTCCTGCGCGAGGTTGACGGTGGACGCATCTTCCGCGCTCCAGCTTTTCGACCAGATGATCGTGTGGCCGTCACTATCCGACAGGGTCAGGCTCGCGTCGGAGCCTTTTCCGCGCGCATTTGCGGAAATCAGCATTCGATGACCCGCGTTCCGGGCGACAGCGTCCGCCGGGGCAATCACGCTTGCCTGATCGAAATGAGTGCGAAGGAACGCGGCAATGTCGGCCGCGGCGACGTTCGCATAATCGGTTGCCGCAGATTTGTCCGGTGAGGTCGGAGATGCCGAAACCGCGATGACGATCGGGTTGTCGCTGCTCTTCGAACTCCGCCAGAAGATGATCGCCGCGATAGCGAGGGCGACGAGCGCTGCCGCGGCCGCGGCAAGCATCAACCGGCGGGATCGCCGTTCCGATCTAACCGTGCTCGCCGCGGGACTCGGATCAGCTGCGCGGCCTGTCACGCGCTCGATTGCGTGACGGATCCGGTCCGGGTTCGGCGGCTGGCCCTGCCCCCGCCATTTTGCGAGTCCGATCGATTGAAACTGCCTGAACCCGAGGGGCGCCTCGGTCCCGTCAACCGAGAACGGGATCAGCTTGCCCGAATCACGGCCGTAACCAGCCTCGTCGCGGACCCATGCCGACTGCACGGAATCGGCCGACCAGAGGACGAGCACGGCGTCGCATTCCTTGAGAGCCTTTTCGATCTCGGACGAGAAGCTCGCTCCACCACCGATGTCGTCCTCGTCGCGCCAGACTTCATGGCCTTCTCGCTCCAGCCATTCGCCAAAACGCCGGGCCTTTGCGCTGTCCTTGCGCGAATAGCTGAGGAATAGCTGCGCCATGCGCCCCCCGTGGGTGACCGCTGTGGAATAGCAGCCCGGCTACGAGTGCGAAATCCGGGCCTTGGCAGGTATCAGCGATGGGGGCATCCCGGCCAGCAGCAGGGACGGCGCTTCCCGTCGCTCAGGTTTTCGCATCCCCATTCGATGCGCTTGCGCCTCGTCTCCGGCTTCTTCGCCGAAGAGATCCAGCAGATCCATTCATTGCGTGCGAGGGGCGTAATGTCGTTCCAGGTCGCGAGGGCTTCTGGATCGCCCCTCAGCGCGTCTTCAACGTCCTTCGGAAGGTCGTGGACCACGCCGCCGGGGATGTCTTTCACCTCATTCATTCGAGAAGCACGGTGCATCAAAACAGGTAGGGGACGAGCATCTTGGTTCTTGCCCTGTAAGCCCGGTAAGCGTCCGGGAAGAGCCCGGCCATGTAGGTCTCCTCGGCTCGAGCGCTCCTTACGAAATAGATGCCGCCAACGACGGCGGCGATCCACCAGATCGGAGTCAGTGCGATGGCAGTCCCCGCCATCATCAACAGGGCGCCGGCGTAAATCGGGTGCCGAATGAACCTGTATGGGCCGTGGGTCACAAGCTCGGTGTTGGTCTTGCGCAGTCCTGGCGGGCCCCAGTTGCTGCCGATCGTGACACGCGCGCTAAAGGCAAGGATGGCTCCAATTGTTGCAAGCGTGCTGCCGATGAGCGCCATCGGGATGCTGTGAAGCTCCTCCCATTGAAGCGCGCGCAGTTCGCCGGACCGCCGGACCAAGAGGACCGAGCCAAGTATGACCAGGAAGATCGCGATTCGGGTGACCCGCCCTCGCCTGACCGAAACCCGCTCCGCGCCCCGCTTGATGAAAAGCGCGGCGATCGCCCAATAGGTGAGAAAGACCGTCCAGAGGCCGACGATCCACCAATGAGTGAGGGTGAGGATCACCCCTCCATGCTGGGGTCGAGCTCGGCCCGCGTCAATGTGCTGAGTCAAAGGTTCGACGGCGGGGCGAGGCCGAAGCTGCAAATGGAAACAACCAGGCGGTTTGACAGATGGTCTAGCTCGCCGGATCGAACATGAATTCACGAAGCTCCTGGGAGCACCGGCAAGCTGTCGCGATCCTGCTCGCCCAGTAAACGGCTTCCTCGCGCGTTGGTAGGTCAAGGATGGTAAAGCCACCCGTCAGTTTGCTGCCCGGGTAGATCTCGTCCGAAGCCGATCCATCGGCGGAGACGAGCACTGGATCGACCTCCTCGGCTATGCCCCCACCGAATATATAGACACCCGCGGCCTTCGCTTCGTCGATTACGGCATGCGCCTGGGCGGCGACGATCGGCAGTTCGTCGTCGGTGACGACCATGGCCTCGCTCGGGAAGGAAATGAGATACTTTGTCATAGCAACGCTCTTCGTCTGGTGAGGGTTCTATTGGCGATAGCCGGTTGATCGCCGAAGGGAACGCGCGCGTGCGCGGCGTCCCACGTGCTGATCACCCGGAAAGCAGCATCTCGATAGCGGCGGCAATTCGAAACAATTGCCTGTCCGTTCCGTGACGCCCGACAATCATGAGGCCCGCCGGGAGTGCGCCCGGTCCTCGCATGGGAAGCGAGATCGCGCAGAGGTCGAAGAAGTTTGCGATCGCAGTGTTGCGAAGCAACAGCCGATTATTGGCGTTGAAGCCCTTCGTCGCGGAGATGTCCTCAAAGGTCGGCGCAACGATCGGTGTTGTCGGGTAGATGAGCGCGTCTACTCCAACGAGCGCCAGATCCATCGCGGCCACCAGTTCGCTCCGGGCCTTGAGCATGCCCAGAAAAGCGTCGGTGGAAACCGCGCTTCCGGTTTCGATCCGCGAACGGACAATCGGATCATAATCCGATCCGCGCTCCGCGATTCGGCGATGATGGATCCGGTAGGCCTCGACCGTCGCGATCGTCGCAACCGATTGGACGTCGTTCATTCGTTCAAGGACTGGCAATTCGAGGTCGACGATCCGCGCACCCGCGCGGCTGATGAGGCCGATTGAGGACTCGAAGCGGGGCGCCACGACTTCATCGAGATCCTCAAGGACAGGCCCTTGCGGAACCGCCAGTTTGAGCTCTTGGAGGGTGGGCCTCTCCAGGTCCCATGGCCGCTCTCCGGCGAGGACGCTATCCGCAAGAGCGCAGGCCTCGACGCTATGCCCCAGCGGCCCCACCGAATCGAGGGTCGGAGAGAGAGGGAACGCCCCTCGGGTCGAGATCCGCTCCTTCGTCGGCTTGTAGCCAACTACGCCGCACAGGGCGGCCGGGATTCGGGTCGACCCGCCAGTATCCGTTCCTATCGAAATTTCGCACATGCCGTCGGCGACGGCGACGGCCGCCCCGGACGAAGAGCCTCCGGGAACCCGCGAGCGATCGGCAGGATTGCCCGGAGTCCCGTAATGCGGATTGGCTCCGACGCCGGTGAACGCGAACTCCGACATGTTGGTCTTGCCGATGATGATGGCACCGGCATCGCGGAGCCCTCGAACGATCGGGGCGTCCTCTCTTGCGGGCAAAGCGTCGTCGAGCGCGATCGAGCCTGCGCGCGTCCTTTCGCCGGCGACGTCGAAGAGGTCCTTGATGCTGACGATCGCACCGTCGAGCGGTCCGAGGGTCGTGCCGTCGCGAGAACGCCGGTCGGCAGCCGTGGCCGCTTGTTCGGCGCTCTCGCGGTAAAGGCTGAGGAACGTTCGGCTGCCCTCGCCCGAAGGATCAAGGATGCGAGCCAAAGCCTGTTCGAGCCGATCACATGCAGGGACGGGATTTCTCATTCTCTTCGAGGATCAGGAAATGGCGAAGTGGCGCAGAAGCCCGATCCCGACTGCGGCCGTGATTGCAAGCGTGCTCGCACCCAGTCCGATCAGCGATCCCAGGCTGCGCGAGCGCGCATAAAGCCCAGCAACGAACATCTTGAGCGCCGTGTTGGCAATGATCGTTCCGGCAAGCGCGAGCGCCGCGAGCTCGCGGTCGAGCGTCTGGGGAGGAAGGCCGGACAAGGTAACGATCGCTGCATCGATGTTGAACGTGCCCGTGATGAACAAGGACGCCGCAGCACCGGACTGCCCGAAATCCTGCTGCGCCCAGCGCGTCGCGACCGCGCCTACTGCGACGATCGCGACAAAGCCGATTGCGGGCAGGACGGCGATCGGATTCTTGAGCGTTTGCCCCTTGCACTCGGCCGAGTCCGATGAGCGGATCCACGCGAAGAAAGCCGCAAGCGCCGCGATCACCGCTGCCGGGCCGGTAATGATCATGAACGGAAGAAGGGTCGAGGGCGAGAGAATGCCGACAAGGAGGTCGACCCTCACGTACATGACCGCAGTTGCAATGAGGATCCCGGCCGTCAGCGGTCCCTGCTCGCCGGCCCCGATCCGTTGAGCGAAGGACGCCGTGACCGCCGTCGAGGAATAGGCCCCACCGATCACTGCGGTCGCAAGGACTCCGCGGCGTTCGCCGATCGTCCGGTTCGCGATGTAGCCGAGGAATGAAAATCCCGTGATCAGGACGACGATGAGCCATAGCTGGAACGGGTTCCACGAAGCCAGCGGGCCGATATTCCTGTTGGGAAGAAAGGGAAGCACGGCGGCTGCGATGACGGCGAAGCGGGCGAACGCCTGGACGTCCGTCGTGTTGAGCCTGTCGACGAAGCGATGGGATTCGGTGCGGGTGGCAAGGATGAGGGTGACCACCGCTGAACATGCAACTGCGAGCGCCGGCTGGCCGGCTCCCGCAAGGAGGCCGAGAGCGACGGCGACGATGGCAGCGACGATGCCCGTCGCATCCTTGCGGTCGGTGTCGCGTGCGAATGCGAGCGCGAGCATCCCGATGAGCCCGGTCGCGATGATCGCGGCGAGGACCGGATGGACGACCTGGCCGAGGACACCGCCGAGGGCGCCCCCCGTTCCGAGGAGGGTGTATGTCCTGACGCCCGCGACCCGGGTGCCGGCTTTTTCGCGACGGAGGCGCCAGCCTCGCTCGATGCCGATCATCAGGCCTGCGGCAATGCCGGCGCCGAGCTGGAGGCTTAGCGGAGTCATTCGAGCGTTTCCCAGAGACTAGCGCGCTGTCAGGAGCCAGTCGAACTGGCGCGGCGAAGAGCCGCGGCTTGGCTGCCGTTGCCGAGGCGTTGCTTCGCATCCGCAAGGATCTTGTGAAAGCGCGGATCGTCGCGAATGCTCGCGAGGTCCGGATCGAATTCGAGATTGCCGATCGAGCCCCGAAGCCTCGATATGGATGATTCCAGCATCTTCAACGCCCCCTCGGGATCGTCGAGGTCGCGCGCCATCGCGCAGGCGAAATTGTAGCGCATGTTGAGGTTGTCGGGATCAATGAGGAGCGCTCGCTCCATCCATTCCCTGGCGCGTTCGCGCTCACCGAGTACGGCAAGAGCGTGGACCCCGAAGCTGATCGCGGCTCCATTGCTCGGGTCGCGCGAGAGGACCTGTTCGACCTGCTGCAAGGTGACCTTCGCCGATTGAAGGACCCCCTCCTTGTCGTCGAGGGCATATCGGCAGGTCGTGAGCATGCCCCAGGCGTGATAGTCGCTTTCCATCACGAGAGCCGCCTTTTCGAAATGCGGCGTTGCTTCGGCGACTTTCCCACGGCTGATGAAAAAATTGGCGAGCGCCTTGTTGAGCTCCCAGGAATCGGGATTGAGGCGAAGTCCCTTCTGGAGTTCGGCAAAGGCCTCCTCTTCACATCCTTTCTCCTCGAGGCGCCTCGCCATGGCGCAATGGGCCTCAGCGATCGTGGGATCGATGGCGAGGGCAGCATGCGCCGCCGCCCAGCCGTCGTCGACTTCATAGCCGAAGCCGTAGCGCAGGTTGGACTGGGCAATCGCGAGCAGCGCCCATGCGTCCGCGTAATAAGGATCGATCTCGACGGCGCGGCTGCAGATGCGCATCACCCGCTCCTCGCGCCGCGGATCGCCGTGGTTCCCGGTGATCCAATATTGCCGCGCGAGGAGGTAGAAATTGTAGGCCTCCGCGATGTTTGTCCCGCGTCGCTCGAGCGCCTTCTTCTCCTCGGGGAGAAGCTTCACCTTGAGCGCGTCGACGATCGCTTTCGAGATCTCGTCCTGGATCGCGAAGATGTCGGTGAGATCGCGGTCGTAGCGGTCGGCCCATAGATGGTCGCCGGTCGCGCCATCGATCAGCTGCGCGGTGATTCGGACCCTTCCGCCAGCTTTCCGCACGCTTCCCTCGAGGACGTGGCTGACGCCGAGCTTCCTCGCAACCTCGCAGACATCGACCGACTGGCCCTTGAAGGTGAAGGCCGTGTTCCTGGCGCACACTCCAAGCGCCGAGATCTTCGAGAGATCGGTCGTGATGTCCTCGCTGATTCCGTCGCTGAAATATTCCTGCTCGGCATCCCCGCTCATGTTCTGGAACGGAAGGACGCAGATCGAGAGCTGGCGAACGCTTCGTTGCTGGCCCGCCTGTCTTTCAACCGGTCCGACAAGAGTGTGGACACTGTCCTTGAGCTTGCGCCAGCCGGGCGCATCGGCTTCGCCCTCCCAGCCGCGCAGGTCCGCGCACTGGATCTGGTTGAAGGGAAGCGGCGGAATGGTTCCGTCCAGCACCGCCTGGACCAGAGTTCCCGCGGTCCGAGCCGTGTCTGCCTCGGCCCGGACCCACTGCGATCTTGCGGCCTCGGCCGACCACAGGACGACGACGGCCGAAGCTGACTTCAGGCGCTCCTCGATGACGTCGGCATAGGTCCGGTGCGCTGGCAGCTGGTCGTCGCGCCAGGCACGAAATCCCTCGGCGCAAAGCGCCTCGGCAACGCGCTCCGCCGCCTTCTCGTCACTTCGCGCATAAGACACGAAAACATCCGCCATCAGGGCTTGGCCCCTCAACCCCTGCTTTCACTCTTGAATATCAGGAGTCTGGCGGAGAGTCTTGGGTTACTCGGCGGTGGTCGGATTGATCGTCGTGCGGACCTGCGAGATCTTGTTCGCCGGGAATCCTCCGAGCTTTGCATGCTCCCGGATGATGTCCTCGTTCGGGGCTCGATAGATGCAGTAGATCTTGTTGTCGGTGACGTAGCTGTGGACCCATTGAATCTGCGGTCCGAGGTCGCGCAGTACCGAGCATGAAGTCTGCGAGGCCTGCTTGAGGTCGTCGGCGGCAAGCTGGCCCACGCCGGGCATTTCGCGTTCGATCACATATTCGGGCATCCGCGCCTCCAGTTACGCTGCCTTTCCCGAGGCGCTCTTTAGCGCATCGCCAGCACTCTCCCAAGCGGCGACTATGGCCCGCTCGTTCTCGAGCGGTGGAGGGGAGGGGCTATTTCCCGCTGAGGCGGTCGATCGCTCGGTCGAGCCTCGCCGAGATCTCCTCGACCTCGGCATTGAGGGCGCGAAGCTCGGAAAGCGGATCGGGTGGCTTTACCCCCGCGGTCTCGGGCGTCGATGGCTCGCTCTGGAGGCGGGCCGCGCTTACCGCGGCGACCGAGATCGGATGCTCGAATTCGCAGCCGTAGAATTCACCGCTGTTCCAGACGACCACCGCCCAGACCGTGCCGGCGTGAGGGAGCTCGACCTCGAAGCCTGCGCCGACGAGCATCGCCGCCGAGGTTTCGAGCAACATTCCCGTTAGCGAGATGTCGCGGACGGTGACGGCCTCACCCCCAGCGCCAAGTCCAAGCCGCATGACCCTTCTTGGGGCGCGGCGGCGCTCACCTTCCTGAGGCCGATCTTCGAAGTGCGCGAATCCCGACACGAGCGTGTCTCCTGTCCCGAGGGGAGTGCGACGCAAATGGTTAACAAATGGTAAGCGAGACTTTCAGGATCGGCCGAGCCGCTGCCTGAGTTCCGATAATTCCCAATAGTCGTTGCGGCTGAAAGGGAGGAGTGCATTCATCGCAGCGAACGAACTTTTTCCAAGAGCCCGCTTCAAACCCGCGAGCTCGGCGAGCGCCGAACGGATTTCGGACTCATCGAACTCGGCGTCCCCGGCCTCTTCCTCCAGCATCGTTTCCTCGGCCTCGGCAATGAGCCAGGCCTGGAGCTCCCAATAGCGGCGCATTCGCTTTGCAGCTTCGGGGCCGACCCGGTCTGCGAGCGCGGCGATTCTTCTCCCGGCGACGCTGTCGGGCCATTTCCCTGCGCGAAGCGCCTCGACCTGGGCACGGTGCTCGGCGCGCTCGCTCGTCAGCCATCTCTCGGCTTCGGCAGTGCCGAAATAGAAGATCCCAATGAGCGCCAGCGGAGCAACGAAGATCGCTCCCAGCATGGACACCAGCGGGCGGTCGGGAAACTGGTTGAAGAGGGTGTGGAGCGCGACCGCGATCAAATAGCCCGGAAGGAACCACCAGAGACGGAAATCGAAATCGCTTGCCGCCTCCCGGTTCTCGCGCTCGGCGAGCTCGTGCGCGATCGCCGCCAGAACCGCCAGTGTCGTTCCATGCATGACCGCGGTTCCGACGCCGCGCACCAGCCAAGTCCCGGCGCCATAGTCGGGGAAGCGGACGAGGTAGAGGATGTTCTCTACGACCGAGAAGCCGGCGCCGATCGCGAAGCCCGAGATCACCGCGTCGAGCTTGTAGCCAATCCGGTTCATCCGGAAGAGGCCGATGATCACGGCCGCCTTCACCGCTTCCTCGATCCAGGGAGCAACGAAGCGGCTGTAGTTGGAAAAGCCGATGGGGAGGGTGTCGAGAAGGCTTCCGCTGACGGGCCAGACGAGCCCGGCGCCGAGACCTCCGAGAAGGAGCAGGACCATCACCTCGCGCAAGTTCATCAACTTGAACGCGTCGAGCCAGACGAACACGCCAAGGAGGGCCAGCACGGGCACGAGGGCGAGCGCCCAGTGAGCGGCTTCGGTCAGTAACAGGGGCATGACGCTACATGATTTTCAGTGAAGCAAGCCACTCGGTCTTCCGATAGTTTCCGTCCGCCCATCCGCCCGCGGCTCCAACAGACAAGACCATTGGGAGCCGAAGCGCAATCGTGAAGTTGAGGTCGAGCTGCGCGCCGATGTCATAATAACGATGGCCGTCCCGCTGCTGGTCCTGTGTCGCCATCGCGCCCGCGAACAGGGCAGGGCGGATGTAGCTCAGGTAAAAGGCCGGGGTTCCGACTTCCGCGAATCGGACGGGCGGAAGGTTCACCTCACCCGTCACTCGCCCGAACTTGCGCGCGGCGATCTCGTCGATCTCGAAACCTGGAAAGGATTCCATCTCGCGGTACCGTTTCTCGGGCCGGTTATCGACGTAATTGTTCCGGAAGGAGCCGAAATAATAGGCGCCGAGCGGGTTCTCGTGCTGGCCGCCGACGACGCCGGCATGGGTATAGAGCCAGACCGAGCTGTTGGCCCAGGGGAGGGCCGTTCCCACGTCGATGCCGCCGTAGATCCGGGGATAGAAATGTCCCTCGGCCTGGTCGGTACCCAGGGCGATCCGGGCATCGACACCCTTTTCATGGTCGACTCCGCCGAGCGCCTTGGTGCTGTTGGTATATTTGAGGCCGATCTCGCCCGAGCGCAGGTTCTTGGGGCCAAGAATATTCTGGGCGCCAGGCAACTGATCCAGCCCGAAATAGGCGGCAACGGAGCCGAAGACGTCGAGCTGCCGAGGCGGGTCGTAGATGAGGGGCCTCGTATAGTTGATGATCCCCGCATCGCCCTTCCGGCTCCTCAGGACCGGTCCGAAGAGGTCGTAGACGTCGGCGAGATTGTGCCAGTAGGTGAGCTTCCAGTTCGGGGTCTGGTACTCGGCATCGAGGTGCAGGCGCTCGCCGCCATGGACCTTGTAGGGCGACACCGAAATGTCCGCGCTGAACTGTCGGAACTGCAGCGGATCGGCGACATGGATGAAATAGCCAAGGGCTGCCTTCTGATCGTAGCCCTGGAGCATCGGGTAATGGGCATCGACGCGCATCCGCCTGAACGGATCATAGGTGCCGCGATTGGTGACGAGCTCATCGAGCGGGATTTTCGAAGGCGAACCCACGCCCCATTGCTTGAGCTCGGGATGGGCATTGACGACCTCGTTGCCGAGGAAGCGGATGCTCGCGAGATCCTGCTGCACCCTGGGCTCGATGACCGACGGGTTGAAGCCGTCGCCCGTGTAATCATAAACGAGGAGCGATCCGTCGGCCCGGAGTTGGGGACGGAAGAAGCCCGTAGCCGCGTTGCTCAGCACGTCCCATTTGCCGCTGGCGATATCGAGCCGGTAAATGTTCGAAACGCCGGTATAATAAGAATTGCCGAGAAGCGCTTTGCCGTCCGGAGTGAAGGTGAACATCTCCGGCACGGACGGCGGCAGCGACAGGGTCGCGACGGGATCGTCGGCATTGCCCTCTTCGAGGTCGCTGACCCTCCAGACCTTCACCGACTGCTTGCCGTCGACACCGCCATAGGAGCCCGAGATGAGCTGGCCGTCGGGGGAGACGTCGAGATCGAAGACGATCTCGCCGTAGCGGAAGGTCTTGACCTGGTTGAAGCTCGTGTAGGGCGGCGGGATCCGGACCAGGGTGACGAAGCCATTCTGGTGGCGGATGCCCCACAGGCTATTGTCGGCACGATCGAAGGCGAGGTCTCCGATACGCGCGTCGGTCAATAGGCGGCGCTTCTTTCCGGTGTCGATGTCGATCGCGTTGATGTCGCGATAGGCGTAGTTCTGGTTGGTGTAGAAAGCGGTCCGGGTCGACGGATCGAATGCGACGCTCGTCACCTTGTAAAGCATCATCCCGTCGAGATCGGTGAGATGCGTGATCTTGCCGGTGGCGAGATCCATCTTGCCGAGGAAGCCGATCTTTCCCGGCCAGCGGAAGGCGGCAACGAGGCTGTTCGTCTTCTCGTCGATGAAGCCGCGCGACATCGAGCCCAGACCGCGCGGGCTCAAGTGTTTCGGTTCGGTCAGCGGATATTTTGCGATCTCGGCGAGATTCCGTTCCTGGAACCTCTTTTCGGACGCCAGCCATTCGTCCCAGGCGTCATCGAGCCTCTTGCCGAAAACGTGGCGGAACTGGCTTGCGTAGAAGGCCTTCGAATCCTCCGGTCTCGAAAGCCATTCGACCAGCTTTTGAGGCCCGTAGGTGAGAGCGAGATAGGACATGAACCGGGTGCCGTAGAGATAGGAGTTGGCGCCCACCTGGAAGTCGACCTGGGTGCCCTCGCTCTCGAGCCCGAGGGGCGAGAAGATCCTGGTGTGGTCGTGGATCTTCGCGCGCCAGACCATCTCGTCGTAAGCGCCCTGGGCACGCCCGAGCCCCCCGGCCATCCAGGTCTCCATGAACACCGCGCTTCCTTCCATGTACCAGCGAGGCGAGAGGTTCCTTGGGCTCGTCATGTAATTGTAGAGGATCGAGACCGGGTGCTTCTGAAGCGGGACGGGCTTTCCGCCCAAGAAATGGCGCCAGCGGGAATCGCGCGAGTTCCAGACGTCGATCGTTCCGACGTGGGTGAGCTCGTGATTCATGAGCGTGAAGAAGCGCTCGCCAGGCGAGAAGGCCTCCATCGAGAGCGACAGCGGCGCGACGTCGAGGAGGACCATGTCGCTTGGCGACCCCAGTGCCGCGGCATTGCCGTAGTCCGCGAAATCCTTGAGCAGGATCGTCACCGGCTCCCACGGCTTCCAGTTCAGGTTCTTCTCGTGGAAAGCCAGCGAGTTCTCGAAGGCGCGCGCGATGTAGGGCGTCAGATAGGTCTGGATGGGGTCGATATAGAGAAGCGTGAGGTCCTTGGTCTCGAGCGTCGAGAGGTGAAAGCCGGATGCGTCCTGGGGGACGTGCTTCGGCTCCTGCTGCTCGGTCGCATCGGGCCTCGTTGGAGGCGCTGGCGCCAGTTCGGAAGGAGGCGTGCCCTGAGGCTCGGTGGGAGCCTCGTCGGGTTTCTCGACGATCGTGCTCGTGTCGTCGGGCGGCGGAAGTGGAGGGGGTTTCGCGGGCGTCTGTGCGAAGGCGGCGCTGGCACAGGTGGAGAGCGCGAGCGCCGCTGCCGCAGAGGCGACGCGGCGCCCGCTGAACCACTCTCCCCCGATCAACGGCCCCCCCAAGCCGCTTGGGTCAGTTCGCTTGCGACTGGGAAGCCGCCTGCGAGACTCCCGCCTGGCTGAGCGCCGCGGAGAAGCTGGGGTTCGCCATCAGCGCCGCGAGGTTGGGTTGCGCCGCGAGCGCCGCCCAGGCCTTCTGGTTCGACGATAGCGCCGCGAGCGCCGCCGGCTGGCCCGCAAGTGCAGCGAAGGCCTTGGGATTGGCCATCATCGCCGAGAAGGCCGACGGGTTGGCAAGCACCGCCTGTGA
>DASZYL010000082.1:0-13467 GCA_035545385.1 Sphingomicrobium sp. | reverse complement strand
ATTGCGCGCGGGGAAAGGATGACCTCGCGGCTGCTCGGATTCGCCAGCCGACAGGAACTCGCGACAAGCCCCGAGGATATCAATGCGCTGCTCCGCCGGCTCGAACCGTTTCTCAAATACGGCACGGATTCAAGGTTCAGGATCGAGCTCGCGCTTGCAGCCAATCTTCCAACCTGCCTCGTCGACCCGCCGCGGTTCAACGCGGCCATTCTGAACCTCGTTTTCAACGCCCGCGACGCCATGCCCGACGGCGGCGCGATCCGGATCAGCACGGCTGCGATCCGGGGAGCGAGTTTCGGGCAGCAGTGCGATTATCTTCGTGTTCGGGTTCGCGATCACGGAACGGGAATGCGCCCCGAAATCCTCGACCGGATCTTCGATCCCTATTTCACCACGAAGGGAGAGCGTGGAACGGGCCTTGGCGTTCCGCAGGTCCATGCCTTGATGGAACGGGCGGGCGGCTTTGTCCGAGTGGAGAGCAAGGTTGGTGAAGGTACCTCGTTCGACTTGCTGTTCCCGGTCCGCGACGAGCAGCCGGTAGAAGCGAAAGATCCATGGCGTCAGCTCGATCGATGGGCTGACGAGGGCGGAGCAATCCCCGCAATCTCTGCGCGTACCTGCAACCAGGGCCCGTTGGCGAAGGGAGCGAGCGAATGCTGATCACCGACGTGGCAACGAGCGAGCTCGAGGCGGTCAGGGCACTCGAGCATCGCCGCATCGAAATGACGCGCGCGAACGACGCGGACGCTCTTGAGCCCCTGCTCGATGAGCAGCTCATCTACGTGAACAGCGCCGGCGAGATCGACGACAAGGCAAGCTATTTGCGAAAGATCCGCACCAACTGCCTCTCGTACGACGAGGATTTCGATGTCCGGGAGACCGACGTCCGGGTCCTCGACAATCTCGTCATCTTCGCCGGAGTGATGGTCGGGCATTCGCGCCTCGAGGGAGAGCAGCAGGTGCTTCGGTTCCGGTGCCTCGCAATCTGGCGGAAGGATGAGGCCGGATGGCGAATGATCGCGTGGCAATCGTCGTCCGGAAACCAGGCGCACTAGCCTTGCGGAGGATTGAATGAGCAGCGGCACTGGAGCGGTTGAAGGGCCGGATCTTCGCGCCGGCGTCAATCTGCAGGCGATTCCGGACGGCGGTATGCTGGAAGGTCACGTTGGCAGTGAAGCCGCGTTGCTCGTCCGCCGCGGTACCGAGCTCTTTGCCACTGGGGCGACGTGTACGCACTATGGAGGACCGCTGGGCAAGGGACTGATCGACGGCGAGACAGTCCGCTGCCCGTGGCATCATGCCTGCTTCAGCCTGCGCACCGGTGAGTCACTTCGAGCTCCTGCCTTCGATCCCCTGCCGCGCTGGCGTGTCGAGCTCAGGGACGGCGTCGTCTTCGCGCGGGAAAAGCTCGACCGGGAGCCGCGGCCAGTCGCGAGGGCTACCTCGCCGTCGTCGATCGTGATCGTGGGCGGAGGGGCTGCCGGGAATGCGGCGGCGGAGACCTTGCGCCGCGAGGGCTACGACGGACCCATCACGATGTTCAGCTCCGACACCGCCTTGCCGTGCGATCGACCAAACCTTTCCAAGGACTATCTCGCCGGCAAGGCTCCCGAAGAATGGGCGCTCCTCCGCTCGGCCGATTTCTACCGGGACAACGGCATCGACGTTCGGCTGAACACTTATGTGACCCGCCTCGATCCCGCCGGGCACCAGGTCGAGCTCGAGCGAGGCGCCTGCCATCCTTATGGGGCAGCACTTCTCGCGACGGGCGCGGAACCCATCAGGCTGAGCATCCCTGGTGCGGGACGACCGCACGTCCATTACCTGCGGACGCTCGAAGACGGCCGCGCCCTCGTCGAAGGCGCCAGGGCTGCGCATTCGGCGGTGATCATCGGCGCGAGCTTCATCGGTCTCGAAGTCGCCTCTTCGCTTCGTGCCCGCAGCATCGAGGTCCATGTCGTGGGACCCGAGGCCATCCCGATGGCTCGCCTGTTGGGGGATGAGCTCGGCTCGTTCATCCGGTCGGTGCACGAGCAACATGGAGTGACCTTCCATCTCGGTCGGGCCGCGGCTGCGATCCATCAGGAAGCCGTGATCCTCAGCGACGGAACGCAGATCGCTGCGGATCTGGTCGTGATCGGCATTGGTGTTCGCCCGGCAACCGGCCTTGCAGAGCGCGCCGGCCTGGCGATCGACCGGGGAATCCTGGTCGACCAAATGCTCCAGACCAGCGCGCCGGATGTATTCGCGGCGGGGGACATTGCGCGTTGGCCCGACCCGCACAGCGGCAAGCCTATCCGCGTCGAACATTTCGCCGTCGCCGAACGACAAGGCCAGACGGCGGCCCGCAACATGCTGGGCCGGAAAGAGAAGTTCGATGCAATTCCCTTCTTCTGGACCGAACAGCATGATCTCTCCATCGCCTATGTCGGTCACGCCGAGGACTGGGACGAGGCGGTCATCGACGGTGACTTGGAAAAGCGCGATTGCAGCATCACCTATCGGCGGAGAGGCGAAGCTCTCGCCGTGGCAGTCATGAAGAGAGACCTCGCCGGCCTTGAAGCAGAGCTTGAGTTTGAGAAACGCATCAGGGGCCGAAGCGACCCGCGGCACGAGACTGCTGATGCTCTCGAGGAAGAGCCGGTATGACCAGCGACAAGACCATCGACGAGGCCAATATCCGGCTCAAGCGGGCCTATGAGGCGCCTGATCGAAAGGACGGTCGCCGGATCCTCGTCGACCGCCTTTGGCCGCGCGGCCGGTCAACGGCGGACGCCGCCATCGACGAGTGGCTGAAGGAGATCGCGCCCAGCACCAAGCTTCGCAAGTGGTTCGGTCATGATCCTCGCCGCTGGGACGAGTTCCAGCGGCGCTATGCCGAAGAGCTCCGTGCCCATCCCGAGCTCGTCGCGCATCTTCGGGAACTCGCACGCAAAGGCCCGATCACGCTCGTCTATTCCGCACATGACGAGGCTCACAACGATGCGGTCGTTCTTCGGCGCCTCCTTCTGCAAGGATCGAGCGACGCTTCGGGAGAATGACGATGTCGGACGAGCTTTACCCACGACCGAGCGCCGAACTCTCGAGGAAGCGGCGCGACCTTGCCCCCGAGATCGCAGCGGCGTTCGCGGACTTCAGCAAGCGGGTGTTCGCCGACGGCGCACTTCCGGCCAGGACCAAGCAGCTGATCGCCGTCGCCGTCGCCCATGTCACCCAATGTCCCTATTGCATCGGGGGGCACACCCGCGGAGCGCTTCGGGCCGGGGCGACCGAGGCCGAGATCATGGAGGCGATCTGGGTCGCCGCGGAAATGCGCGCCGGCGCAAGCTACGCCCATTCGCTCATCGCCTTGTCGGAAATGGACCTGGCGGAGCCTCAAGGCTCACTGCGGTGACAACGTCCATGTCCATGCGACGTCAGTGGCAGCCGAGTGAGAGATAGGGCGCTCGAGGTCCTGGCCGGGGAGGTGCGCTCGTGCAGAGTCTGCGCGGATGCCCTGCCGCTCGGACCGCGGCCGATCTTCCAGATATCGACGACGGCGACGCTCCTGGTTGCAAGCCAGGCACCTGGCAGCAAGGCGCACGCCTCGGGCATTCCATTTTCGGATGCCTCCGGGGAGCGGCTTCGCGAATGGACGGGGCTGTCGCACGAGCAGTTCTACAATGCCGCGAAGGTCGCGATCGTCCCGATGGGACTCTGCTACCCGGGGCGGGCGAGGAATGGGGGCGATGCTCCGCCGCGCCCGGAATGCGCCTCCTTGTGGCGTCATCGACTGCTCGCCGAAATGCCGGCATTGCGGCTGACGTTGCTCGTCGGAAGCCATGCCCAGTCCTATGTGCTCGGGAAGGGCGCAATGGCGCAGAGGGTGCGCGATTTCCAAAGCTACCTCCCTCGCTATTTCCCACTGCCGCATCCATCGTGGCGCTCGCGGAACTGGGCGGCCCAGAATCCCTGGTTCGCCGCCGAAGTCGTGCCGGCCTTGCGCGATGCAGTCGCGCAGGCGCTGGATTGACGGCTCCGGAAACGGGGTAGAATCCCTCGTTCCCCCGGCGAGTAGTTTTCCGCTACAACTTCGAACGATCGGACGGTGTCCACTCGTGGGGTTCGACGTCCTTCCTGAGGATTCGAAGCGCGAGTCCTGCGCCAGTTCCGACCGCGATCGCGATCGTGAGATTGCTGACGACCGTCAGGATCATCGTCATGAAGAACAGGGTCTTGTCGCCCGGCCCGAGCGCCATCCGCTCCGACCACCTCTTGGGTTCGCTCATGAGCCACGCGGTGACGATGAGCAGACCGGCGAGCGCCGGCATCGCGAGGTAGCCCGCGAGCGAGGAGGCGAGCAGCATGATGACGAGGATGGTGACCGCGTGGACGATTCCCGCGACCGGGGTCCGTCCACCCGCACGGACGTTCGTCGCCGTCCGGGCGATAGCCCCGGTTGCCGGAAGTCCACCGAACAAGGGTGAGACGATGTTTGCAGCACCCTGCGCCAGGAGCTCTGCGCCGGACCTGTGAGTGCCCCCGATCATCCGGTCCGCGACGATCGCCGAAAGCAGGGATTCGACGGCTGCCAGGAATGCAATGACGAAGGCGGAAGGGAGGAGCTCGCTGATCCTCGCGACGCTGAGATGCGGGATCGATGGAGCCGGCAACCCGGAAGGAAGCTCGCCGAAGCGCGAGTATATCGTGTCGACGGGAAGGTGGAGTCTCGCGACCGCCGCGGAAGCGATTGCGATGACGAGGAGCGATCCTGGAAACCAGGGAACGAGCCGTCGGAGCGTCGCAATGCCAGCGATCGCGATGACTCCGACGACGAACGCCGTGAAGTTCGCCTCGCCGCGTGCCCCCCACAAGGCGGGCAGTCCGTGCACCAGGTCGGCGGGAACGTGCGCCGCCGACATGCCGAGCAGGTCCTTCAGCTGGCTGACCGCGATGATGAGGGCAATCCCGACAGTGAACCCTTCGATGACGGGTTCCGGTACCAGCGCGATGAACCGCCCGGCCCTCGCCAGCCCTGCGGCGACGAGGATGAGCCCGGCAAGAAGCGTCGCAATGAGAAGCCCGTCATAGCCATATTGGGTGATGACGCCGGCGACGACAACGATGAACGCGCCGGTCGGGCCCCCGATCTGGACCCTGCTTCCGCCAAGGAGAGAAATGAGGAAGCCGCCGATGATGGCGGTGATGAGACCGGCCTTGGGTGAGGCCCCCGACGCAATCGCAATCGCGATGCTGAGCGGAAGCGCGACGAGCGCGACCGTGATTCCGGCGAGGGTGTCGCCGGCGAACCCGCGCCACGAATAATCTTCAAGGGTCGTAAGGAGCTTTGGCTTCATTGGGGTCCGCTAGAGGGAGTGAGGCAGGGCTTCAACGAGCGCTTAGTGGCGCCCGGGGAAACCCGTGCTCAGGTGGGAAGGGCCTGGCGACCGGCTAGACTGCCTCGATCGTCAGCGATTCCGAATGGCCGAGGCCGATGCTGTAGTCGAGAACGGATACGTGGCGGCATTCGGCGACCATGGTTGCGACCGCGTCGTCCTGCGGGGGCGCGAGGTCGGTGAGGTTCGGGTGCCGCGCGGCAAGGAGCTGCCATGCGTGGCTCTTCTCTTTCGTTTCTGTCAGCTCACGCGCCCTGCACCCCGCGTAGACTGCCTTGATGTCATGCAGCTCTCTCGGCTCGTGGCCGATCGATACGGAGATCCTGTCGTCGAGCGAGATGTTATGGAATTTCTGGCTCGTCCGATAAACGAGGAAGTAGAGTCGCCAGCCTTCGTTCGCATAGCCGACGATCGTCGATTGCGGCCATCCATCGGGCCTCACAGTCGCGATGCTCATGATCCTGTTGTCGTTGAGGATCTGTAAGGCCGGCTGTTCCATTCAACTTGTCCTTCCCAGCACACCCCTCATCCTCGGGATCGGGCGGCGTGTCACTAGGTAGCAATGCGTATGGTTCCACCCGCGCCAATTGGGCAAGCGGGGATAGCCGCTGACTGGATTTCTCCACGCAGGAACCCATTCATTCGGTCTCGGTTGATCTCGTCGGCCGCAAGTCCGTGGGCGTTGCGGCGCGGGAGTGTCAATCAAACCCCCGGGGCACGAAGAGATGGCCTGATGAAGGACAAGGCGATCGACATTCTTGGCAGCAATCGCCTGATGGCGATCGCGACGTTGCGTCCCGACGGCTGGCCCCAGGCCACGATGGTCAGCTACGCGAACGAGGACATCCTCATCTATTTCATCATCTCACGGGAGAGCCAGAAGTTCGCGAACATCGAGCGCGATGATCGTGTCTCGATCGTTATCGGCGAGGACGTTCAGGATCCCTCGATGATCCGTTCGGTTTCGATCGCTGCCCGGGCATCGGAGGTCCGTGATCCAAAGCAGAAGGAGCGCGCGGTCAAGCTGCTCCTTGAACGCCATCCCGGCCTCAGCCGGCTCGAACGACCCGAGCCTGGGCACTCGGCGGTGATGCGAGCCAACCCCGAGATCATCACCATCCTCGATTATTCGAAGGGATTCGGCCACGCCGATCTGCTGACCGTTGGCCCGGGAGGTCTCACGCAAATGACGGCTGCGCGTGACGATGACTGGGGTTTCGGGAGGGCGCTAAAACCCCTCACCTGAATTCAGGAGTGGGATTCGGTGTCGCGGGCGGCATCCCTGATCGCCCGGTCGAGGAGTTCGACCGAGCGGTTTCGTCCTTCGGCCTCGACCCTTTTGCGATAGCGGGCGAGCCGACGCTTCAGGTCCGCGGACGTATCGTCCGGAATGTTGATCTCCTTGTCGGGGCAGACTTTTCTCATCGTCCCGAATGTAGTCGTCCGGCGGACAGCCTTGGATAAGTATGTTTGCTTAATTGCCTCGGGCCCAACAAGCTGCCTTTCATTCCACCCACTGCTATGCCGGGACTGATGGACCAGCCGACCTTTGAACCGAGCGCCGAGGCCGAAGCGCACCTGCGCTCGATCCTCGCGACCGTCCCCGACGCGATGGTCGTCATCGACGAGAAGGGCACGATCCTGTCGTTCAGCGCGGCCGCCGAGAAGATGTTCGGCTATCGAGAGGCCGACGTCATCGACCACAACGTCAAGATCCTGATGCCCTCGCCCGATCGCGAGCGGCACGACCAGTACCTCGTCAATTATCTTACGACCGGCAAGCGCAAGATCATCGGCGTGGGCCGGGTCACCACTGCTCTCCATCGCGACGGCCGCACGTTCCCGATCGAACTCTCGGTCGGGGAAGCCTGGCTCGGCGATCGGCGGATCTTCACCGGGTTCATCCGCGACCTCACCGAACGGCAACAAACCCTCCTGCGATTGCAGGACCTCCAGTCCGAGCTCGCCCATGTCGGGAGGGTGAGTGAAATGGGAACGCTCGCATCATCGCTGGCGCACGAGCTCAACCAGCCCCTGACGGCGGTCGCGAGCTACTGCGAAAGCGCTCGCGACCTCCTCGACAAGGATCCCGACCGCGACACTCTCGAGATGGTGAAGGAGGCTCTCGACGAGGCCGCGAAGCAGGCCATCCGCGCCGGCCAGATTGTCCGTCGACTTCGCGATTTCATGAGCACCGGTGAGACAGAGCGGCACATCGAGAGCCTTCAGCGCCTCATCAACGAGGCCAATGCCCTCGCCCTGGTCGGTTCGCGCGAACATGGCATCGACGTCCAGCTGAATCTCGATCCATCGGCCGACAGCGTGCTCGTCGATCGAATCCAGATCCAGCAGGTTCTCGTCAATCTCATCCGCAACGCCATAGACGCCATGATGGACTCGCAAACCCGTTGCCTCGCCCTGTCGACGGCACGCGACGGCAGGGACTTCGTCGAGGTCAGGATCGAGGATACCGGCACGGGGATCAGCGATTCGATCGCTGCCCAGCTCTTCCAGCCGTTCGTGACCTCCAAGCAGAACGGAATGGGCATCGGGCTTTCGATCTGCAGGACCATCATCGAAGCGCACGGCGGCCGCATCTGGTTCGAACCCGGGCCGACGGGGGGCACGGCCTTTCATTTCACCGTGCCGAGTGCAGAGCCGAAGCCATGAGCGAAGGGGGAAAGACCCTCGTTCATCTCGTCGACGACGACGAATCGATCCGGCGCTCCGTCGGCTTCGCGCTGAGGACTTCCGGATACGAGGTCCGCACCTACGAGAACGGCGCCGAAATCCTGAAGATCGCGTCCAGTCTCGAAACCGGCTGCATCCTTCTCGACGTCCGGATGCCCGGCATGAACGGCCTCGAGGTCCAGGCCGCGCTGAAGGAAAAAGGGGTCACTCTTCCCATCGTCCTCATGACCGGACACGGCGATGTCGCGCTCGCGGTTCGTGCACTGGAGGCAGGAGCGATCGATTTCATCGAGAAGCCGTTCGAAAAGGCGCTTCTGCTCTCGGCGATCGAACATGGGATGGAACGGCTCAAGCAATCGTGATCCCGCGCGCCGGTCGGAAGGCCCGGCGCGAGGTAAATAGCCTTCCGCCCGAGCTTCCGACGGCGCTTCGAGGCGGGGTGATCGAGGCCTTTACGTAAAAATACGAATATAGCCGCTCGCTGGCGGCTGGCATCCGAAGTGCACCAGTATTTCGTGAGGATCGCCAGATGAGTCGTCGCCAAGCAAGAGAACAGCTTTCTGTCCGCGACGAGATCGTCGCCGCCCCCGCCAAGCGCGCCTGCGAAGACCAGAACTTCGAACTTCCGACCCCGCTCTACGTCGCGATGGCGATCATGTTCGCCGGGTTCGTCGCAGTGCTGAGTTCCGCCTTCAGGGGCGGACACATGGCAGTCGTCTATGGAGTGATCTTCGCTTTCATCGCGGCCTTCTTCGCGGTTCCCGCGCTCTTTCCCGCGCAGGGACCCAGGGAAAACCGGACCAAGCCGCTCAGTCTCTTCGACTTCGGCCACCGCGGGATCATGACCGCGACGGGGCGCTCCAGCTCGGGCGAGGCCACCATCCTCGTCCTCCTACTTCCATTCCTCATCCTGTGTTTCGGCATCGCGGTCGCGACGATCGCGTCGCTGAGCTGATCACAACCAGGCTCGCGGGAGGAAAGAAATGAACGCACTGCAGTGGGGCTGGGATGGCCGGACGGCGGATCAATGGCTCGACGAGGCAAAACGCTTCGAAAAGATGGCTGAGCGCTTCGGTCATCACGAGGCATTGAACGCGAGCTTCGCCTCGCTCGCTTCGAACGCAAGAACGCGCGCCCTTCATGCTTCTCCTTCGGCGCAATCCGCCCGGGATCATGACTGCAATCGCCTGCCCCCGGCGATGGTCGCTCCTGTCGAAAGCGACCTCGATTATTTCCATTCGCGTGCCTGCGCCGAAGAGGAGGCCGCGAAAAGTGCGAAGAACATGCGCGTTCGAAGGGTGCATCTCGAACTCGCCCAAAGATACCGTTCGCTCATCCGGGCCGGCCGGGCTTGCGATAGATCCGGGCTCCATCTCGATCCCGAGGGTCATGACGAGGCCCTCACCGGACGCGGGGCCGCGAACGATCGTCGCCTTGCGGCTCCACGCTGAACAACAGGAAACTTGCGCAGCGCAAGCCGTCCGGGCCACATAGCGCGGGGAAGGTGGCCGTCTTAGGAGAATAGGGGAGCCGGCTCGTGCAGGACAAGAACCCAAGCCAAACGTCCAACGATCCCGTCAGCAATATCCTCAAGTGGGTCCTGCTGGTCGTCGCAATCATCTGCTTTGCACTTCTCGCCTGGGCGACGGTGCTGACCTACGAAAAGGCGCCCCCGCATCCCGAGCTATTCACCGACAGCTCGGGCGCGGTGATCATGACCGCGGACGATATCGCGGCCGGCAAGGGCGGCTTCCAGAAAGCCGACCTCATGGATTACGGCAGCATCTACGGCATGGGGTCCTATTTCGGGGAGGACTATACCGCCTCGACGCTCGCACGGCTCGGAGTTCTCACCAAGCAGGGTCTCGCCGGCTCATCGAGCACTCCTCCGGGCACCATGGCGCCCGCCAACAAGTCGCTTGCAGCAACCGGCCCTCAGGGAACCCCGCCGCTCCCGACCACGCCCGGCGCGGGTTCTCCTTCCGAGGCAATCGCCGACGCGGTTGGGTCAGCCGAGATGCAAAAGCAGCTCCAGGCTATCGATCTCACGCAGGAGAGGGTGGTCCTTCCGGACGCGGTTGCAGGCGCGGTCCGCCAGTTGCAGGGCGAACTCTCGACCAAGCTCAACACCACCAACCTCTCGGCGGGGTGGGTTCCGGCAAAGAGCCTCGACCCGGTGCTCCGCGCTCAAACCGCGGATTTCATCATCTATTCGGCGATCACCACGGTCGCCCGAAGGCCCGGGCAACCGACCACGTCGTGGACGGAGAACTGGCCCTATGAGCCGAGCGTCGGGAACACTCCGACGACCAACACCTTCCAGTGGACCTGGATCAGCTTCTGCTTCACCTTTTTCGCCATGGGGTTCGTGCTGTGGCTCTACCGGGCCTATCTCGATCATCCCGACGACGAGCCGGCGGAACGCGGGCTCGCATTCTACCAGGCGCTGACCCCGAGCCAGGTCAAGACCGGCAAATATTTCCTCGTCGTCGCCCTCGTGTTCCTCGCGTCACAGGGCGCGGGCGCGATCATGGCCCATTCCTATTATGACCGGGAAACCTTCTACGGGGTCCAGCTGAACTACATCCTCCCCTTCAATTTCCTGAGGAGCTTCCACCTCCAGGCGCCGATCATCTGGATCGGGCTCGGATGGATCGCGAGCGGCCTCTTCATCGCTCCCGCGATTGCCGGCGGACGCGAGGCCAAGGGCCAGGGCTTCCTCGTCGACCTCCTCTTCTGGGTCTCGCTGTTCGTCGTCGCTGCAGCGCTCACCGGCAATTATCTCGGAATCCAGGGAGTGATCGACAAAGGCTGGTTCTGGTTCGGAAACCAGGGCCTCTCCTACATCCAGCTCGGGCGTTTCTGGCAGATCCTCTTCTTCGTCGCATTGCTCAGCTGGAGCGGCCTCATGTTCCGGGCGCTGTGGCCGACGAGGGAGACCCTCGCCGAGGCGACCCGGCAATTCTGGACGGGAAGAATCCGGCTCGAGCATCTCATCTGGGCGGCAACGATCAACGTCGCCATCCTCTATGTCTTCGGGATGATCCCGCTGACGGGGATCGAGAAGAGCTTCACGCTCACCGATTTCTGGCGCTGGTGGGTCGTCCATCTCTGGGTCGAGCAGTCGTTCGAATTCTTCGCCGTCGCGATGAGCGCCTACCTCCTGATGTCGCTCGGGCTGGTGTCGAGAAAGCTCGCCGAGCGCTCGGTCTACCTCGAGCTCATCCTCATCTTCATGGGAGGAGTGCTCGGAACCGGACACCATCTCTATTGGGCAGGCGGGCCGAGCATGTGGGTTCCGCTCGGAACGATGTTCTCGTTCATCGAGGTGCTGCCGCTCGTCCTCCTCATCCTCGAGGCGATCACCCAGCACCGCCTCATCAAGGGCGCGGGCGCGTCATTCGATTATGGGCTCGCCTATCTCTACATCCTGGGGTCCGCCTTCTGGAACTTCGTCGGGGCAGGCGTCTTTGGCGGCGGCACGCTCAATGCTCCGCTCGTCAACTATTACGAGCATGGCACCTTCCTCACCTTGAACCATGCGCACACCTCGCTGTTCGGCGCCTTCGGCCTGCTCGCGCTCGGCCTCATCTATTTCTGCCTGCGCTATCGGGCAGGACCCAACGCTGACTTCAACGAGAAGCCGGGCCGGATCGCCTTCTGGTGCTACAATGTCGGGCTCGTGATGTGGATCTTCCTCCACTTCTTCCCGATCGGCTGGCCGCAGCTCAACGCTGTCTACGAGCACGGCCTGGCCTGGGCGAGGAGCCAGGCCTTCTACGACCAGACCCTCTTCTGGCAGTGGATGCGGCTTCCCGGTGACGTCGTCTTCTCGGCCGGCGCGCTGATCATGGGCTGGGACTTCCTGGTGAAGCTCGGCCGTCCGCGCGGCGGCAAATCGGAACCCCTTGCAAGCCCGGCCGCGGTCCCGGCGGAGTGACGTGTTGAAGTGATTGATCCTGAACGGCCGAATGTCACTCGGGGCGAGCAGATGCTCGCCCTTCGAAAGCGTCGCATGGCGGCTTCGCATCCGTTCCTCCGCGGCGGGTTCAGGCCCTTCTTCCTCGGCGCCGCCACCTGGGCCGTGGTCGCAATCCTGCTCTGGCTCCTCGTCCTTGGCGGGGCGATCAGCCTTCCGACCCGCTTCGACGCGGTCGCCTGGCACCGCCACGAGATGCTGTTCGGCTTCGTCGGTGCGGCGGTTTCGGGTTTTCTCCTGACTGCAATCCCGAACTGGACGGGCCGGCTCCCGATCGCGGGCCGGCCCTTGCTCTCACTCTTCGGTCTTTGGGCCGGAGCGAGGCTCGCGGTCCTCTTTTCATCGCTCATCGGCTTCTGGCCCGCCGCGATCCTCGATGTTGGCCTCTATTTGTCGCTTGCGCTCCTTGCCGCCCGCGAGGTCGTCGCAAGCAAGAACCGCAACCTGCCGATCGTCGGCCTCGTCCTCCTGTTCGGCCTTTCCGACGCCGCCGATTATGCGCAGGCCGCAGGCCTCGTTTCCGGCGACGTCGGCTGGAGGGCAGCAATCGCGCTGGTGATCATCATGATCTCGCTCATCGGCGGGAGGATCATCCCGTCATTCACCAGGAACTGGATGGTGAAACAGAAGATGACGAGCGGGCTTCCGACGCAGCCGCAGGGCCTCGACCTCGTGGTCATTGCTTCGAGCGTTCTTGCGCTCCTTTTCTGGCTCGCTTTTCCCGATCAGCACCTAACCGGGCTCATGCTCCTTCTTGCTGCCGCGGCGCAGGCGCTTCGGCTCTCGCGCTGGAGCGGATATCGCACGGCAAGGGATCCCCTCGTTCTCGTCCTTCACCTCGGTTACGCCTGGATCCCGATCGGCCTGTTCCTGCTCGGCCTCGCGACCGCGGGATTCGACGTGCCGCGAAGTGCGGGCGTCCATGCGCTCACCGCCGGCGCAATGAGCACCATGATCCTCGCGGTGATGAGCCGCGCCAGCCTTGGCCATACGGCGCGCGAGCTCAAGGCCTCGCCAATGACCGTCGGCGCATATGCCTGCGTCACCATAGGTGCCCTGGTGAGGGTCGCGGGATCCCTTGGCCTCGGGCCATATCCCGTGATGCTCGACGTCGCGGGCGCATTCTGGGGCTTCGGCCTCATCCTGTTCGTGATCGTCTACCAGCCGATCCTCTGGTCGCCGCGGGTCGGCGAACCGCGATAGGCCACGCGCCTTTTCGTTAAAGGCGAATGCATCCGCAGGCGCTCGCTAACACGCATTAGTGTCCAGTATTTTAACCCTGATTTCCTAGTCTTGCGGGGCCATGCACCGTGCCGCTCGACGCCTCGCAGAGCTCCGCGCGACCCTTCTGGGCTGCGCGCTTGCAATGCTTTGCCCGGGCCCGGCTGAGGCGTCCGAACTTCGGATATTGACGCCCGATAC